>JBGSUE010000001.1:0-11173 GCA_041753515.1 Patescibacteria group bacterium
AGACGCTTCCCCGCTTTTCTCCTAGAGACCGAATATCGCTTCAATCACCGTGCTACAATCGAGAAAGATCTACGCATGTTGCTAGCGCAACATCGCCGAAAAGAAAGACTTATAATTTAACATCTAACTGGGCAAGACCCTACATTATTCCACTGCGGATCGCCTAGTTGGACTGAATTTAGGCCGTTGTACGGGTAGAATCCGCAACTGCCACCACCTCCGCCTCCGAAGCCGATGATGGTGACATTCTCCGCTGTGAACTCGGTTCCCCAGTCGCCAGGAGGCAGTTTTTCGTCAGGGCTTGCCGGCGGGTTTTTGTACGGATCGAGTCTGACGACCGGGATATCCTGATGGAAGTCCGGTACTGTGATGTCCGGTTTGGGCGAGAAGATCCAGAATGCCATGATCAATCCGATGCCCAAAATCAGTGTGATCGGGATGAATCGAAGCGTTCCAGTTTTCATGTGTTCCTCCTTTTTTCACGGCATAGCCGGGGGTGGTGTAAAGTTCTTAAACGATGTGATGAACTCTTCCAGTGCTTTGGCATACGGCCCGTACGTAAACCCTAATCGCCTGAAGACCTGTTGGAGGAAAGTCTCCATATCTGTGCAATCAAACGGCGATTCGTCGATAGCCGGGACGGGTCTACCTTGCTGATGAAGATGCCACCAACACTGTGTACCATTGGAAAATCCGGTCAGCCAATATTGATCATCGATGGTTTTGTGAAATGACCTTGGTACCGGTGCATCCATTGCTTCATTGCCTGTCAGATCGATGATGGCAGGTTGTGCGTCATTGTGAAAGCTTGGAAGTGTGATGTCCGGTTTGGGAGCGAAGATCCAGAATGCCATAATCAATCCGATACCCAAAACCAGAGCGATCGGAATTATCCGAAAGGTTAATGTTTTCATGTTTCCTCTTTGAATGTGCTCGCGGTGATCTGCGAGTTGTTAAAATCGCCACCTGTCGCGCTACAGGATAGGGGAAGTATAGCATGGGCAAATCCCAAGTTCCAAATCCCAAATCCCAAAAAATATTCATCTCATGCTACACTACATATAATGCCTGAGTTTACGAAAACGAAAAAAGAAATAGGATACGTTATATCCAGCCAGGATTACCTGGTGAACATCCACGGTCTTCCCACGGCACGTATTAACGATATTATTACCACAAAAACCGGAGGACGTGCGCTCATCAACGCGCTTTCCAAAGATACTGTTGAAGCTCTTATGCTGGATGCCGAACGCCCCAAGCCCGGAGATGCGTTTTCCAAATCCGGATCGGGGCTCGCCATTCCACTGGGAGCCAATCTTTTTGGCCGTACGATTAATCCTTTGGGCGTACCGCTGGACGGCAAAGGGGCACTGCCGCCCGGCGATTCCCGTCTTGATCTGGACCTGGTGGCACCGGGGATTGATGCACGCAGTCTGATTAAAAAACAGTTTTATACGGGAATCACAGTCGTTGATACACTTCTTCCCATCGGCCGGGGACAGCGGGAACTGGTACTGTGCGAACCGCGAAGCGGCAAAGAGGCTTTTTTTCTTGATGTCATCATGAGCCAAAAAGGAAGCGGGATTATCTGTATTTATGCCGGGATCGGCAAAAGCGAAGTGGAAGTGAAGCGGTTTGCAGAGGATGTGGAGAAGGCAGGAGCCGGCGGACACACCATCATATTAGCCGCAACCAGCAATGAATCAGCTCCTATGATATCCATTACTCCAAATGTGGCCAGTGCGTTGGCTGAGTTTTACCGGAGCGCTGGGAAAGATGTATTGTTGATCCTTGATGATTTGGCCACACAAGCCAAATACAGCCGCGAAATTTCCCTTCTGGCCGGCCGTGTGCCCGGACGGGAGAGCTATCCGGCGGATATTTTTTACCAGCATTCAAGCCAGCTTGAACGGGGCGGATCGTTCAACGAGCATTACAAAAGCGGCGCCATTACGCTTCTGCCGGTCATTGAAGTGAATATCGAAAATTTTACCTCGCTCATCCCGACCAATGTCATGAGTATTACTGACGGCCATATCCTGTTTTCTGCGGCTCTTCGCGCGCAGGGCGTGTATCCGGCCATCGAAGCAGACCGGTCGGTGACCCGGGTGGGCCGGCAGACCCAGATGTTTATCCATAAACAGATATCAGATAAAGTACGGGGCTTGATTGCCGATTACCATGAACTGGAGCGCTATGCCCGGTTTGGCAGTGAATTGTCTGCAGAGACCCAGCAGAAGATCAAACGGGGAAAAACCGTAGAGGAGCTGATCCGCCAGGAGCCGATGAGCCCGGTAGCCCCCGGCGTGCAGATTCTTCTTTTGGCGCTTGTGTATACCGGATTTTTTGATCAGAAAGATGCTGATGCGGTGCGCCTGAAGAAAGGATTGGTCATTAAAGCGTTATCTGAAAAGGAACCGTATAAAACCCTTGCCGAAAAAATCGGCGAACACAAACTGGACGAGGTAATCGAGACACTGAAGAACAATCTAGGTGAGCTGGAAAACGCGATGAAATAGCCGTATGCCCACGATTGACGAACTGAAAGCCGAACTTGATGATATTACCACCATGCGGTTTATCGCAAGTGCTTTTACCGAGGTTGCCGCTTCCCGCATTCAAAAAATCAAGGACGCATTCGAGAAAAATGCACAGTTTTATACTGAAATATCCCGTTTGTATCATTTAGTGCAGGTATCAAGTGCCAAAGAGAGTGCAAAAATGAAAACCGGCGGGAAAGAGGGAAAAAAATTGGCGGTTGCCGTGACCAGTAACCAGCGGTTCTACGGAAATCTCAATGTGAATATCATGCAAACATATCTTGAGGAAACGAAGGGGAATGACATGGATCTCATGGTGATCGGATCAACCGGCGCTGATTACATGAAATCCCCCAGCGCCAAAGACCGGAAGTTTACCCGCCAGCAGTTTGCCCACGATAATCCGACGGACAAGGAAACCGCACAATTTCTTGATGCGATCAAAGACTATCATACCGTCACACTCTACTACCCGAAATTCGTGACACTCATGACCCAGACGGTGGGGAAGTCCGATATTACCCAGGCGGCAGAGTCGGATGTAAAAATCGGAGAGAATGAAATCAATATTCTTTTTGAACCGGATTTGACCCAGATTTTGGATTTTTTCAAGACTCATCTGCGGGCACTTCTGTTTTTGCGCGTCATGCTGGAGTCCGATTTATCCCGGACAGCTGCGCGACTTCTCACTATGTCCGGGGCGGAAGAACGGAGCCGCGACACATTGAAAATCAAAAAATCCCAACTTCGGAAAATCCAGCTGTCCATTGCCAATGCCAAGCTTCTGGAGACGTTTGCCGCCATGAGCGGGTGGAAACGGTGAATCTGTGGTATACTTCGTGCGTTCATTGAAAACCGGAAGATATTGAAGGCTACTGCAGTCCGCTGCGGGAAAATACTGATGTTTTTCCGCAATGGACTGCAATTGGGTCACACCAGTTAATTTATAAGTCCATAATGGAGTAGATATGCCCCCTAAAAATACGTTTCGAGTCGTGGCCTTCATGGCGATCATGCTCATTGCGATGGTCGTGCTGGGCTTTGTGCACCCGCCGGATGATTTTTCCGGAGAAGACGTATCCATCATCCTGGGTGGATTTATAGTAATGATATTCATCCTGCGTGTTGTTGTGCACACAAGCTGGGTTGGATACGTCATAGGATGTATGTGCGGAATCGCACTATTTATAATAATTCAACCCATATCGTGGACGTGGGCCGTTGTGTTTGCAGCAATCGGATCTGCAATTGCATACAGGCTCTGCCAGATTGAAGAACGAAGGAAAAGATAGAAAAAATCTGGCGAATCCCTTTCCGGACGCGCACTCGCGAGTGTGTTATGGAGGGGGATTTTTTGTGGTATACTCTCCTATGCAACCTGCCTGAAAGCACCTTTCAAACCCCCCACATACATACATATTACTGGGGGGAAATGAATGTACTTACACGTATATTGATTTCTCCTCAGTATGTGAAAAATATTTCTGAAGAAAGGGATAATTTCAATGAATATAACGTATGTTGATCCGACGGTTTGGCGCAACAGAATTGTCATTTTTTTGGTAATTGTTGCCGTATGCATACGCCTGATTCAAGATGAATCCATTCGAACTGTACTCATAACAGCCTATTGTTTTTTTGGGGTTGTTGCAGGTTTGCTTGCCATTTCTGTCTCCTTTGTGATCGTGTATAAGGGAAAGAAATCTTCGCGCGCCTGGGAATACATGATGGCATTCATATTGAGCGGCTTATCGTGCATATTGATTACCATGATTGGAATGAGTTGGTCAATCCTGTTGGTGTCATTACAGATTGCAGCTGGAGTATGCCTGTTCCGGAATAAGGGGGCAATGTAGTTGCAATAACTGTTTGAAGTATGTGGGGGATTTTAATAATTCAGGATAGAGGGGTGACCGTAAAGATATAAATCAGAGACGGCCCGAATGGTATATGTTTTATAGTACTATATCATTCGCGCTTGTGGGCCGCCTCGAGTTTTGATACCGCGTGAGACCGGACTACTTTTTTTTCGGTTTGGAAACCATTCAATATTTTAATGACCTCGCGAACCGCTTCCAAACCGGTACTCCCAACGGTTGTATACCTGTGTAAATCTGCAAGGAGCTTTTCCATCCTGGTTCCGTTTATATGGCCGGATGCTGATTGGCCACTGCGGGAATCCGTTATGGACCAGAATCTTCGGTTGGGTGCTTTTTGCATTTCGAATGTTACCGTGAGAGTAACTGATTCGGTTACGTTAAAAACACCAACATTGATTTGCAGAACTCCATGAGAATCACTCAGGTACGGTGGCAAAGTATTTTTCACCATGCACCTCAATTCTCTCTGATCACCGTCGTGTGACGGGTGGAAAAACAAAAAATATCTCCTGCGCTAGAGATATAGGATATTTTATATCAATTATAGGATATTTTGTCAATACCAGAAAACGGTGTATACTGCCTTTAGCCTGTCTGTAAAGCTCTTTCCCAAACCGCATATTCCAGAATGAAAGGATGGTTTTTTTATGAAAAAGCTCATTGGCTTGAATACTCTTTGGATTTTGATTATTATCGAACTGGTTTTACTCGTTTTCGTGGTGTGTGGATATGAACGAGTACGCCTCGTATTTGTTGGAGTGGCAATATTGACTACAGCAATACTATTTTTCACTTCCTTATGGGCAACGATTGCAGGATATCAGCATGTATATATTTATGATTCTGTCATTACCATGGTGGCAATATGTGCTGACGGGTTCATAAAAGCATGCGCTACAGCATATATTTCCGGATATGAATTTCATATGTATGGGGACGTGCAGGTGTTTGGGAATAGTATGCTGATCATCATGGTATGTATGGTGATCACAGCATTGATCCACTTTGTCCGCAATGATAGTGGAAAATTATAATATGCGGTTTGGGGGTTTTTATTTCCGCGACGTATAGGATCCGTACGAATATTCCACGATGGGTTTTCTGACATTTCCATAGAGCATGTAGTATGCCACGATGTACTGGAGTTTAAAAAATGACGGCCAGGCTCCGTCTTTTTCGTACCTGCGGGCTGATACCTTCATCCGGGTTGACCGGATAAAGCCGTATTTTCCTTTCTGCCGGACGATTTTTCTCACAAAATCATTGTCCTCACCTAGAAAAAGCAATTCATCAAATCCACCGGATTTTTTAAACCATGACCGTGTGGTCATCATCCCTGCACCGATGGTGATGGGGTAGAAGTGGGAAATGAGGGTGACAAAAATAAACGTGTAGGCAGTAGCAAGCCGGTAGATCGGCTTGGGTGAATCCAGAATATAGAGGAAACTGGCAACGTCCAGATGCTTACGGAAATATTCCGTCATTGCTTTTTCAATAAACGTGTCGGGCAGGATCGTGTCTGCATCCAGGAACAGGAGAAGGGTGCCGCGGGCAGCATGGGCACCGGCATTCCGTTGTGCGGCCGGACTGCGTTGTGATTGTGATATCACACGGCAGTCATATGTTCGCGCTATTGATGCTGTTTGATCGTGAGAGTTACCGTCTGATACGATAATTTCAAAATCTGTATATGTCTGTTTTTTCAGGCTTTCGAGAAGCCGGGGAAGATAGTGCTCTTCATTGAGGGTGGGAATAATGACGGACAAGGAGGGAGACATGATATAATTATACAGTATCTTTCTGTCCCCGTACCTTCCCAAACCGCATATTCCAGAATGAAAGGATGGTTTCTCATGAAAAAAATCTTCAGCGCCTTGCTTCTCTTGGCACCCGGCCTTGCAGCAGGCGGAGTAAGTTTTCTCCCACAGCATGTCCCCAATCAAGACAACATTCAGCTGGTTGCCGCAGCTATGCTGATTCAGGGGATCTGGTATTTCATCTTCATCGTGATGATGGAACCGGATAAAGGAGGAGACGTTATGCCTATTCTTTTTCCGCTGTTTGCATTTGCATCTGGTTCCCTGGTCGTAATTCTTCGATTGGTCAACAACTGGTGGATGATTTTAGTATGGGTGGTGTTTGTGATCATCAACGGAGGATTTTGCTGGTATCAGCTGCAACGGATGTATGAACCCAATTCACTGTGGGGCAAGTGACAGGATTACAAAAAATATGCGGTTTGGGGGGAAATTTTTCCAATAAAAAAACCCTCTCTAGTGCCGGCGCGAAATGCCGGGAGAAAAAGGGTTTTTTCGTATCGTAAATGTAGCTTTTGAGGGATAAAATCCGGTCGATAGCAGACGACCCGATTTAATCCCCCAAACGTGTTTTATTTTTTCTTTTCCCTGTGTCTCCACTCCCAAAATCCGATGACCAGTGCGGCCATGAAGATGGAAAAAAGAGCCGGGAAAACATATTGATTCAGAAATTCCATTTTCGCCTCACTATTTTTTCTTATTCAATAGATTTGAAATGAACTATTCAAACTGATTTAAATAGTATCATAGAGGATACTAAGACATCAATAAAGATAAAACCCGCACAAACAAAGATAATTTAGATAATTTGAGCTTGAAACGCTCGCATTTGTATAATCAAGAATGCGAGCATTTCGAAGCTGAATCGAATTAATCGTCTTTATGGTGATAGATAATTCGTTTAAAGAAATGTGCCCCTTTATCAAGAATTAACGCAATACCTTTCCCTAAAAATTTTTAGGGTTGTGCCAGCTTTTAAGAATATATTTTCTCCATCAAGAGAATGTGTATCTCCAGCATGGCGTCGATACGCTCCATCCTCTTTGAGCTTTACGATTTTTTTATCAGTCATTGTTTATCTCCATTTTGGTTTATTGAATAATAAGCTGTCTAATCTTTTATCTTTTTTAAGATCACACAGCTTATTATTTATAAAAAAAGGAGATATTTATCTGTTAGTGCGGGTTGTGAAAGAACAAAAATCCCCTCGAGTAGGGTAAGGTATATAGTATATCAAAAACTGGATGAAAAATCAAGGCCGTAAAAATCAATATTTCCTCTATCGGATGTACATATCAGTCGTTTCATGAGACTGATAACCCGTATGTGTGGAATGCATACGGTTTAAATATGAATATTCACGATTATGGAATACTTTCAAAGTATTAACTACAGGGTAAAGAATGAATATATAGGATACTTATTATAAGATTAATTATCACAGGAGAACAGATGGGACAGAATAATCTGCCTCCTGTGATATTCAGCCCTTGATCATCCCGATAAGACTTATCACTATTGCTTCAGCTTTATCGCGGAATGCTTTTCTGCTACGTAGAATTTCCAGTTGTTCCCAAAGCTCTTTTGCTGTTTTCGGAGTCGGGATTATTACAGAACCTTTAAGTGTTCTGTTTCGTCCGAAATGAATGAACAATCTGGTTGATGTTGACACTTCTGCGCGAATTTCGTGCTTACCAATAGTGACAAACCAATTTCCTTCCGGAATTTTAGTATCAGGGCCAGTGATGTGGAGTTGAACGAAGTCCATGATAGCCTCTCTTTCTGTTAAGGTTCAATCCGAGGGTATTATACACTACAGTGATAAATTTCCAGATTGTATGGGGATGTGGAGATGGTATACTGAAAGAGGAGAAAGGTGAAAGGGAAAAGGGAAAAGATATTTTTTGATATACAAATAGATTATTAAGATATAGTAATGAGAAATATTGAGAAGTACTATTTAGCAATGTATGGATCAGAATGCTAATAATCAGGAAGCTCGGGAAAACAATCCAAAAGACGGAAAGGTCTTCCATGGCAGGATCCGGGGAGTGAGGGGACAGATCGTGGAGGTCGCCTACGACTCAAATGAGATTTTACCAAAATTTTTCGAGGTCCTGACGAGCCCTGAGAACGAGAAAATAAAGCTGGAAGTGTATGCGTACTCCAACGACAACATGCTCTACTGCCTGTCTCTCACCAAACGGAGTTTTCTGTTCCGTGATATGCCAATTGTGACGACCGGAGGACCGCTGAAAATCCCTGTGGGCGATACCGTCCTCGGACGGGTGTTTAACCTGTTCGGTAATCCCGTGGACAATAAAGGCCCCTTGGAGAACGTCCAGTGGATACCTATATATAAAGAGCAGGGGAAAGGTGAGGATGTGGTGACCAGCCAGGAAATTATTGAGACCGGCATCAAACAGTTGGATTTTTTTACCCCGTTTGTGAAAGGTGGGAAAATCGGATTTGTAGGCGGGGCAGGTGTCGGGAAAACTGTGCTTCAGACTGAGCTTTTGCACAATATTACGTTTCGTCATGAGGGTGTATCCATGTTTGCGGGAATCGGCGAGCGAATCCGTGAAGGTCATGAACTCATGAAGTCGCTTGAGGATTCCAAAGTCATCAGCCGTGTGGCGCTCATATTCGGACAGATGAATGAAAACGCGATTGTCCGGTTCCGGACCGCGTGGGCTGCAGCAACTCTGGCTGAATATTTCCGGGATGTACAAAAAAAAGATGTTTTGTTGTTTGCAGATAATGTATACCGGTTTATCCAGGCAGGAGCGGAAGTATCGGCGGTGTTGGGGTCAATTCCCTCAGAGCTTGGATATCAGGCAACACTGGAGACAGAAATATCCAATTTCGAAAACCGGCTGGTATCGACCAGCAATGGGTCGATCACAAGCTGTCAGACGGTGTACGTGCCGGCAGATGAACTTTCGGATGTGGGGGTTGCGGCAATTTTATCGCATTTGGATGCGCAGGTGATTTTATCCCGTGACCGTGCAAGCCGTGGATTTTATCCACCAATTGATGCACTCGTATCCAGTTCGAGTACGTTAAATAAGCGTGTCGTCGGCGATAAGCATTATGAAATGGCAACACGGGCACTGGAAGCACTGAACAACCATCAGAGGTTGAGCCGGATTGTGGCAATAGTGGGTGAAGCAGAATTGTCACCTGCTGACCAACAAGTATACCAGAGGGCAAAAAAACTGATCAATTATATGACACAGCCGTTTTTTACTACTGAATCACAGACCGCCAAGAAAGGTGTGTTTGTGGAGCGGCTGACAGTGGTAGAGGATGTGGAGGCAATTCTTGGCGGTACAGTAGACAATGTACCGGATGACAAGTTTATGTATATCGGAAGCTTGAAAGAAGCAAAATTGATATAATAAATACTATTTTGAAATAGAAAATATTATTCAAAAATATGACAGTTACTATAAAAGTTCGGATAAACAGTCCGGATAAAGTGCTGTGGGAAGGGGATGCTGTTTCCGTGTCCAGTGTCAATACTGAAGGTCCGTTTGACATTCTACCCCTGCATGCAAATTTTATTACCATTTTGGAAAAGCGGGATATCATTGTGCGGACAGTGTCTGAAGAAAAAAAGTATACATTTGAAAAATCGGTCCTCTATGCGCATGAAAATGCGGTCTTCGTATATACAAATTTTTCGTAAGTTCCTTCATCCGAATTTGTCCATTTTTCCCTCTTGACATAAGGTGTATTTCTGTGAGTATTATGTATATGGTTTGGTAATGTAATAGATTGGAGTAGCAATCTATTACATTAAGAAATAATTAACGCAAAAATATTGTGAGCAGCTTGCCGAAGGAATATGCCAGTTTCCTTGCTACACAAGGATTATCCAGGGGATCAATCCGCAACTATGTCGCGGATCTTCGTGTGTTTCTCCGATGGTTTGAACAAGCATACGGAACGTCATTTACAGAAGCATCATATACACCTGAATTATTTCAACAGTATGAAGCATTTCTTCGACAGCAATTCGTTCCTGCAAAGACAATAGCCCGGTATCTCGTGACTCTGAAAAAATACATATCGTGGCATGTGACAACATTTCCCTCTGACATTGTTCATGCGTCAACTGAGCATCATGTTGATCAGGCACACGGACGGAATATTGAGAAAGAGTTGGAAAAATACCGCCAGCGTTATGTTACACATCTTGAGAAGTCAGGCATCGGTTCAGGATCGGTTCATAATTATTCGTCCGATATTAAGAAATTCTTTTTTTGGTTCTCTCAGAATCATATTTCCGCTGAGACTTCTGAAATATTTTCCGCACAAACACTGGATAATTATATCCGTAATATTACCGCAAATGCTGTTCCAACAAACACTATTAATAGACAACGTTCTGTTTTAACGCATTTTTTCCGCTGGTCATTTCCTGAGACTTCTCTTTCTTCTGACGTTCAATTACGACCCTTCCAAAAAACACCTCCCGACCTGCTTGATCTTGCACCAATTGTGACTGATTTCCGGTGGATGTACAGGCGTTTGTTGAAGTGGCTTAAGGGAGGAAAAGTATGGTTTCGCCGTTTGTGGTGGGTGTTTTCCGGTTTACCTATTCCTATATCACTTTTATCCCTATTGATACTTTTTGGATTAGTTGGAGTTAGTTTTCGAAGCTACTCCATTTTGTCGTACCGAGTGCAAAATCCACAGAATCATAATTTTTTTTCTCCTATATTAATAAAGCCGGTAGAAAAACCGTCAGGATCGATGGAAGGCGCTGTGCTGGCCGGTGAGGTACAGAAAGGAATTTTGGAATTTAACGTTGATGTGGGAATCAATGCTCGGCTTAATGTGACGGGCGACTCTTCTTTTTCAGGATCTTTACGTGTGGGGACAGAGAGTGCATTTTTTGTAACTCCTGACGGAAAAATCAGTGAGGCGT
>JBGSUE010000002.1:0-44366 GCA_041753515.1 Patescibacteria group bacterium
AGACGCTTCCCCGCTTTTCTCCTAGAGACCGAATATCGCTTCAATCACCGTGCTACAATCGAGAAAGATCTACGCATGTTGCTAGCGCAACATCGCCGAAAAGAAAGACTTATAATTTAACATCTAACTGGGCAAGACCCAAGTACAATCCGGCATGCACGAACGATGCGCCGCAACATGCGGCACAGATTCAATACATATCAGAATCCGGAAATTCTACCACACGTACCTAGTACAAGTCAACACTATAGGGCTTGATCATAATGATAAAATCTGATATATTTTGATCCTGTTTAGCCCACAGGGCTATTCCATACGTTAACATGGGGTTGTTTTCAAATTTTCACCAAGGAGAAACCCGTGAAAGCCACTATCAAACCAATCGTCTGGATTGAGGGGATGGGAGAGTTTTCTTGTGCATACAATCTCTACCTTGCATTGTTTCATACATGCCGGTCAGATATGCGTGCATTCGTCCTGATCGACCTGTTCACGGAAGTGTACCGGTTCAATCATATCATTGGATGGACCAATGCCGATCTGTTTACCATGGCATCTATCATCGGCACCGTCCTCATGGTGAAAGTGGAGGTACGGGACCTACTCACCATTACTCTGCCTCCAATACCATCCGATACCTTCGTACTGATCGTCATTGCATAAATGAAAGACGGTTAATATGGAGTCCTATCCTATGCACACACCCCATGTTAACTGTCTTTTTTCTCCTTTATACTTCGATATATTTTTACCTACTTTGATTATTTAAATACTTAACAATAAAAGCCTTTAAAATCAGACCCGGCAGCTGCCGGGTCTGATTTTATGGATCTATTTCGATATATTTTCTATCACATTGATACTATTTTTCCTAACAAAAAGCCTGACTGATATATCCATAGATATCCCCTATTAGGGATCAGTCAGGCTTAATGTGGTATGGCAAAAAACAGGAAATAGATCACACAGATCCACTCATACCCGGTAATCACGATCTGTGAAATTCTGTTGAGCACTTTCACTCCAACAAGCGCGCTTATGATATACACCGCAATAGACAATATTCCCAACACTTTCCATGGTGTTGAGACTATCAATATTGTAAGCGGATTTACCACATAGGCAAACAAGAGTCCAAATATCATCAGCGAAGCTACATGCTGTGCCTGTACTGATGCATCTGAACCTTTTTTTGGAGTAAAAAAGAATATGACAATACTCAACAGTCCTGCTGCTGCCATCCACATGGCCAAAATTATATTTGGCATCGGGAACCTCCTTCCGAATTGGTAAGCCGATCACACGGTTACTTTTTCAAATACCCACGTGACCGGCTTTTCAGAACGAGGGCCGCGAAGTGTAAAAGTGCCAGTTGGCGCTTCCATCGCCACGGCTCGATTATAAGCCGCCAGAGCCATTCAAGTCCAGAGTTTCTCATCCAGTACGGAGACCGTTTCACCCGCCCGGCAATCATATCAAAAGATCCGCCCACGCTCATAAAAAGTATGGGGTTAGTAGTGAGGGGTTGGTAGTATGCAGATAATTTTTCTATAAAAAATTCCTGTTTTGGTGCACCCAACCCTACAAATATCATCTTCGTGTGTGTTTTGAGTATTTTTGAGGCTAATTCTTCTATTGTCGTCTCCTCCGGTTCCGCAACCCAACCCTGTAGTTTTGGATGTTTATTCTGTAAGCACTCCAGTGCCTTGAGTGCTATTTTATCCCTACCCCCAATAAAGCCTATTTTTATGCTCTCTTTTTCGGCATATGCGATAAGATTCATCATGAAGTCGATACCGGATATCCTGTGATCAAAAGGCTTTTTCAAAGCCCATAATACTCCAATACCATCAGGAAGTACCAAATCAGCCCTATTGAGGGTCTCATGAAATGAATGATTTTTCTGCGCCAGAACAATCTGTTCAGGATTTGGTGTGAAAATAATTAATGGTTTTACCCCGAACCCCGAACCCTGAACCATGTACTCATGAATGTTCTCCAAAATCTTTTTTTTATCTTCCGTTGTGATTTTTATTCCCAGCACTTTTTCCGCATGAAGGCTCGTAGTAATACTATAGTTCATAGTTAATAGTTCGTGGTCTGTGGAAAAATCTTCATATGAACACATTTATTTGTATATAAAATAAATTTAATAGAGTAATTTTCGTTATATAGTATTATTTATTATAAGCTATACTATAAACTACCAACTACAAACCCCAAACCACTGACTACTTCCTCGCCACGCTTCGTTTGTATAATTCAATATTTTCCAGTGCAACTCCAGTCCCGCGAACCACGCAGAGCAGCGGATCGTCTGCCACATGGCAGACCACGCCGGTCTTTTCGGTGAGGAGAGCATCCAAATTTCTCAGCATACTTGTTCCTCCGGCCATCACTATGCCTTTGTCGATAATATCAGCAGCAAGTTCAGGTGGTGTATCTTCGAGTACTGCCTTCACACATGCGATAATCTGTGAGAGAACCGGCGTTATTGCCTCCGTAATTTCCCCCGCTTCAATTTCCACCATCCGTGGCAATCCGGTGACGGTATCACGGCCCCGCACTTCCATCACTCCGGGTGGCAGCGGCGCCTTTTCTTCCATTACTTCCTCGTCTTCTTTTTTTACGTCCTTTCTATGCTTCGAAATCGGATATACTAATTTTTCATCTTTATTTTTGGGATTTGGGATTTTTGATTTGGAACTTTTCATCGCATTCCCAATATTAATTTTAATCGATTCCGCCATCCGCTCGCCAATAATCAGGTTGCATTTTTTCTTCACGTACAATGCTATTGCTTCATCAATCTTATTGCCGGCAACTCTTGCGCTTTTGTGAATGACAACTCCTCCGAGAGAAATAACGGCACATTCTGTGGATCCGCCGCCTATATCCACTATCATATGGCCAGATGCCTGAGCAATGGGTATTTTCGCCCCAATTGCCGCAGAGAGCGGTTCTTCAATAAGATATGCCACACGCGCTCCTGCCGAAAGTGTCGCATCCAGTACGGCACGGCGCTCCACCTGTGTCACACCGCTTGGCACACAGATCATGACTTCCGGTTTAAATATCCGGTTTTTGCCAGCCACGCGGTTCAAAAAATACCGGAGCATAGCCTCCGTCAGCCGGTAATCGGCAATCACCCCATCTTTCATGGGGCGGGATGCCATGATATTGCCGGGGGTACGCCCCAGCATTTCTTTGGCTTCATTGCCTACAGCCACGACCCTGTTGTCATCTATCGTCACAGCAACGACTGTCGGTTCGTTCAGAACCACGCCGGTGCCGGCAAGCCATACCACGCTGTTTGCCGTCCCCAGATCTATCCCGATTCTTTTTGAAAACATTTACTTTTTCCTTTCCCCTTTTCCCTTTCACCTCTCGTTCTCGCATTCTACCACAGTATAATTTATAATATATTCTATGGCTACTCATAAAATTCGAGATATTCTGATCCCTTTCTTATCAGTGTGTCTTATTTTAGGAACATCAATACTCGTCATTGCCTACGGACGAGGATACAGAATCGATTTTCTTGGAAAATCACTCAAACCCACAGGACTTCTGGCAGCCACATCAGACCCCACGGGTGCCCAAATTCTTGTTGACGGAGAACTGAAAAGCGCGACAAACAATACCATAAACATCGCTCCCGGCTGGTATACGGTATCCATTGCGAAAGAAGGATACCAGGCATGGACCAAACAGATCGGCATTAAAGGGGAAGTCGTATCCCGTGCCGACGCATACCTGTTTCCCACAAGCCCCAGTTTGTCAGCAATCACAACATCCGGCATTACAACCCCTTCTTTATCCCCCGACGGTTCAAAACTGGTCTATATCATCCCTGCCACACAGGAATCTTCCGAAAGCGCACTCCTGACACGTAAAACCGGTATTTTTGTCCTTGATCTGGCAGACCGTCCCTTAGGCCTCAACCGTGATGCGGTCCAGATTGCTGACGCAAAAACATTTGATATAAGCGGTATTGAATTTTTCTGGTCACCCGATTCAAAACAAATTCTTGTGAAGCGGACTCCGGAATTTTCCGAAGTGTCCCAATATTTTCTTCTGGATTCAGACAGACTCAATACTGCCATATCCCGCGTCTACAATCTTGAAGACATTCAAGCCCAATGGGATGAACTGGAAAAACTCAAAAAGAAAGAAAAACTCTCCGGATTACCCCTCGTCACCCAGGAGACAATCACTACATACATGGATATCATCAGTTTCTCACCGGATGAAACAAAAATCCTCTATGAAGCATCAACTTCCGGAACTATTCCTCAGCTGATCATTCCACCTCTTATCGGATCAAACACAACAGAAGAAAGTCGGACTATATCGGAAGGGAACATATATACGTATGATATTAAAGAAGACCGGAATTATTTTATCGGAAAAGATCAGAATTTTATATGGCTTCCCACAAACCGTCATCTCATCTATGTATCAAAAGAAAAAATCGACGTCATGGATTACGACAAAACAAACCAGAAAACGATCTACTCAGGACCGTTTCAGGACAATTTTGTGGTCCCCTGGTCCAACGCATCCAAAGTTCTCATCCTCACCACCCTCAATGCCTCCACCGGCTCCCTGCCGAATCTGTATGCCGTGAATTTACGATAAATTATTATAGCCAGTTCATCCGCCATATCTAAAGAGATCGCAGACTCCCTCACCAACTTATACGCTGTACATTTGCGTTTTTTCTATATATAAAAATTGATTTATAAGATATTTTATCTTATAATATTAGTTCTGGTTCTGCTACGTACTTTACCATATACCACACTGATCACCCTTTCCGGTCTTTATTATTTGAGAAATCCGTTCATGATATATTTCATGCATAGATATCTCAAATAATGAACGGGAATTTGCGGCGCTGATTGAGTGTCAGTTCCAATGCAAATACAATATGTTTTTCTTTACCCGGGAAAGACAAGACCAGAAAGGAGTATTCCGATGATTATCGGTTACCTCGGTGAATTTTTAATCATAAGCATGGTGGTTTACTACATCCTTTACCATCCAATGAACGCGGCAGTATCGAGTGCTGTAATGACAGTTGTTTCAATTGTCGGTACATTGCTTCTTATTGGAATTGGATATGTTATTCCACCAACTTTATCACTGTACTTTTATGTAGCTGCAGGTGGGCTTATGGTGGGCACAGCAGTTACCATTTACAGGAGATAAAAGTAATAACTCAAAATAATATGAACCGGGCCAAGAATATCGTACATTCATTGGATAGACATGCGCAACAAAGCATCTTATGCACTCTCATAAGATCCGGTAACGGATGTCACAAACTGAGTTTATTCAAAACTCTCCCGAGCGTTTCGGTTTATTGTGATTTGTCAATGATTCAGTGTGGTATATATTATTTCTAATTTTATAAATCTACTCAACCTCTGTCTCACTCCCCAACTTGTTTGCCACAAATATACGCTGACCTTGTATCCCCGATAGGAATCGAACCTACATCGGAGGTTTAGGAAACCTCTGCTCTATCCATTGAGCTACGGGGACAAATATGACTCTCGCATTTTATCACGGGAATGGTAAAATGCGACATACGGGGTGTGTCTTGAGTTGACTCGCCCTGAAAATGTTGTATTCGAACAATCTGTCAAGCTTTGCTTGACACAACATTTTTAGGGTAAACGCTTCGATAATATTGTGTATTCTGTCGGGGATTAGCGCAGTTGGTAGCGCGCATCGTTCGGGACGATGAGGCCGCCAGTTCGAGTCTGGCATCCCCGACAGAATACACAAATATTTTAGGGACAAAGAGGTCGACGGTTCAAGCCCGCCTTGACTCGACGTCACGGCGAGGCAGGTCCGCCCACCCCGACTATACAAAAATCCGTTTGTGCGGTATAATACCGCAATGAACTTATCTTTCACCTCGTCCAAATCCCAGCTTGCCGCCCTGCCGATCCCCACCCATATTACCCTTGCATCGCAGTCTGTCGGACGCCGCCAGATTCTGGACAAAATGTCCATCCGTTTTAGAGTGGCAGTGACAAACGTAGAAGAAGACAGAATCACCAACGCCGATCCCATCAAAACCATCAAAATGAGGGCCGCTGCCAAACTTGATGAAGTGATCAACCACCGCAAAGTCTACATGATCGATGAAAAAGTGAAGAATCTCATTATTGCCGCCGATTCCATGGCCGTTATCGGAAAAAAGTCATTCGGCAAGCCGGACGGACGGGAGGGAGTAAAAACCATGCTCAAGGAACTGATGGGTAAAACACATGTATTCACCACTGCATTATCGGCGGGGTTTCTGGATGTCGGTGGTATTGTCAAAAAACGCTGGGACAAGACAGAGTCGACGAAAGTGACGATGCGCAAAATGGCTGCAGCAGAACTGGAAAGTTACGCCAACCGATTCGACTTTTCCCGGTTTGCCGCCGCATATGCCTTAAACGATGCTCCGTGGGATCTGGTCACCAAAATCGACGGATCCTACACCAACGTCGTCGGTCTTCCGGCGGAGATTATTTTACCAATTCTCCGCTCACTTGAATTGATTACATAAGTCGATAATGTCATTGCGATACCGTTCCCACGGAGAAGCAATCCCGTTATGCAGTGGATTGACCTTGCAGGCTCGATTCAAACTCACTCTCAGAAATCCAGGCATTTTTTTTATACGAGAATACAAACGAAGCCTTGCATTTCGGGCACACCCCCGTCACCAGCCCCACGTCTTCCTCTACCCCTACAGCTTTCCCGCCAAGGCATGATTCATGCTGTTCAATGACAACATATTGAGGATTTTTCATCTAATCACGATATCGGATTTTGGAGTATATGTGAAGAGGGAAATTATGGTTTTTTGCTTCTATCAGCTAATCTTTGTAATAGACCGGACCGTTCAGCTCCTCCAACTAATGCATTTTGCGTTCGTATTTTCAATTCTTGTGCTGCTGCAATCTGCTTTTGTTTTTCCATTAAAGCAATAGTTTCGTCACTAATCTCTCCGGTATTTATATTTGTTTGCTCACGAGTCCCCATTGGTTGATGAATTTTGCTAAACGTTTTCGATGCTTCCATATGTAATTATTATAACAATTTTTTCACAAAAATCAACTCTCCCCCTTCCAAATTCCCCCCATTTCTGCTATTATTAAAATAATTATAGGATAAAAATATGACCGAAACCCCACCTATTTATGATGATGCTATCCGCATTCAAAAACCGGATTACCGCGTATCATCTAAAGAACAAAGACACATTGAACAAACAATGTTTAAAATTCTTGATGACCGCCAAAGACTGTTTGAGCCTCTGTGCAAAGAAGGAATAAAAGAAACCGATTCAATACTCATGACCAATATCCACTCAGACGGAAACTGTATTGTAGCCGACGGTTTTTTGGTAAACGAAGAGGGTGCGACATACGGCACTGGCCTAAGCTACCAAGTAAACGTGGGTGAACTAGCCTCAAAGGCATTCGATGCAGAATTACAAACCTTAAAAAAAGTCATATATGAACAACCATTCGTATATTCAAATCTGACAGAAAAGCACAAAAGGTTTGAGGAAGAAGCACGGAAAAAATTTGAAGAACGGTTTATGAATAAAGCAACAACTTTACATGCCAAGTGGCACGGATATCTTTCAAACGGTGTCCAGTTTCGGCCATCCGCTGACCAATATCTTCCACAATGGGATGAAAAAGAACCAAAATCCTTAGTCGTCGGCGTCAATTATTCAATTATGGGATCGGAAAAAACCCTCCGGCCAAATGCAGAATACCATCTCAATACAGACGGAAAAGACCAGGTGATAGATGCTACGAGCAGACTGATTGCACACTATTCATGGGACAATCTTACGAACTTGGTATTGGACGGCCACTCTATGGGTGGGAATGTCTGCTGGTGGGTAGCATATCATGAAAATGAACTTTTGGATGCATTGTATGATGCAAACAAAGGCAAACTTCAAAATGATAAAAAATTGCGTATTGATTACCGGGCAAAAACACCGGTTATCGGAGGATCTGAAATCAGAAAAAATCATGTGAAAGTCTTGGAAAATGCAGGGCTTCTCCTTCGTGCAGCTGCTCGCATTCCACCGCTTTTAACTATAGGAAACTTAACGCCAATTACAGATCAATTGTTGAAGTTGTACATCCGACCGGAAAGACCATGGGAATCAGCGGCATCAAAATGGCAGGCGGCCAACGATTTCGCATGTTTTAAAGCAGCTACCTTGGAACTCGAAACCACGCCGGATATTACCGAGTTTATTAAATCGGCCTTTCGGACCGGTACAATCAAAATGAATGGAGAAGAAGTGCCTCATCCTCTTGTCAATGTGGTTGCAGAGCAACGAATGTCCATTTATGAAGGAGGATCCGATCCAATATTAACGAGTGATGAAATGACTGAAATGGCGGAACTCAATCTTGTACAGAGATACTACCAGCCTGAAGAACTGCATTTCTTTTCGGCTTCTGCTAACGAACTGATGAGAGCTCAACAGACCGGTAATTGGATGACGCTCGCGGAAAAAACCCGCCAGTGGTTTATGGGGAAAAAACTTCCAAAAACCCGCACTTATATTCAAATTTCCAAATACCTCCACAAAAATGATACATCAGTCAGACAAATCCCGGATGTAATCGAGGGACAAAATGCTGCTGTTTACCTTCGCGATCATGCACGACATCCAAATAAACCAATACGTCTCATCGACGAACTCGCTTTTTCATTTATTCCAAAAGATAACTCTGAGACTCCAGACCTGAAATACGCTCAAGCCGTACTTTTATCAGGTCTTCAAAATTTGGGTTTTATAGTTATCACAGATGCAGACCGAACTATTCAGGGTTTGCCCATAAGCACAGTTGAATCTGAAGATCTTGAAGGAACTCCATTTGGTCGAGCCAGACAACTCCAATCCTGGTTTGAGCAAACAATGACAAAACGTATCAGCGCTTTACCACACCCAACACAAGCACAGGCAAGTGAAAAAGCCGCTCTCATTGAATTACAGCAGATGATTCCTGTAGCACGGCCGCCATGGCTTGATACCCAATTACGCCTCCAGGGATTCAGCGATTTACTTGCAAATAATCTTGTTCCAAGCTATCTTTCCGAATCAAAATATTCTCAGCGTATGATTAAAGAAATTAATTCTATGCTCGGCAATCTTCCAAATAAAAGTCCGCTTGAAACAAACGGTCTGAAAAAATTCTGGACAACGTTAAACATTGCGTTTCCTGAACTTCAATTACAGGTAGATGACATGTTTAAAATGGAATATGCAGGTATCAGGCTAACTATGAGTGAGCTTTCTGATAACCAACCTCGTAGATGGACCGATAATTTAACTCTCTGGTCCCGAATGATCCGTCTACTGGCGGCCATCCATGAACCCAAGATCGAATATGTTGCTACTGCTGATGCACCAAGTATCGCCGAACCGGTAACAATCCCGTCAAAATTACCACGAGATATTCTTGAAAATGCATAATTTTATTATTGCCCCTCCCCCAGCCTTCCTGATTTTTCCTCTCCCATGGTACAATAATACTATGCCAGACAATATTCTTGATACTCAACCAGTAAAGCAAGCATCACAACTTGAAAACGCTATCGTGAATGATTCTTTCGGCCTGGCTATTGAACAGCATGATACCGATTTTTTTCTCCAATACCGTGCTGCTGTCAGAGAAAAACCACCAGGAGAAAATATTCTGAAAATGCCAAAGTCCGGGATTGATTTGAAGGGATACATTAAACGCCATCAGTTCAAAAATCTTGGCAGACAGCTTCAGGATGAGCTGAAAACTACATTTACTGCAAACCATCATGCACCGTTATCGCGCCTGGAATATGCCGATCAGCTTATCCTCAGGGACATGATTTCAATACTCTATTCCGACGGACAGCTTGATCTGGATGCGTTCAGGGAATCCGTGAATAAAATCAATGAGCCTGAACGGAAACTGGATTGGACGGATGCTCAACTGGGCAAAGCTGAATTGGATATGAATAATTTGATCAATCATGGAGAATCTGGCACAATAAAACTTCCGTCAATCATTGGAAATGCACTGCAATTGCTAGGGAAAAGATAAAACCTATAGTATTGCTAATCTCCCTCACATATGCTACAATCCGGTTATATGGTAGATGTTATGCACAAGGCAAAGACTGATCTAAGAAAGGCATTCGGAGAAGTTCCCCCAACACGCCCCCCCGAACCGGGAAGGACTCCGGAAAAAAAACCTTCCATAGCAGATAAACTATCCACACTCTCAAAAAGATTGTGGGCTTCGAAACAATTAAAATTGTATGGTGATGACCATTCACAAAAATATACCCATATACAAGCTGAAATTGAAACGCTCGCAAAAGAAATAATCGGCAAATATACACCATCTGAACTCACATACGAAATTATCCGCGATCTTCCTACGTTTACAGTTTACGAACCTCCAATGGACCAGATTCCCACTCATCCTACTGAACAGGTAATCTTTCGTGCAAGAAAACTGGAACCCGGAAAACTTGAAATAAAAAAGGCAGACCACACTGAACATAATTATGCGCTTCAGGCTGAAAAGGTACAGAAGCCAAGACTTAATCCGGATCTCAACATGTCTCCAACAGATATTGATGCATTTAAAAGCTTCAACGATGCGCTGCACGACTTATCAGGTTTTCTGGACTCACCATATATTGAGGACCAGCTTGCACCGGCGGACAGGAAACAGTGGGGAATCCTTATGAATGAAGTACTTATGGTACTTGATAAAACACAAGGGCGTGAAATATCAGATACACCTTCATATGACAGGTCTACCTATCAGAGATATTCTCTTGCATACAACGAATTCATGAATAGAAATAAAAATTCGAAAAATGCCGAAACCGGGCTGAAAATGGTCATCGACCTGCTATTGACGAAAAAAGTAATTCGTTCCAGCAATAAAAAAATATATCAAAAAACAATACAATATCTTCATCCGGATGTACAAAAACAACTCCTTAATGATCATGCGTATATAAATAAAGAGTATGAATTGGATATGTACCAATATCCACCTGAAGTTCAGAAAATACTTTTAGAGAGTCAACAATTTATGGCTGATCTCAGTAAAACTAAAAGAGATTCATTGAATGAAAAACAATTTAAACAACGTGTAACGGATGTTACCGAAACTGCAAAAGATATTTTGGCAGCTCTACTACAAATTCCACCGGATTATTCAGAATCAAAATAACTCTTCTTTTTTAAACAAGAGTCCCGTCTCTTTTTCAGCCGCTTGGGCAGAGTCGCTCCGGTGAACAACATTGTGGGGTTTATCCACCCCGAAATCGCGCCGGATCGTACCTACTTCTGCCTCGGCCGGATCGGTAGGGCCGCAGATATCGAATACTTTCCGGATCGCGCCGTCACCGCGGACAACCATCGCCACAACGGGTGTGGACATCATTTGTTTTGATAGTTCCGGAAAAAATGGTTTATCTTTGTGGTGTGCATACCATACATCCAATATTTCCTGTGTCAGCCGGACCATCTTGAGGGCGGCTATTTCAAGTCCTTTGGACTCAAACCGATCAATCACTTTGCCGATGACACGATTCTCTACTCCATCCGGCTTGATTAATACTACTGTTTTTTCAATCATAGAAACCTCCTGAATTGTCATTCTGAACGAAGTGAAGAATCTCGTTTTATACTAGATCCTTCGCATGCGCTCAGGATGACATCTCTTATACTTTCAGCAATTCTTTCAGTTTACCGTCTTCTCCTTTATTCCACACCAGTGACAGATTCAGATTGGACTGCACGAAATACTTTTTGACCAACATATTGATTTCTTCTGCTGATACTTTACTGATACGCGCAACATACTCCTCTAGCGTCATCACTGGCTGATTATACAAAATTTGCCGGCCGTAAAATTCACCCATGAATTCCGGATCTTCAGCCTTGAAAGCCAGAATGGTTTTCAGGCGTTTGATTGCGATATTTACTTCTTCCTGGGTAACCCCATTATCCAAAACAAGGGAAAGCTCATGTATTGTTGCCTTGAGTGCTTCTGTTACCTTATCTGTAGCCACCCCTGCATAAATGGACCAATACCCCACATCCGCCCAGCTTTCGCCGGATGACCGGATATGGTAACACAATCCCCGTTTCTCCCGGATTTCCCGAAACAAACGCGAGGTAAAAGATACTCCCATCAGGAGGTTGTACACATTCCATGCATATTTTGCCTCATCAAAACGGTTAAAACTGCGCAGTCCCAACACCCAGTGTGCCTGTGCCGCCTCTTTTTTCGTCACCACACTCATCTGCGGTTCGCGCTGCATATCTTTAACGACCTCCAACTCTCCATCACTTTTCCCCTTGAGTCCTCCAAACCAGTTATTTACAGCATCCGTAATTCGTAATTCATAATTCGTAATTCGTCCTGCTACAACGATTACGAGCCGGTTCGGTCTATACCACGCATCATGATATTTTTTCAATTCCTCACTTGCCACTCCTGTTAGGCTTTTTTCGCTTCCGATAATCCGCATGCCGAGCTTTGTTCCCGGATACATCATCATGTGAAATGCTTCCTCTACTTTGGCAGACGGCTCATCTTCGTACCGCTTCATCTCCTCCACTATCACCGAGCGCTCGCGGTCCACATATTTTTGCTCGAGAAGCGGGTTGAGTGCCAATTCCTTGTTGATTTCAAGCCCCAATTCCCAGTCCTCAGCGAGCACCTTGTTGTGGTAATTGGTAATATCGATATCCGTATAGGCATTTTGGAGTCCGCCATGACGCTCGATAATGTTGACATCATCAGTCGTCGGATACTTTTTTGTCCCCTTAAATACCATGTGCTCTAAAAAGTGTGAAATGCCATTGATCTGGGGCGATTCGTACCTGGACCCCACCCCTACCATTACGGCAGATGCGATACTGTTGACTCCTTCCATGGGAATAAGCACAAGTCTGACGCCATTTTTAAGAGTAGTTAAAGAATATGGTTGATTCATATCCACATATTTTACAAGGTCGCACCTTGTGTACACAAGGTGCGACCTTTTGAGATTCGTTCAAGGTCAGACCCTGCAGTGCTGCTGGGTCTGACCTTATAGGTTTTACTGATTGCCAATTCGTAATTCATAATTTATAATTTACTCATGAACCCGCTTGCCTCGCTCGGAGCCTTTTTTAAACGCTTCTTCGTTGACAAACAGCCCCTCGTCTCCTATGCTTCTACTAGTATGGCAATCACATTTGATGAGGACTATAAAAACAAGATCGGTTTCACAATTATTGTTGAACTCAACAAAGCGATTAAATCAGGAGAGCTGCCTGATAATGAACTTTCAGAAGTCTGTACATATGTGACTGTTGGTTTAAAACACATGAAATCACATGATGAATTAACTGATTTCCTAAAAAAAATGACTGGAAGGTGGAATTTTTTCAAAAATGTCCATGAGGAAGTAACAAAACAAAATTCCGTTGTAGACACTATTGAAAACAACTTTTTAAACAGGTTAAATACTGCATCATCACACACATAAATTATGGTTGAACTTACAGGCATCGATATCCGTCATCAACAGCTGAAAGTTGAAACAAAAAAATCAAGGCCAACGGCTAAAAAGCCGGAAAAAAGTGAAGCGCGCGATGCAGCCGTCAAAATTATCAAGGAAAATCCTCCCGCTTCCCAAGAATCTCTGGATGCACTCAAAACCATGAGGGAGGCAGCAGAACCCACCGATCATACCGAACAGATCTATGATGTAGCAGACAAATTCAAAACCGGTGAGGGCTCAAGAAGTAAAAGCCAGCATGAAAAACAGGAAGCAGCAGAACAGCAAAAATTCCTGGAAAAATCACACCTGTACAATGACTATCTCACATTCGGGTACGACAATATGCCTGCTGCTATCGACGATAACGGAAAAGTAATTCCGGGTCAGAGAACTGCAGACAGACAACAGGCATTGCGGAATGAAATAGTTCATGCTTTGGAAGTAAGCGGAGATCATGATGATCTCTTGAACAGTTGCCGGAAAGATCCAAAAAATTCAAAATCAAAATATGAACCAGACAAAATTAGTCGACTTGCCGAACGGTATCTCAAAGGAGATACGCCGGATGTGGCGGTCGTGCGGGCAAAATTAGAGCGGAAACTTGATGAGGCATTGAAAAGCGAACGGTTCAGCTCTCGCGATCCGGATGCAAAAAAAGCCGAGATTAAAACTGCTCAAAAAGAAGTCCGCAAAGCACAGGAACCAGTTACTGATATTACCCGTCAAATTGAAGCATACGAGGAAGAGATAAAGAAATTTGAAGCGAACGGCGATTACGGAAAACAGAAGCATGATTTAGAGAATTACCTTGGTTCCATGGATGATCCAAAAAAAACACAACTCGAAGAAGCGCATAAACAAGCAAAAGAAAACCATGAAAATTATAAAATAATACCCCAACAATTTAGAGATATTTTACCCACTGACCCAAATTTTCAAAACGTTCCAGCACTATATAGAAATGCGATATTGGAAAACATAAAGGTTGAATATCAGTTAAGAAAAAACAACGAGCCATACAACAAAGAATGCCAACTAGCAGAATTAACGAACCGGGAGAAGGGACTCAGAGAAACCCTTGAGCAACTCAATGAAGAGAAAGAAAAATTGAAAGAAACACTCCAAGATGCTAAAAAAGATCAGCGGGATGTGGAGCGTTCGCAGGCTCACGACAGGACAGAACGGGTCCGATTGCAGAAACAGCTGAATAAAAAATTATCCAACTGTCTGGGGAGCGCAGTCGTTGAGCATGAACGGTTTGAATCCGCATATATTGACAAACAGATTGAAGAACAGACACAGGTGGAACAGGCACGGCTGGACCAAATCAAGGAACAGGCAAATAAGGATGCTGTGGCCGGTGTAGACAAATATTTGGACACGATATTTCGCCAGCCAAAACAATACCGGGAATGGGCAGATAATGAATTATTTAAGGTATGGCGGCAAGCCACAGGTTCTATTCAAGCAGAAGGTGGTCTAGGGAAATCTCTTAAAAAATTAGGAAAACAGGCATGGGAAGCAATGGTGTATGAAGGTGCCGAAGGAATGAATCTGAAAAAACCGGAAACGCCTCCCCGCCTTGAAAATACCGAACGGGTATATCGGCAAATTCTTGACACTGATTCCGGTATAGATGATGTTCTGAAAGAATTCAGGGTCGGAGGAAATATTGAAATTGTCAACCCAACTCCCCCGCCAGATAAAATAGAAAAGCCAAAAACATACGCCGATCTGGGAAATTCACCTGAAGATATTAAGTTGAAATCATTATTACGCGGTGAAGCCATAGGACACACCGCGAAGATGCGATATGAATTGTCCAAAAAAGCAGGAGAAGCCACTCCCAGAACTATATCTGATGAAGATATGCAGAAAATCGTCGACCGGAGTTGGTTTGAGGACACAATGAGAATAAACCTTGAAATGCCCGAGGTACAGGAAGCACTCAAAGCAGAAGGTGTGGATGTCACACCGCAAGATGTGGAGGATTTGGCAAAAAAGAAGCCGGAGACGGTAAACAAATTTAAGGAAATGGCCAAAAAAGGCGGGAAAGCATTCCTTTATATGCTTCTGGGAACTGCGATGGCTTCACAAGTCTTGTCGGGTCTTCTCAACGACGGATCATCAAATCAAGGTGGCCACCCCGGCTAACCCCATCACACACCCACACAGTTTGGAACTTAGAACTTAAGGTACTTCTACATGCTACTCCCCGGCTTGACTCGCCGACCTGCCCGCCAAAGCTTCAGCGGAGGTGGGAGCCTTGGCGGAGGCGGTCCACTGCAGTTTCACATTCTGGTTGACCACATCGCGGCCAAGCTGGGTTGCCGCATCGTACTGACCCTGCTTGATAAGATTAGTGATCTGGGATAACGCTTTCTGGTTCACATTTTCCTCGTACTGCTTGAGAAACGGGAGAATCACGGGGCTTATTTCCTGTGCGGTGTCGTCAAGCCGCGGAATAGCCCGGTACAGTTCCTCAAAACTCATACCGGGTTTTATCGTATCCAAAACAATCTGGGATATCTGCTGTGCACGCTCCTCCGTGAGGCTCCCATCAGCAAGTTTTGCCTTGATAAGCTCCACAATCTGAAGTTCAAGCTGTTGGCGTACATCATCCGGACTCATGTACACAAGTATAGTCGATGACCAGATGATTGAAAAGCTGTCAGGTAAGAATCTTTTGCAGGATGGGGGTCACGATTTCTCCGGCTTTTACACCCAAAAACCCTTTGGGTAAAAGTTCGCGCGGCAGCTGTGGATCGTCTTTAAAAATAAACAGATATTCCAAAAGATCGATGTGGTCAGGTATTGAATGGACACTTTTCAGCCACGTACTATACATCTCATTGAGTTTTTTTATATCGTATAGCTTGAGAAGTTCCTCAGCTACTGAGTTTTCCCCCATTTTCTGACCGGCATCAACAGATGAAACAATAAGACTGCCGAATATCCTCTCAGCCCTCATAAATGCCCGTATCTCATCGCCAGGATCACTCACCCGCGCCCACAGGGAATCCATCAGCTTCACACATCCGATGCCGCGCACGAATGTCCGCAGCTTATCACGCTGGTTATGTCTGGTTTCAGGCACATCATACGCCACCAGATACACCCGTCCGTCATACGGTATTTTTCTATTACCCTGCCAGAAAAGCGCTGCGGACAGCCTTTTTTTTCCCTCTGCGGTCAGCTCGGGCCACGCGGAAAGACCCCGCACGGATTGGGCTACATAGTCGCGTCTGCGCGCTTCCGCTATCATCCGCTTGATAAGCGGATACTCAAGGGACGACAGGAGGCTATCCTCCCCCACAGCCCGCTTCCACTCCCTATACGTTTTTCTTCTGCCTTTATGTATTGTATCCAGATACGCCACAATCCAGAGACCAAAATCGAGTGTGCGGGAAAACAACGCCTCCACCGTCCCGATAGCATGCTTCACCCTGGGATCTTTTAACTTCTCCATACCTTTCTATCATACGTCCTGCTATTTCCATTGTCAAAAAAGATGCAAAACGCGATATTTTTGACAACGTGGAATACTTTTTAGAGTATATTTACAGAATAATCCCATAGTGATATACTCCTCCCATTCAATTGTGTTCCATGCACATTGACAGAACCTCAATGTAAAAATGAGTGCTTATCAGTCCGGAAATCATTCTTCCGGTTTTCAGGCTGATAAGCACTACAGAGTAGTTAAAACCAGTGGGCAGCTGGGCTTGTCAGAAGCATGTGCCGTACCGCACATGCCCTTAACACGCTTTTTGGGACTGTAGAGAATTCCGGCCTGGTACACCGGACTACAGGAAATTCATCAAAGTCATATGGCGTTAACGGGAGCTAAATACGCACGCCACTTGTGCTTACCCGTTGCCATTCAACGAAGATCCTTCGCAAGGGTCCCTTTCGGAGTACACCATAAATTCAATTCAAAAAAATCCGAGAGGAGTTCAAATGAACAATACACAAAAAGGACAAGCGCTGGTCCTGGTGGCAATCGGGCTCACCGCACTGGCCATCATCGCAATCTACACCATTAATGGCCAGCAATATCGCAGCATCAACGACCCCTTCGCCCAACAGGCAAGGGAGGATTTCGAAAACGCGGTGGAGAGTCTGGGAAACGATCAGGTCGCGATCGACTTGACCCAGGAGATGATCGCGGTTGACGAGCAGCTGCTTCGCTTCACGATCACCGATACGGAATATATCCAACTGTTTGCAGACGCGATGGTTTTGCAGAGTACCAACGATCATCAACTCACGACCGCGTCCGGGGGCGTGCTTACCATGCATCTGGGTGAAACCTGCGGCAACTGGAATTTCTTTGTCCCAGGTTTGCCAATGATGGACGAGACGTTCTGCCGAACAGAAAAGATGAACGTGTCCGATCCTCAGCACCCCAGCAATGCCCTCACACGCCTCTTCCAAAAGTTGAGCACGGCAAAACAGGGTGCAAATCCCGAAACAATCCGGAGGATCGATGAAATGCTCCAGTTGATCCATGATGTCAAATTGAGTGTTTTGACCAAACTGTTGGGTGGTTAGCAAATTGAGGTTCTAACTTGTGGCTTGGAAAAGAGAGAGACTGCCCGTCTCACCCCTTCCAAGCCACAGCACCACCATCTTGACAAATTTATCCCATAGTAATATAATTCACTTCAACAGTTCGTGGTTCGTAGTTGGTAGTTCATAGAAAAACATGTATTTTACTACCGACCATTTACCACCAACTACCGACCATGATCCAATCAAGCGGCACCATCTTCATCTCCACCAAAATGCCGGACGGAAAAATCCGCAAAACTGCCGTGCCCAAAGCGGACAATTATTTTGTCGACGCCTCCGTCAACCCTCCGGTTGTGAAGCCAATCACAAATTACCAATCACCCATCACTCATAACCCATCACCAATTGCCAAACTCCAATCACCTGTCCAACCACGAACCACAAACCACGAACCACAATCCAAACAGTATTCTACACAAAACGGCCGTGACGGCCTCAAACAGATGAGCACACAACCTTTTGTCCCGCGTCCGTTCCCCCGCCCTCCTATAAAACAGACTTCTGCCCATTCAGTACCTGTGGGTTTTACTGTCAAACCGTATACTATTCCTGATTTCAATGTTGACATACCAAAAGTCATTGAAACACCAAAAACTGAGTCTGTGTCAGAAATTGTGCCTGAATCACCCATCCCTGAGCCTATACCTCTGCCCATATCCACACAAAAACAGTCATTTTCATCCGTCAGTGCGGATACGGCGCTCCGGCTCAAAGCGCGCCGGGAAAAACGGCTGCATGCAAAAAGCCGCTCCATGCCCCTGCAGGCAAAAATCGGCGCCGGCATCCTGGCCGCATCGCTGATCGGCATGGCCGTTCCCTGGGTCAATAAAGCGTATATGGAATCGTATTTCATAGCCAAAAAAGCATCCGATGTGGTTGAGGCTGCCGCCGGGCCAACCGTGAGTTTTGCTGCACTCCCACCGGCCGTGCCTGTCCGGTTTAATCCACTCATTACCCCGGGCGGCGACCCGATTATCCCCTATTCCACCCATTTCGGCCTTATCATCCCAAAAATCGGGGTCAATGCGAAAGTTCTGGAAGACGTGAATCCTGCCTCAAGAACCGAGTACAACAAAGCGCTCGAAAATGCAGTTGCCCACTCCTCCACCAGCCATACGCCGGATGAGACAGGGACTGTCTACCTGTTTTCCCACGACACAAATTACGAATGGTTCGTCAAATCCTTGAATGCCATCTTCTATCTGGTCAAAGAGCTTGAAGTCGGCGACTACATCGTGGTCATCTACCGCGATGTCCGCTACACCTACCGGATGACGGACCGCCGCGTGGTTAAACCAACGGACGTGTCATATCTCGTACCGGATACCTCAAAAAAGAACCTGATCCTCCAGACCTGTTGGCCGCCCGGGAGTACTACCCAACGGCTGTTAATTTTCGCTGATTTGGTTGATACACAAGTTTTATAACCCATAGTACTTGACAAACTGTTTTTCTTATGCTATAGTTGCACAATTCTAACGGGAAACCGTTGAAATAATATAAAAATATCGCGTCCTGCCAATATAAAAATGAAAGGAAGTGACTGTATGAACACAAAAACTATTGCTCTTACACTTGCTGCATCAGCTCTTCTGTCCTTCGGGGCAATGGGTGTTTATGCAGACGACTGTACCACGGATTACGGCGGTACAACCACATGCAAACCGACCGACCTGTTCATCAACAAACAGATCCAGGATCCGGTATCGGGAGAGTATGTCGAAAACGTGACAACTCCCAAATTCAGTCAGGGAAATACGGTTGTTTACAAACTTATAGTGACAAATTCATCCAACCAGGTATTGACCGGTGTCAAAGTGGTGGACAATGCGCCGGACAATCTGGAAATCACGGATGCACAGGCGCCGTATACCAATGCGCACGAATTCGTGAAGAAATTCGAAATTTCCGAAAACAAAAAGCAGATTACGTTCTATCTGGACGAAATGAATGTGGGCCAGGTCAAGGAAATGTATATCTGGATGAAATTCGTCGGGCCTTACCCGAGCGAGGACCAATTCTGCCGGGACAACTGGGCAACGGCCACGGCTGTGGAGCGCCCAAATGGGGACCGCAATTTCGCCCGGGCATGTGTGACCAACAAAGTGCTGGGCACAACCACACTGCCTGTGGCTGGCGCCGAAGATTTGCTCATGATGGCACCGTTTGCTCTCTCAGCTTTGGGAGGCATGGCGCTCATGAGGAAACGCAAATAACTCGCCTGTCATTCTGAGCCGCCCGAAGGGCGAGCGAAGAATCTCATCTTGACTGGATCCTTCGTTTCACTCAGGATGACAAGAACACACAAATCGAACATATAAAAACAAACAGGTCCTCCGGGGCCTGTTTTGGTTGATTTTACCGGGCAATTTCCTCTCGATCAATACCGGCTTCATTAAGAAGTGATATGAGAGTACCTTTCTTAATATCCTTCAAGTGATACGGTACGACTGCACGTCGTCCTGTTGACGAGTGATACATGATGATATGGCTTCCAGTCGTATGATCCTTCACAAATCCGATCTTTTGAAGTCTTTTGATGAGTTGTCTGGGCGTTAAAACAGGCAGTTTAGGCATACACGACCGGCCCGGGAAACCCTACAGACATACTGGAGATAAACGAATCATTGTCGCTGGGCACCGGCTCATTGTGCTTTTTCAGGCTCTCAATATACCCTGCAATTGCATCAGCTGCCATAGTCTTAGCTTCATCCAATGATTTTCCATAGGTCACACAACCTGGAAGTGTAGGCACGGATACTGTATAGCCTCCCTCAGGCTCACTTTTATAGATAACATGATAGTTCTGTACGTTTGTCATATAACTCTAGTATACCATAAGCAGTATCTGTGAAATTTACATAATCTTATAACACTTTTCACACGAGGCTGAATTCAAAATCCTTACAAGTCCTATAGACTTGACAAAAACTGTTATATGATGTATACTGCCCCAAATCATAAAAGCCTGCCGGCTGAAAGAAAAAAAGAAATGACCGGCGGGCCCAAGAAAGCCCGCCTTTATAGTGGGCAGAAGATTAACAAATTAACAGGATGCTTTGACAAGGTCGGATCCGGCAGTTGCCGGATGAGACCTTATAGGAAATGAAAATTTTCGGAAACGTGTCCGGCAACTGACGGATACCTTCCCGGGAGTCTTAACCTGGGGATGCAGACAAACAGTTGGTGTTTCTGAGTACAGGGATTACCCTGACACTCGGATACGTCAAACATACATCTATATCGTGTGCTGTACATTAAAAATTTCAGTCCTAATACTACTTACTAATTTGGGAATGGGAAAAACGGAAGGTGGATACAGCATGGGAGAGTCTTGGGGACGCACGTGGTTGTGAGTGACGGCTAAGCAAACGGCAGGCTGCTTATCAAGACCTCATAGCCACATTCGTCCTTCAAGACGAGAGAGAAATCTCTATCCCCCAAAACGTTCATAGAGAAAGGATAAAATCATCATGAACGCAAAACTGTTCCGCTTACTGTCTCTGGCTCTGATCCTCTTGGCTGGAATGTGGCCGAATGCCTCAGTCCATGCACAGACGGGGAATGAGCCCTTCCTCTGCGAGATCGGTTCGCAGAATGTGGTGAAGGCCGGGCAAACCTTCGCTAGTGAGCCTTGCACGCCAAACACAGTCAAGTACGCTCTCGACATCAACCACGTCGTGACGCGCTATGATGACTGGGCGAAGGCTGAAGAGCACCGCGGTGGTGTGGCAGCTACCTATTGGATCGAAGAACTGCCGGTAAACACCACGGAAGACGCTCTTCTTCCTGCCTCGAGTGTCGGAAACGCCTATGCAGCATTCGACTGCACTGGCGAAACCCCGGCCATCTACAGTCCAACAACCCCTCTGCCTCCGAAATCGCCCTGCGATGGAGTGCTTGAGTACAAGTCTGTTGACCCCTGGGCCGGTGGATGCACTGGCGGATTTGGGGATCCGAGGTGTTCTTTCGGATTTGAACAATGGATGACCTACGACGAAGTACTCGACTACAATCGGGTGCATAATTTCGATCGTGGCTCTGTTTGGGTGCCAAAGATGAATGAAGCCAAGCACCGTAAAGTTTCGTCCGAAACACCCGCTGGCGCTGAAACCTTCACCTTCACGACCGCGGCATCATGGGGGCGTCCGGAACCCTTGTCCATGCATTAAGCTGTAAAACTCCATTTATGGTGAGCCGGAACATGTCTCAAATACTTGAAAATGGCGATGTGAACAGTGCACTGAAAGCAAACAACGTTTATCTCTCTGCGTTGATGTTTCCGCTCACTAAGAATGGTATGGGAAAAATTCTCAATACTGTCAAAAACGGAAAACTGCTTCACACTCTTGGCAATATTTCGCGCAGCATCGCAAAAGCCCGGTCGATCCAAAAACAGTCCGAATACCTTCTCGGCCAAATGGATAAATTGACGACCAATACGGAATTGTCCGGATCACAGACAATGAGCATTGGGCGTTTGGCTGTACCAGCACTCAGATATATTTCTGGTAACTCCTGACACACCCCGCTTACTGCGATGGTACAATAGAATGTGCATGTGGAGAAAGTATAGTACCAGTATAGTGAAACGCTTCGACCTGATCGTTCTGCTGACTGTTTTTTTCCTGATTGCTTCTGCAAACTTTGAACCCGGTATGTGGCTATCCGGATGGGATAATCTTCACCCGGAGTTCAACCCGTGGACGAATATTACCCGCACTCTGTCGGGTGTTTGGCAGGAACACCAGAATCTCGGTCACGTCGGCGGACATGGATATGCTGCGACACTTATCCATTCTCTCATGATCGTCTTCCTTCAGTATTTCCTGCCGGCCGACGCACCGCGAATGGTCTTTATGCTTCTGTCACTTCTTGCCGGTGGTCTGGGCGCACGGTCTCTCGTGTTGTATCTGTTGCACACACAACCCGAATGGATAAAACGGACTGCTGCAACATTTGCAGGCCTCTGGTATATGCTCAATCTGGGCACAATCCAGAATTTCTATATTCCTCTTGAGGCCTTCACGATTCACTTTGCCCTTCTGCCTTGGCAAATTCTTACGCTTATCAGATACCTGAATCAACCGGCCAAAAAAACGTTTCTTTATCTGTTAATCGCCAACATTTTTGCCATACCCGCAGGTTTTATACCACCCCTGTTTGTCGTAACAGTCATCAGTTATGGAGTGCTCATTGCGTATAAACTCTTTCAGCATCCGCACATCCACTATGCCAAAACAGCAGGTTCTGCAGCTGCGGCAATCATTTGCGTTCACGCATTCTGGTTCATTCCGGTACTCAACTACAGTCTGAGCCCAAGCCAACAGGAATACCTGAACTCGTATGCAAACCTCACAACGACTGGCGATTTTATTTCCCAAAACAAAGCATTCGGCGATCTAGCACACGTAGCTATCCTCAAAGGCTTCTATTTTAACGCCCAAGATAGCGAGCAGCTCGGCGTGACATTCAAAATTTTTTCACCATGGGAAGACCATCTCAATAAACCTTTTGTCATCATAATCGGATATGTATTATTTGGATTCACTGTACTGGGTACGATACTGGCATTTCTGCGGCCGACGAAACTCCATTGGTCTACCCCCGTCGCGTTACTAGGATTACTTTCATTTACGGCACTTGCCACAGACATACCTTTTTTCTCCTCCGTATCCAGCTTTCTTCAAAACACCATTCCGGTATTCCGTCAGGCGTTTCGGATAGCATTTACTAAATTTTCCGTGAGCGCTTCTCTTTGGTACAGCGCACTGGCTGCATACGGATTGTCTCACCTGCTTATACATATTCAGATTTTTCGATATAAAAAAACCATTGCATCGGTTATCTCGACGGCTCTTCTGGTCGCAATACTCTGGTACTCGTACCCTGTGTTCTGGGGTCATTTATTCTATCGACGGGCTAAATTGGATATCCCGAAATCCTATTTCCAGCTTATGGATTTTTTCCAAAATCAAGCCCCGGGAGAACGGATCGCCAACTTTGCCCAAGGGTGGCGCACCGGATGGGTCATATATAACTGGGGATACAGCGGGTCGGGTTTTTTGTGGTACGGCATACCCCAACCCATTACGGACCGGTCTTTTGATGTTTGGAGCAAATACAACGAAAACTACTACTGGGAAATAAGCAGCGCCTTGGATGCCAATGATTTTTCCCACTTCGATTCGATTATGGACAAATATAATATCAGGTGGCTCATACTGGACTACAACACCCGGCCGTACACGACAGGGAGCGAAGTATCCAAACTCTATAATATTGACAATCATGTACAAAATACCGCGCAGTATAGCCATGTACAAACATTCAAAGATAACCGTATTCAGCCAATCCATGTATACCGATATACACCTACAAACACAGTTACACCCAACATCCAATTGCTACAAGGTATGCCGAATATTCTGCCGGTTTATGCATATAACGATCGGGATATAGCGTATTTACAGCACAATGAGTATGTATCGGATACGGAAATTCCTGCAGATTACGTGTACCCATTCAGAAGTCTTTTTTCATCTCGATCACCCTCACAAAACGAAATTGGCATACAGGATTCTGAAAATGAGATCACTTTTTCAACAGAATTTAGCACAAAAAACGATATGAACGTTATGCTTCCCGATTTTCTTTCACTTGAATCATTTGTACCGGCAAAGATTGAAACCATATCTGATTCAACCAGTGTCACATTAGTCCTAAAAATACTTTATCCGCAGATTCAAATCAACAGTCAGCCAGTCAGTGTACAGGAATCACAAATCCAATTATTCAGTATCCCACAAAATCTGAAAGGTTCTGACATTTCTGTTAACGGAGTCCGCATTCCTCTTGAATCAATAAACAGTGCATTTTTTCAGTTATACACGAAGGAGCTAAATACTATCAGTACATCAGATACTTCCGGAAAATATTATTCGCGGGAGATTACGCTTACTCATGAAAACATATTTCAAACACTACCTATATTTCCTGTGATCAAAAATCAAACAAACACGCTTACTGTCACCATACCAAAAAACTCTTTCGCTTCGTATAACAGCTTGATGCAGGGGGATTTTAAGGAATATACCAGCAACCGATGTGATATTACTGTCGATACATCTGAAAACAACAGGACATGGATACAGGATAAGAATCCGCATTGGAAATTTAACGCAACAGGCGGCACAAGCTGTCTGTCCCTGTATTTACCTGATCTCAATCAGGCATCTGGATATCTTGTGAAAACCGTATCAAGAAATAAAAACGGGAGACAATTACAACTAATCCTAGAAAATCTTACCACAAATCTGACTGATCTTGATCTTCTTCTGCCCAATTCTATGGATTGGTACACTTCGTATACTATCCAACAACCGGAAAGAAATGACGGGATCGGATATTCTGTAAAATTATACAATAAATCCTTAAACAGATTCCCTACTACAAACGATGTATCCGAATTTTCTATCTGGCCAATTCCATACAACTGGCTGAAAAATATTTCAGTAACGGATATTTCCCGTTCAATAGTAACAGCATCTTCATCAACTGAACCACTCTCCGTCTCCCACCCCAACACCTCTTATTACAAAATCCAGATTCTACTCTCTACTGACTACCAACCACCGACCACCCTACTATTGTCTCAGTCCTATCACCCCGGCTGGAATGCCTACACTACCGACGACTCATGGTTCCAAAACACCTTCCCGTTCCTCTTTGCAAAAAAAGTAGACAACCATGTTCTCGTAAACAATTGGAGTAATGGGTGGGTGTTTGATCAATTATCAATTGATAATTCACAATTGACAATTGTTCTCTTTTTCACTCCCCAACTTCTCCAGTGGATTGGGTTTCTCCTCCTCCCTCTCCCGTTCGTGTGGCTGATAGTCACGAGGACTTAATACACTTCATCGTGGGAACCGATATCTGTAAGAAGTATCCCATCGGGGATATAACGAAAAATAAGACGGATATTTCGTTTTATTGTAATGCTCCATTCTTCGGATTCCCTGCCCGTTAATTTATGAAGCCGGAGAGATGAATGTTGTGGTTCAGTTTTCAATAATGCAATTCTAGAATTAATTTCTGTTGTTAATTTTTCATCCCGTTTACTCAAACGCTTCAATTCACGTCCGAAACGTGAAGACGAATAAATTTCCATATACCTAAATTAATTCATCGACTGAGTTAATTTTTATTGCTTTCCCGTCTAAATATTCTTGATAAGCAATTTTTGCCCTACGTTCTGCCCGTTTGCTCATCTTATATACTGGAACATCATCTTTCACTAATAATTTTCGCAATGCCGCACGCATCACTTCGGAGAGTGTTGCATAATGTCCGCGCTTTACCTGTTCATGAGCCAGGTCTGCAAGAGGTTTTGGGATGGATACATTGACTGTGTAATTCATACAAGTATCATACAAAAAACTATCTATATGTGCAAGGGGAAAATGGGTGGATGCTGGATGGGTTAAGCGATAAGGGTTCAGCGTTCAGCGATAATGCAAATTCCAAACGCTTAACGATTAACGCTCAACCCTCAACGATTATCATCTTCTTCCTCCCCCAACTCCTCCAGTGGATCGGATTTATTCTATTACCCCTGCCGTTTCTTTGGCTATTTCTGAAGAGACGTTGACAAGTTCCTAAAATGGTATAAAATAGGTACATATGAATACTCAATCACTTTCAAAAACAGACTTCATCAAATTTAATATTTCTCCTATCCTCAAGACTCAAGTAGAAAAAAAAGCACAGCAGTATGGTATGACGGTATCTGAGCTCGGACGAATGCTTTTTGGCGGATTTGTCACCGGCATTATTCATCCCCACTCAGAGATTTCCCAGTCATTTCTGGATTTAGCCAAACAGGCCAAAAAAGACTACGAAGCCGGAAAAGGAGTGACGTTTGATACTGCCGGGGATGCAATAAAATATTTAGATTCTGTATAAAAGAGTATGCCTGCCATAAACTATCAAAATTCTTTTATCCGGGCGTATAAAACATTTACCAGAAGAAATACAATACGAAAAAGCGCAGTTGCCAAAACAATCGAATTGTTTGCTCAAAATCCCGACCATCCTTCTCTTCACCTTGAAAAACTATCCGGAAGTGACATATGGACGATACGTGCAGATCAAGGCAACAGAATTTTCTTTCTGTGGAGTTCGCAGGGTGATACGGCAATTTTCTTTCACATTGGATCACATGACTCATATAAATCGATGAACTGAATCCTAAAAACTGGACAACCACATCCTGGTAAATAACTCCCCCCTTCTCCCCGGGTGCTCGGGGATTCGACGGAGCACAGGGATAAATGGGTGGATGCTGGATGAATTAAGCGTTCAGAGTTTAGCGTTTAGGGAAAATGCAAATTCCAGACGCTCAACCCTCAACGAAATTCCCCCTCCCCTTCCTGTGGCTGATCTTTATGAAACCGCACTCAACTTCTCGATAATCCACATCCGTGCAAGCGTTGTTGGGCCGATACCCCGTGCACGGGCAATTGTCTGAAGTTTCTTTTTCAGTGTCTTTTGGATCCGGACACTGATAAGCTCTTCCTTTTCTTTTTCCAAAAGAGGCAATTCAGACAATGGCGTATTTGAATCTTTTAATAATGTAGACACATCATGGGTATCCCGAAAATGAGCTTCTTCATCGAGCGTCTTAAACGATGACATTGGTTTTGGTTTACTTGGACTTTTTTTTATCATAATATAGTCTCCTTTCTTTTACTCCCGCATCCCGGGCACTCACAACATATGGCTCAATCTGTATTCCACTCATCCCAAACCAGGGCAGGTTTGCGCTTCATGTTTACAATGTACTACAAAGTAATACTTTTGTCAACTACTCCCCTTCACACACTCCGCCCCGAGTACTCGGGGCTACGGCGGGACATGGGGAGTAATGGGTGGATGTTGGATGAGTGAAGCGTTCAGCGTGAAGCGATAATGCAAATTCCAAACGCTTAACGATTAACGCTCAACCCTCAACGAGGGTCCTCCTCCTGCCGGTTCCATAAATAAATTCTGATATCCTTATAATTTCAAATATTTCCGGATTATATATACGTAAATTATTATGTGATTATTTATGTATCTATACGGCAGTTTTCATAAATAACTCATTATTTGAAAAAGTATTGTATTCAATCTTGCATATTACTAACTTATAGTCAGATTCTATAGAATTTCTTTCTTGACTACCCCCTCCCAAACCATCACACTATACGTATGTATATCATTTCCTTTATCCTCATTCTGTTTGGGCTCTTTCTTATAGCCCGGCGGCTTGTGGAGGCAACGTATCTTTTTTTGTTTCTCATTTTCCGCTCGCGGACTGCCGCCATGACGATTATTACCATTCTCATGTTTCCCGGCACCGTCATCCACGAACTGTCACACCTATTCACGGCAACAGTTCTGGGAGTACATGCAGGTAGACTTGAACTGGCACCCGAATCAATACGGGAAGAGCGCGTCACCATGGGCTCAGTTTCCATCGGCCATACGGATCCTCTTCGGCGGTATCTCATCGGTTTAGCACCCATTTCGACCGGCATCATCGTCCTGTCTGCCCTATCAACCCTCTTCTGGCCTATTGTTTCACAGTATCCATACGATCAGACTGCTATTCTTCTTATCATGCTTCTGTCCTATCTCATGATCGTCGTATCAGTCACGATGTTTTCAAGCCCGGAGGATGTAAAAGGTTTACACTGGTTTCTCATAGCATTCGCGATCGTTGCCCTCACGCTCTATATTCTGGGATTACGGCTTGATATTTCCGGATTCCAACTGCCTGACATCATAAATAATATGCTCAAGACTTTCACCTATTCCGTCGGACTGGTCTTCCTTGCCGACTGTTTATTGTATGTCCTGACATCACTTATCACCACTTTTGCCGAACGCATGCTGGGAGTGAAAATCACGAAACACTCATGAAAAACTCCCCCACTCCGATTTACAGGCGAGACTATTACCTCCTGAACCAGTGTGGACAAGTGTATGAAAAAGCCGTCTACCATCAGGGGATATTCCAGACATCATTTAAACGGACGGATATCAGAATTTCAGCAGCGGATTTCACTCTCTTGACCCACACACATTCAATTGTTCAAAAACTCCACCATGCAGCCCAGGGAAGAAAAGAAAAATGGTTCATGAACAATGCGCCGCAATCACTTATTCACAGCCTGGCAATATCCTATTATCTCCGGTATACAAACCATTCTAGAAAAATTCCCAATATTGAATGCGGCAACTGGAGCCAATATGAAAGTATTTTATCGCAGTATTTACAGCTTCTGACGATAGGAACACAGATGACAAAATCACCACGCCAGAGCATAGATGCACTCATACGCACAACAGGCAAACATTTCCGCAACCTGCGGTTCGGCCATATCCACCTGTCGCTTGACTACCTGGAAAACCGCCCTGTCTGGGCTATCCACTGGGACACAGCGGCAATGGATACCCTGGATATCCCTGCCACCCTCACCCACTGGATCCACGACGACTTGATATCGTAAAAACTATCTGCTATACTCGGTTTGCATGGCTGAAATAAAAACCCAACTTTCTTTGCAAGATATACTCAATAGGTGGCACGATACCTATTTTTCGGATTATAAAACCAAAGGCTATCCAATTTTCTGTACTCATTCAACCGTCATGACGGGCATAACAGAAACTCGTCTGAAAGGCGGAAAATGGATCAACCCCGTGAGGGAATTATGTAAAGATGGACATGGAGTAGAAATTCTACTTTATTATCTGAAAGTAAAACCGGATGCAATTCCTCATCAATGGAAAGAGGAAAAAGCTCTCTGCGAAGTTTTAGAAGCAGCAGCACATATGGATATCGGGGAATTAAAAGCAAATTCAGTGCTCATTAGAGGACGCGGGTTATCCTTTGAACAGGGATTTCTTGCCCATGCCAAACAAAAACAGAAATTCATTACAGCACTCCAATCCTCCGCCGCTCCTTCTGCTCCACCGGCACCGGGAGTAGTTAAATAATCCCAGATTTCGCAAAATAATTACTCATGCTTTACAACCACCGGCAATCAGTATTATTGTAGAAGTATGCTCACTCCGCCGACTGATGACTCAGCACTTCCGGATATTACCCCTTCTGAACCGCCCCCTCCAAAACCGAATAAACCATGGTTTAACACGAATCTCCTGCTTGCAGCCGCTGCACTTTTCATTATCGTTCCTGCCGCACTCACTACCCAAAATATCGTCAATGAGGCAAAGTCACAACCAAAATGCACACCGATCTCTCATGTTGAAATATATCCCGGACAGGTCATAGCAGCTGTTGGATCGCCGGAGCTCAACCTTTCGGCAATGGCATTCGATGCACTCGGCATGACCGTAATCCACGCCGTGAAATACGACTGGGGGATAAGCTCAACCGGAAGTCTCGGACGCCTCAAAGGAAAACACGACCTGGCCACGTTTGCGCCTTCCGGCCCCGGCACCGGGGATTTGTACGTAAGAGCGTCCAACAGCTGCACAAAAGACGGGATCGTGGGATCAGTCAAAGTTATTGTACAATAATTTACGTTTTCTTCAGCACTTCAAAAAACGCTCCCTGGGGGATTTCGACACGGCCGATCAGTTTCATCTTTGCCTTCTCCCGTCACAACGCTTGTCGTTCCTGAAGCTTACAGCTTCACGTCACGATGGCGCGTGTACGGGACTGCGGCTAGGCTGTCCGTTTTAGTACGTCAAAAAAGGCATTTTGAGGAACTTCAACTTTCCCAACAGTTTTCATTCGAGCCTTGCCTTTTTTCTGTTTTTTCAGAAGTTTATCCTTGCGGGTGCGGTCGCCGCCGTAGAGTTTCTGGATCACGTCTTTTCTGAACGGTTTAATATCCAACCTTGCAATTACTGACCCCCCGATGGCACCCTGCACCGGGATGTTAAATTGTTGACGGGGAATAACAGTCGCGAGTTTTTCAACAATACTGCGTGCCCGTCCGACCGCCTGTTCACGGACTGCCAGAAAAGCAAGCGCATCCACTTTTTCATGATTGAGAAGGATATCGATGCGTACCACATCCACCGTCTGATAGTCGAAAAACTCATAATCCAGACTCGCGTATCCTTCCGTAATACTCTTCAAGCGGTCAAAAAAATCGATGATCATATCCGCAAGAGGAATAAGGTAGGTTAATTCTGCCTGATCCCCGTGATATGTTAAATCTATATACTCGCCGCGTTTTTCCACAGCCAGCTGCATGATTGATCCTATATATGTCTTTGGTGTAAATATTTTTACCTCCATCACCGGCTCCCGTACCTCATCAATCACTGTGGGATCAGGAAATTCAGAAGCGGATTGGACAATATGAATATCTTTTATGTTTTTCAGTTTTAACTGGTATTCAACACTTGGTGCGCTGGCTATCATATCCAGGGCAAACTCACGGCTTAACCGTTCCTGTACAATTTCGGCGTGTAAAAGCCCCAGAAATCCGCAGTGGAATCCGTTGCCGAGCGCCGCTGACGAAATCGGACGGAACGTAAACGCGCTATCCGAAAGCCTCAGTTTTTCCAAGGACTCCCGCGCAAGAGTCAGCTCATCGCTATTTATCGGAAACAGGGACAAAAACACCATCGGCTTGGGCTCTTTGTAACCGGGTAATGGGTGATTGGTAATGGGTGATTGGTTGATGGTAATGGTGTCGCCGACTTTCGCAAACCGGATGTCCTTCAACCCTGTTGCGATGTACCCAACTTCGCCACATGAGAGCCCGCTAGACGGTATCATTTTAGGAGAGAAGTACCCAAGCTCGATCGGTGTGACTTCAGCTTGGGAAGCCATAAATCTCAATAAGGTCGGACCCTGCAGCCTCGCATGGTCCGACCTTGCAAGGCTACCGTCCACAATACGAACAAACACCACCACCCCTTTGTGCGCATCATATTGTGAGGAAAATATCAAAGCTCGTAGTGGTTTATCCAGCCCTCCAATTGGTGCCGGTATTCTTGTCACAATCGCATCAAGGACTGCTTCCACATTCTCTCCGGTTTTGGCTGATATATTTATAATTTCTTCTTTCTTAAACCCCAATTCGCATAACGCTTCAACGCAAAACGGAATATTGGAATGGGGCATATCGATTTTATTGATGACAGGAATGACTATCAGTTTGTGTTCCTGTGCCAGGCGAAGATTGGCGAGCGTCTGCGCCTGTACGCCCTGCGTGGCATCCACAACCAAAATCGCACCCTCACATGCTGCCAATGATCTGGACACTTCGTAGCCAAAATCCACATGGCCAGGAGTATCTATCAGGTTCAGAATAAATTCTGAACCTGAAAATCCCAAATCCCAATTTCCAAATCTCAATTTTTCCTCATTTTGGTCATTGTGATTTGAGTTTTGAGATTTGTATTTCATCCGGACCGGTGCCAACTTTATTGTAATCCCCCGCTCCCGTTCAATCGGGTTTGAATCCAATAGTTGTGCATGCATATCGCGCATAGCCACCGTCCCTGTCAGCTCCATGAGCCGGTCGGACAGGGTAGATTTGCCGTGATCTATGTGGGCAATAATGGCAAAATTTCTGATGTGGGACTGGTCAGCCATAGGGAGTATTATAGCAGGAACAGAGTGGGAAACATCGAAGCCGGATTGCAATACTGTATGGGCAGTAAGTACTGCAACAGACCGGCTTCGAAGACCCTTTAAACTATTATATATGCACTCCCTGCTCTTTTGGTTTTTTGAATACTAAAAGTCCCAATAGAATCAGAATGAGCAAGATGATCCAAGGAACAAAGCGCTTGACCCATGCAAGATCAAAAACAATGGCATATCCACCACCCGGAGTCGAACCACCGCACGGGTTGTTCCAGTCTTTCGGCATCGTCCACTTTTCCATGAAATATGTAGTGCCAAGTGCATTTCTCCTGACGAGTTTTTCCTCAAACACATACCCGGATTCGCGAAGCGCATCCTGAATATCATCCAATCCATAAAACGGATTCAATTTATTCCGTGACAGAAGGTAATCGGAATCCAACAAGAGCGCTTCTACATCAGGTTTGCCGCCCAGATAAAACGCATGGAAAAAATCATCTGCAATTTCTACCTGTACCGCGGCATGGAATTGTGGAGCCGGAATGATGAAATTCGCGAGTTCCAGCAACTGCATGTAGCGCATGCACTCAGGTGAGATTTCTTGTACCGGACTTGATGCAGACGCAGTATGTGGTTGCATTGCAATCATTATGACCAGAAAAAGAACCGCTATTTTTTTCACATTTCACCTCACAAGTTGAATTTTTGCCCATACATACAGCTTCAGTAATGCCGTATGAATGGGCAAAACACATGAGGTTGTTCAAAGGGATTATTGCAAAGTGCAAGTTAAGTATTATACCAAAACCCATTGATGTATACTATTTTTATGATAAAAAAGGATATGACTAACCAGAAAAATATTTTTCTCTCGAACTGGCTGGTGTTTGTATTTTTGATCTTTGCTGCAAATTATGCAGTAACGCGCTCGACACAGCTTCATCTGTATGCCCAATCCTGCCTGACAAAATCCCAAATTCAGACAGATTCTCGCTGCCTCTACATTTACGGCACGGACGTATACGAAATTGGTTCGAAAACCAATCCCCACCGCAGCCACCCGTGCGGCATGGATGTCACTTCCATCATGCCCAATACACATTTCACGAAAGTGTCAAAATACCTTACCCCGCAGCTTGCAGGCTCGCTCTGTCCAGACTCTCCTGAACAACCATTGGAAATCCAGACTTCAGATACACCAATTCCAGATCAAATAAACACTGATAATGATTCTACCGAACCAAGCAGATTCATGGTTGTCGCCACCCTAACAGTCCTTGTTGTATGGATATTAATAAAAGGATACAGGAAACTGCACGGTTAATTATTCCCCTTGCATCAATTCTTCCACAGTCGGGGATACCGCATGATCCATTGCAGTACGCAACTCTTCATCAATCCGCGTATTCCAAAAATACATCGGGTCATTGCCATTTTTCCCATTTTCGTAATCCTGACGGCATTTCTCCTGCTGATCCTCTATCGTCGGATGCATTTCATCGGTATAATCGCGCACCACTCTTGCCATATAGTCAGGATGAGTCTTGGTTTTCAAATACGCAGAGAGATTAAGATGATTTGCATAATCCGTCCGGTAAGAAAATACGGCAGTCAGCATGGAAAGTGTTTCCTGGTATTCACGGGCAATTTGTTGGGTGAGCTGGTCAATCACCGGCTGGAGACGCAGTCTCATGTCGGAACTTGTCCTGTAGTGCATTTGCATAACCTCACCAAGCAATGCAGTATTGCCATTCACTACATCCTCATGTATGGCTTTTGCATCATATGGAGATTTAATATTTGAGACAGTCAATAGTTTATCGATCCATTCTGGATCCTGTTTTACCAACCACTTGAGGATCAACGGTTCCTGAATAGTCATGTTTACACGCACATCAGTGGCGACCTTCTCTACAGGTTTGACTTGCCAAAACTCTGCATCATTTTCCGTCGGGTCCACCTTGATGGACTGTGACATGTTCGTCTGCACAGTTCCGATGGAAAGTCCGTGCGTCGGTCTGCCTTGCCGGACTGTCCTGAAACGGTCTATTATCAACCCATGCCCGGATCCTGAGGCAGAAAAGAGCATATCACGAAGCTTCACAGCAGGGTCAAACAACACGTTCCCTTTTGGTGCAACAAGGGAAGACTCCACGCCCGCACCAAACAACACCTCGCTTGGCAGTGTGTCCGAACCTGTAGCCTTGGGAATAATCGCTGCCGCCTTTGATATTTTCTCCTGTTCCGGAGGCTCCACTGCTGTTGCCAAAGTATTGGACACGCCGTTACCTGCCGCAACCGCCGCAACACCGCTTCGGATCATGAGAGCCAGATCCGCAGCTTTCTGCTGGTAATAATAGATTGCCTGATCCAGCTCCCCATCATACTCATCCGTATGGATCTTTCCGTCGCCACCCAGTACATTTTTCTCCCGGAGAATCTTTTGTATCCGATTGTATGCTTCTGCCTGCTCCTGGTTTAAAATCATGATGGCGGCACCCAAACGGGAGTTGATAAAATGCTTCTCCTCAAACGCGGCGGCAATAAAATGGACGCTGGGAAGATCGTACCGGGAAAGGGTAATCGTCTGGGCCAGTGCCATAAGATATCCGGGTGTGATCCGTGTATAGTCGGGAAGTTTTACGGTTTCCGCAGCCACATACCGGACTATTTTTTCCTTTATATCCTCAGGTTTTTGCCCCGATTCCCGCGCCCACTCGTCAATCGACTCCTTCGGGATATACTCCTCCACCCAATTGGATGCGACATCGATTTTTCGCAGTTCCGTATCAACCGACCGTCCGGTTTCCTGGGCAAAAACCGTCGTGGCTTCCACAAGCCTTGCCCCGTCAAGATCATACACCACCTCACCGTTCATCCGCTCCCCGTAGATTTCCGGATTCTTCATGATGCGTTCTTTTAAGACATCCTCAGCGCGATCTGCTGTACGCACCGCATACACAGGAGCTTCCTGATATACCGCGTGTTCACCCGGATAGGGAATGATTTTTTCAACTACTTCCTGATGTTCTAAAAGATACGACAGGTTTGCCGCTTTTTTCACATGGGGCATGCCGTCCATGAAATAATGCCCCTGCCAGGACTGGATTTCATCCAGTTTTACCCCACCCGCAAAATCTGCCTTAAAATGATAAACATCGGGAGCAAACAGCGACCATGTCCGGTTTGCCTCCTCATCACCGCCGACCGTGATAATTGTCGTTACGTTTCTGAGTAATTCTTTAAAGGATTGCGTGTGTCCGTTTGCATCTGTCAGCTCCAGCATTGAAAACCGTTCATCTGCCGTATACCCGTATCCGGCGCCCGCCTGGCGGATACAATCCCAGATTGACGGTTGTGTGGCGGATGCATCTGTCCGCTTTTCGGACAACAATTCTGCAATCTTCTGTTGTGTCATATTTTTATCGGAAAGCACTGAGGGGTCCAGCGTCATCATTCTGCCATCCGGGCCAACCACTAAAACTTTCGCCTGCTCTATGTCAATTGCCGTTTTTACTTCCACTTCCGGATCATATTTCCCAGCCACATCGGTGGGGTCAAAGTGATTAAATTTGTGAAATCTATTTGTTTCCGTATCTTCGGCTTTCCTCATATCATCCACATCTGCATGGGTATCAAGCCCGTTGTTGACCAGCGCATTCGGTTCAAACCCGTCAAGACGGGCTTTCTCGCGGATCCGCCAGTTGAATTCCCCTTTTGTATCATCATCTTCCATCTCGCGTGCCACTACTCCCACAATAGTTTGTGTTTTTTCATCAACTGTCCTCCAGTATGCGTGGCTGGCACGGCCGACGTCTGCCGCCAACGCGCTCAATCCCTCAAGGTCTTTCACCCTTTCCGTTCTTTCCCCTTTCAGGTGCAGGCTTGATGCCCCTTCTTTTGTCCCAAGGGGCGCAGACTGCGTCAGCCGTTCCCATGCAGTACTGATTTTCATTTCGTATGCCGGATCTGTTTCTTTTGGAATTTTCTTTTTCAGCATTCTCTCAAGAATTACCGTGTTGAGAAGTGATGCCGCTTTTCTTCCCATAAAATCATACAGTGGCGAATGTGTCGACTGCTGAATGATCCGGTGCATGTCATCCAGTTTTCGAAGCTGAAGCGGAATCACGGGTCTTCGTAGTTCCAGTATCTTTTTTTTCTCCAGTTTTTTCAGTTTATCAGGTTCAAACACTCCAGCCATCACGCTTCTGGTGTTTTCATGTTCTTCTTTCCATTTGTCCAGTATTTTCCGGAATCTCTGAAGAGTATCCGTTATAAGATCCAGCTCTCTGGTGTTTTGGAGTCGTAATTCATCTGAATGGACAAATTCGAAATTTCCTTTATCAACAAAAATTGCATTGGTCGGAATGCGCGTACCAGATACAAATGGCTCCCGTGCGAGCATTGCATCCATAAACCGCCATACGACACCACGGACGCGCTTCATATTCGGTTCCCGGGGTTTTTCCAGCGGCTGTGTTTTTCTATCTCCCATACCTCCCAATTGTCCCATTCCGGCAGGGTGGAGTCAATAAAGCGCTATCTGCCTGTACGCTTTCTGAACTCCAGCCGGCGCCTGAGGAGGTTTTCGCGGTACCCACCCTCTTTCTGATGTCTGTCTTCAACTGACCGTATCTGCTGATCCATGAGATAATTAGTCCGTTTGATCAGGTCGATCAAGTAGTTACAGAGAATTTCTGTCTCCTCTCTTGTCCATCTTGTCCCTCTTATTCCTCTTGTCCCTCCCAATACAGACGAACAAGAAGGACTAGAAGAAAAAGAAGGAGAAGACTCTAATTTCTGAAAATTTTTCAGTCTCACATCAAATTTGTCCCACATCGGCAACTGTTCCATGAGAAGAATATCATCGTAATCTTCCAGAAGTTCCCCACCTGATGCTCTTGCAACATCATAAAGTTTGAGTTTTGAAGAAAGACTGCGGTCTTCCGATCCTTCCACTAGATTCTGCTTGTACGACCGGGACGCCTGCCTCATCTGGTCCCGTTGCCGCGCATCCTCATGTTTGTTGTAGTAGATTGGTACAAACTCCCACGTCAACGCAAATACAATCCTGGCATTTTTATACGAAAGCAAATCTTTATAGCCGGACATATTCTTGTCCCTCTTCCCCCTCTTGTCCCTCTACATCCTCTCCACCGTCTCTATGCCCAACAGATACAAACCGTTTTTGAGGGTTTGGGCTGTGGCGGCAGTGATGATCAGCCTGTTTTCATCGTCTGCAATCTTATGTTTGGCATACATCAGATTAAAAGCTTGCGCCAGCTGAAAAAGATACCGGCACAATATGTTGGGGGAGTAGCTCCCCGCCGCCTCCGTAACTACTTCCGGAAATATATAAATCAACCTCACTACTGCATGTTCTTCTAAATTCAGTTTGGGATTTGGGATTTGGGATTTGGGATTTGTATCTGCTTTCCTCAACACACTTTTGCAGCGTGCGCATGTATATAAAAGATACGGTCCCGAATCGCCGTCAAACGTGATGGATTCGTCAAAATCGAATGAAATTTCCTGATTCGTGGCAACTTTCAAAAATGCGTATTTGACCGCTGCAATTGCCGCTTTCTCTGCAATATCTTGATATGTTGCTTTATCTATTTCATCACTTTGATGCTTTTCTTTATCTTTTGTTTTAGAAGTTTGTAGTATGTCATAGATCTTCTTCTTCGCCTCATCCAGCACCCACTCTCCTAAAACAACATTCCCAAGACGCGACGACATCTTTCCTTTCTTCAGCTTCACCCAGCCGTACACTAAATGCATCTGCTGGTCTTTCTGCATACCCAGCAATTCCTCAGCTTTAAACGTCGTCTTGAAAAAACTTGCCTGCTCCGGCCCAACCACATGGACTATCCGATCAAGTGTTCCGTGATCTGTCAACTCCAGTGCGGCCAATGCTAATTCCTTTCCTTCATACGTTGGAAGTCCCAGACTGTTCACGAACACCCGGGTATCCACACCATGTTTTTTACCATCCAGCACTATTGCACCGTCACTTATGGAAAATATCCCTTTTTTCAATCCGTCATTTACCATCACAACCCCTTTTTCGTACATTTCCGATTCAAAATACAACCGGTCAAAATGCGACCCAACCCTCTTATAGATTGCATCGAAATATTCAAGACTCCATTGCCGTGTTTCCTGATATAGGGGATATATCTTGGTGTTTTTCTCATAAATCTGCTTGTTTATCTCGATAATCTCTTTTTTCGCATTCGCGTCTTCTTCGAAAGCTTTACTGCCGGCTGCATATGCTTTTCCCAAAAACTCCACTTTTTCCTGAATGGTCTTTTTTGAGATTTGGGATTTGAGATTTGGGATTTGTAGTATCCCATACAGGCATTTTGCAATATGCATCCCTACGTCACCCTGGTAATTTGCACGGACGATTGTATTACCCTGACTTTCCAGTAGGCGAACGATCGTTTCTCCTGTTGTGATATTTCGTAAATGGCCGATATGAAAGGCCTTATGGGTATTCGGATGGGCAAATTCAACTAATATTTTTTTGGGATTTGGGATTTGCCTGCCTGCCGGCAAGGCAGGAGATTTAGGATTTACTGTACCATAAGCCTCTTTCTCATTTAGCACTCTCGATAGTCGACTGCTAAGACCTAAGGCTGAAATTTTGATGTTGATAAAACCGGGTTTGACGACATTGACAGATTCTATATCCTGTAACACGCGATTCCCGATCGATTCCCGCGATATCTTTTGATCTCTTTGTCCAGTATTCTGATCCTGTTCATCATTCATAATTCGTAATTCGTAATTCGTAATTCTTTTTTTAACCTCTAGTCCAATCTCCATCGGGCTTTTTTTAAGTATTTTTACCAGTTTCATGGCAATATTGGTCGTGTATTCACCAAACACATCATTGTCTGATAGGGTAACCTCCGGATCGATGCCGGTGACACCCATGTCAGACAAAATTTTTTTGAGTAACTCTTTCAATTCGTTTTTCATGCTCTCCAATAATATCACAAAAAATGCTTCCGGAACTCCACCCCTAATGAGGGATGGAAGTCCGGAAGCACATATAAGGTATACATATATACATCATTTTAATTTTTTTGTCAATATATGAAAAAATAGGACTGAAAAATATTACGTAATTGACAAGAGGGGGTATTTCAGATATTACTAATAATAGTAGGTATGAAATCATATCTGTCCAAACGCAATTATCAGCTCTTCCTCATCCTGTTTTCCGCAGTTATCCTTACCATCCTTGCCCAAACCGTCATGACGCCCCTCAAAAACGTCCTCAACCGTTCAAAAGCACAATCTGCAAACAGCTTTTTTTTCTCTCCGGCATCAATCACCATGCCGCCAAATACCACCGTGACGGCAAAAGCAAATGTAGGCACGAATGTCGTGAGCTTTATTGGAGTCCGGTTACAATTTGATATCACAAAGGTTCAACTGACGTCTCAACCTGTCTTTCCTCTTGTTGCCAGCGGTGATCTCTATCTGGCAATTCCGCATCCGAATTATCAAAAAATTAACTGTAATCCGTCAAGCGGGGACTCCACCTGTACAAACGGCGTCCTGCAGTTTGCCATGGCAGTATATCCGCAGGCCGGAAATACTCCCCAAACAGGCACATTTGACCTGGCTCAATTATCTTTTACCTCAGTTTCCAATGTGTCTAATGATTCACTGAATATTGCATATGTCACAACGCAAAATGAAAACGAAATTGTCGATAATGCAACCGGCCAAGATCTGCCATTGTCCCTTGTTGCACTACCGGTCACCCTCAATCCGCAAGCTGCGACGAATACTCCGACACGTACTCCATCACCGAGTAGGACTCCGACGCCAAGTGTTTCCCCAACGCTTCCACCGGGAATAACACCGTCTGTGACACCGACGCCAAGCCGCACGCCGACTCCATCATCAACTCCGACACGCACACCCACGCCATCCCGGACACCCACGCTTCCTCCTGGAGTAACTGCATCGGCAACTCCAACTCCATCACGGACTCCAAGCCCGACACGGACGCCAACACTTCCACCGGGGATAACTGCATCTGCAACTCCAACTCCATCACGGACTCCAAGCCCGACACGGACACCGACACCGATTCCAGGTCAGCCATCCAATACTGCTGCACCGTCGCAAACGCCTCTGCCAACCTATACGGCATCACCGCTCGCATGCGATGCAAACGGAGACAAACGGGTAGATGACAACGACTTCCTGATCATGCTGTCGCACTTTTTGGAATACAATAATGGCGGAGTGGCAGTAGGCGACTGCAACGGAAACGGCGTCGTTGACGGAGTAGACTATGTCATCTGGATGAAAAACGCTCAATTTTAAACATTATGAAATTAAACAGAAGCAGATCAACCACTGAGGTGCATACACCAACAAACAATAAACAGATCATTATTTACGTGCTGTTTGGCATCGTCAGCCTGTTTCTTGTTAGCCGCCTGGCAAATCTGAAGGAATCTTTTGATCCGCGGTCTAAAGCTCAAATATCCCCGGTGAAATTCTATCTGACGCCTGCCGCCGCCGTTGTCCCGCCCAATAGAACAATCAAACTCATGATAGACGGAAAAGATGAAAAAATCGTTTTTACCCGTGTTGAGCTGACATTTGACTCAAATAAAATCATGCTTGTGAACAATATTGCCACAACCGACAAACTCCGCACGATCATTAAAAAATCAACGATTGACGAAGCAAATGCAACCGGACGCATTAAACTTATTCTGGCTCTTGCGGCTGCCGATAAAGCCAATCCGCCTGTAGGCGCATACGAACTTGCCCAGTTCACGATCGCCCCGAAAATCAGCTCATACAGCACATCGGATATTCACATCGATACATCAGCTATGCAGGTCGTCAACTGGGACGCATCGGAAATGGTGACGGAGCATGCAAACATGAAAATTACCCTGAATCCTGCCACAGGAGGAGCGTATATCAATCCTACTGCCACAGTATATGTTGAACCGACAGAGGAAGAATATAATGAGGATGAATTTGAATATCCCACTAACACGCCATATATATACCAATCACCGATTCCGGTCGAGTATTCACCATATCCGGAATTTACACCTGAACCGGTGCCAATACCCATACCGGACAGGGAAAACTTCGAAGGGGATATGAACGGCGATGAGTGCGTCAACTTTACCGACATTGGTATGTGTCTGCACGTCCTCTGGCCGTTTGGAGCAAAATCCTGCGACGCAAACCGAGACGGGTTATCCAATTTCTATGATCTCTTCTTCATTATTACACGATTAGGGAATGGGTGTGTGAGGTAACTTTCTTCTTTGTCATCCTGAGCTGCCGAAGGCAAGCGAAGGATCTCGTAAATTCACCAGATTCTTCACCGCCAGTTGGCGGTTCAGAATGACATTATTTCTGTGTAACAACATTCCATGTCTTCCCATCGCTCACAACTTCGATATCACCATGTTCATCAGTCCTGACAATGGTGTAGCCGATTTTTTCCAGTCTTTTGATAATCTCAAGTGATGGGTGGCCGAACGTATTTTTTCCGACGGAAATCACAGCAACCGCATTTTTTGATACACGGGATATTTTTTCAAAGAATGCGTCATTCATCCCGGTACTTGCCCCATGATGGGGTACTTTTAATACCTCCAAACCGTCTGATTCAGGTGGAATCACTGCAGAGAGTGATGTATCCACCCGGCTGTCTGCATCACCTGTCAGAAGTGCATCAAAAGCACCGTAGGACACTTTCAACACAACACTGGCATCATTGACATTTCCAGCGGAAACTCCCAGCACATTTCCTCCTGGCGTGTTTACCGGACGCATGAATGCAATCTGTGCAGCCGTTGGCCACAAAACTGATAGTGTTACATTACCAATACCAATGCGCTGCCCCGACTGCGCAAGTCGCTCTGCCGATCCCTCCGATTTTGACGCCTCCATAAGTTTAATGAAACCATCCGATTCATTTGTCACATCGCTTCGCATGAAATGATGCACCGTATACCGTTCAAAAACGGAGATAAGCCCCTGCAGATGATCTTTCTGGGGGTGAGTAAGGACCACAATATCAATATCCCTATCCCAAAAGGGCATATGGCGTCCCAAACACCCCAAGATATTTGTGTTGGGCCCGCCGTCAACAACCATATCATGCCCGTCAGGAAAACGGACATATATCCCATCTCCCTGACCCACGTCACAAAACACCAGATGCAGCTTCCCGTCGGGCAGCGTGCCCCAATAACTTACAGCCAATACTATCAGACAAAGAATCAAACTGATGATGACACCATATCTTAGCTTGAACATATCATGATTATCTCTTATTATTGTAGCTTACAAAATTTATTTTATGTTAAGCCATAAATATTATCCTATAATATATAATTAATTCACATAAATCTCTAATTAGTATAATCTTATAGTTGACATATTCTCTCAATCTGGTATAATGCCACGTATCGTTTTCCAACCAAGGCACTTAAAGTGTGCTTTTTTTGGGTACGATACTTTGCACATTACCAACCGAGAGTGAACAATTTCTCCTGAAACTTCGTGTCGCATGAGATATGGATACATAAATATCTATTTTTCATGCGATACTAAATCACTAGGAGAACATCATGTACAATAGAATCAAATTCGTAGTATTTTCAATCGTCATCTTGAGTCTGATCCTGTCATCCTGCGGCAATGTGGATGTGTACCAGGAACCCCAAATGGTGACGTCTAACTCGGTGACGCCGGTGTTGCCGACTGAATTCATCACGATTCCTGGCAACATACAAGACCCCACCATCGAGGAAATCACCCTCACCGTGGACGATATGAAGCCTGTGATTGAACAGTTCAAGGATCTGGGATATACGCCGCACATTGCATCAACAGCATTGGTTGTTCCTGCAGCACGTCAGTTCATGACCCCTGCGGATTGCGGTGCAATTGGAAAAATAACCGATCAGATTGTCCGACATGCTCTGGATCCCTACCGGAGTGTAGAACCGAATGTCAAATGGGCAGGCGCTGCAATCCCGACACTTGAACGACTTTTTGAAGCCATGAAAAATGGTCAAATCGACATCCGGATGTTTATCCAATCTCCGGCCGGTGACTCGATCTACTTGTGGTTTCAATGGTTCGATCCGGTCAAGCAGAAAACCCGTGAAATTGCGCTATTGATCGGTGAAGGAGCCAAACAAAAGATCGGTACAATATTTCCGATGGGCGAACCTGCTGTTATCAGCATCTATGGAAGTCTGCAGGAATACGTGATTAAAAAAGCCCAGGAAATTGCCATGTATAACGGACATACTGCGAGTCCTGATGCCGTCATTCTGATAAGCAAAACCGCTCTTGAACTACTCGGTGGCGGGTTTGCCCTTGGAATGGGCTACAAACTGCTTACAGGGGTCTTGCCCAGTTAGATGTTAAATTATAAGTCTTTCTTTTCGGCGATGTTGCGCTAGCAACATGCGTAGATCTTTCTCGATTGTAGCACGGTGATTGAAGCGATATTCGGTCTCTAGGAGAAAAGCGGGGAAGCGTC
>JBGSUE010000003.1:0-17916 GCA_041753515.1 Patescibacteria group bacterium
ACTTAGATTGTACTAGTGCTTAACTGGGCAAGACCCTAATGTATTTCCGAACTGCTCCACATGGCGGGAGTTGAACGATATTGTCCGCCCGCTTCTGGAGAAGTTGGACGACCCGGTTGTCAAAGAAGTACTTACCAGATATTTCGACAGGATTATGGGGATTACTCCATAACATCGCAGCAACGGTTCCGGCAGACGCGCGGTAGCGTGACTTTTATCCACCTACCCTGCCGGACCATCTTTTTCCCTTTTACCTTTTCCCTTTCACCTTTTCCCTTTCACCCTGATTTATTTTAGGGCACTTTACCACACACATCCCATACGTTACTATAAACATACTGCCTATGGAATCGAATACGCTCTTTTATCTCCTTCTTGCCCTCACCATCCTGTTTGTCACGACACAGATGGCCCTCTTCCTCTTTTTCATTAAAAGCTTCAATGAATTCCGCAAAAACCACAACCCCGACGAGGAGGCTTTGAAAAAATTCAAACAAAAATCAGAGGATATTTTGCGATCAACTGTCGCCAAAGCCAACGACATCATTGCTGACGCCCAGAAAAAAGGTGTCGATATTTTATCGAAAGAGGAAAAAGTCGGCGGTGATTTATCCGAGGACTATGCCAAGCATTTAAAAGCCGTCGAGGTAGCGTTCAAAGCACAGTTTGAAAAAAGCGCGGACAATGCCAATAAAGCGTACAACGATTTCATCGTACAGGTCGGCCATGTGGTGAACGAGCGGATTGATAAAAACGAACAAATGCTTCACGACCGTGCACAGGACATGATAAAACAGGCTCAGGAAGCTCTTGCCAAAATGGCAAAAGACACACAGGACGCCGTAGCGCGAGAGGTCAAATCCGAGCTCGATCTGTCCCGCCGTGAAATCGACGAATACAAACAACGCCGGATGCGCATCATCGACGAGAGGATCATCACCATGCTTGAAGATATTATCAAAGTCACGCTCGAGAAAAAACTCTCGCTGGAGGAACAGTCGGAACTGGTGTATAGAGCACTGGAGGAGGCCAAAAAGGAGAATGCATTCGGATAATTGTATGAGTTGCGCAATTTCGTGTCATTCTGAGCATTTTGATGCGAAGAATCTCGATTATTCTTGTGTACGAGATCCTTCACTCGCCTTCGGCGGTTCAGGATGACAATTATCTGCAATATATGGAATCTGCTGATCTTATCATAAAAATTTTGGCCAATACGTATACAAAAACTGATCTGACGAGGCGAAGCAGATTACTACGAGAATTTCTGGAAAAAACATTCTTTACTCCGGATGAAGAGGAAATGACGAAATATCTTATCAGCCGCCAGGCAACGACTGAAGATATCGATGCATTTCTCACCTGGGGCAAGGATTTTTTCGCGGCATTCACCCATGAAAATACATACAAAATTCTTGAGTCACTCAAAAATCAGGCAAAATCCGCACCGGTTGTTATTTTGTATATCCCCTACGATGCAGTGGGCGCGGAAGTCGTGAAGCTAGGCCGATGGATGAGACGGCACGTGCACAAAGACGTCCTTCTGGATCTTCACACAGACCCTACTCTTCTGGGCGGGTGCGCATTCGTCTGGCACGGCGTGTACCGCGACTATTCGCTCCGATATTATATGCTCAAACGCCGGGAGGAAATCCACTCTCTTATCGGCCAGTACGTCCAAAAATTTTATAAACCACTATAATTTTATCATATCCTTAATTTAGGTTATAATTATCCCCGCTCTTTTTGCACATACACATTTCAACAGGAGATTCACATGTTAAATTCCAATTCGATTCAGAAAAAGAATATCATCAACCCGAACGTATTCATCGCCCTGATTGCCATCATCATTCTTGGTACCGTGGTGGTGAGTATCTTTTCGCAATGGTATCAGGCGCAACAGCCGGTGGCAACAGAAACCGAGGTTCTGCTGAACGGCAGTCAGGCTCTGCAAACACGTATCACCATGCAGAATCACACGATGATCTTTGTAAACAATCCGGCAACCGGTGAATGCGGTTTCGAGGTTTTTAAGAAACAACGACTACTCACACCGCAAAATCCTGTGCCGTGCACGCCGGAAAATGCATTGAAATGGCTCAAAGAGAATAAGTCCAAACTCTCCATCCCCGAGCGGGCTTATCAATTTTTCACGGAGCACATTTCTGCCGTTACCGGCGTTAAAGTTCCTTAAATTCAAGCATGGGCAACAAGAGCAAACTGAACGGCACGCTGCCATAACACGCAACACGGCCGTTCTTTTTGTTTTCAAATAATTGTTTCCTGGAAATTGAGTGCATGAAAGGAATATAATGCTCATCGAATGACCAAAGAAACGGTATGTTCAAAACCAGATGAAGAAGAGCCAGTTGTCCCAGGCGGAATGGCAGAAACGGCGATAAAAGACTGTCATGGGGTACTTGTGGAGAGTTCACATACGGGTGTAACAGTATTTGATTACACACAAAAACCCATTACTCCCGATCCCACATCGCCTGACAAACCCACCCCTCCCCCGTCATAATTTTTAAAAATTGGCCTACTCTGTTATACTCGATTTGCACGTTGGAATCAAAATAATTGACAAGGAAAGAGAAAATAATGAACACACATCTTCAAAACTGGCTCGCATGGCGAAGGATTTTCGGAGGAATGATCATATTTGCGATAGTCATGGCATGGATCTGGATGCTCTATACACCTGATTACACCCAATCCATCATGATGCTTCAAGTCGCAACTTTAATGAAATTCCTTTGGGGAGCGGTCAATATTGTCTTTGGCATAATGCTCGTCATGAATATGAGGAGTTTTTTTGCCATTCTGTTGGTCATCAGTGTTGATTTTCTATTTTATATGACCAATCCGTTCCCGATCCACTTTCCCGATACTATGTTCATCTGGAAATATCTTACAGAATGGATCATCCTCCTTCTGTGTCCGGTAGTTCCACTGTATGAACTCATATTCTATCGGGCAAACACCGAAATCGTCCGCTGAATCACCTGCCGCATCCTCTCCAACCCGGCCTGTTAAAAGGCTGCTATTGCCCGCCGGGTTGGATGGATTTTTCAAACTATTGTTATTTTTCAAGCGTTAACTATTTGTACTTACAATTATAATGCATCAAAATTTTATACGCGCAACCGGACCCCGCATGCGGGCAGTGACCTGCCTCGCCGGCAAGGCGGGACACATAAAATTTCGGATGCATTTGGTATAATACGCTCATGTATCTTTTTGTGCTTTCAGTTCTTTATTTTGTCACACGAATTTGGAATCTTACTATCCTCCCGATTTTTACAGACGAATCCATCTACATTTACTGGGCAAAATTTATCGCAGAAAACCACTCCAACTGGTTCCTGCCTATGTTCGACGGCAAGCCGCCGCTTTTTGTCTGGTCGATAGCTGCCATGCTCAAACTGTTCCCGGCAGACATGTATCTTGCTGCCGGCCGTTTTACTTCCATCCTCTTCGGCTACATCACTATGCTTGGCATCTATAAATTATCTGCAAAACTTACACAATTTTTCACTTTCACCTTTTTCCTTTTCCCTTTCACCTCATCATTACTTTATATTTTTTCTCCATTTACATTATTTTATGACCGTATGGCACTCTTCGACACGCCGCTGTCAGCCGCCCTCATCTGGAGCGTTATCTTCTGGATTCAGATGGCAGATAAACAAACGTGGAAATCCGCCCTTCTTGCCGGTCTTTCCCTCGGTATCGCCTTCTACATGAAACCCACCGCACTCATCTTCTGGTTTCTGCTTCCAATTATTGTATTTTTACTTCAGCCACTTAAGAAACCTAAGATACTTCTTATTACAATCGCTCTTTTTATCAGCATGGTCATCTCCCAATCCATGCGCATTTCCTCCACTTACCCTTCATTTACAGCCAAAAACGCCCAATTTCAGATTCCTATTACGGAATTACTCAATAATCCATTTTCAGCCCTTTCCGGCAACCTGCCAACTGTTGTTTCCTGGATCTGGTCATGGTATACGCCTCCTGTCTTTCTTTTTGGCATTCTTTCATTGATACTGCTAACCATTCAAAACCGGCGCATAGGGGCAATATTTTTACTTCTTACAGTTGTACCGGTCATTTCGTTGTCTGCCATCGGACGCGAAATCTTCCCCCGCTACTTTCTTTTCATCAGTCCATATCTCTCTATATCCATTGCATTATGTGTCTCCCGTCTGACCGCTCCCCCTGCCTTGCCGGCAGGCAGGCTTTTACCTTTCACCTTTCTCCTTATAATTGGACTTTCAGTTATTCCATTTGATTATTCGATAGTAACGAATCCTCCACAAGCTCGATTACCAATAACCGATTATGAACAATACATCTCCAGCCATCCATCCGGTTATGGAATAGATCAAACATATAAAATAATAGATCAAAAAGTAGCAGAAAATGGGTTTACAACAGTTGTCACCGAAGGGACATTTGGTCTCTATCCATACGCGTACACACTCAAATACTGGCATGACCAGCGTGTCACCATCATCCCTCTCTGGCCATACAAAGAAATAGCTTCGCAAGGTCCGACCCTGGAGGCTGGAACCGTCATCATCTTCAAAGACCACGACACGTTTCCCGAAAATCCGCAGTGGCAATTTGTGGAAAAAATCGACAAACCATACTCTGACCGCTCACCTATCTTCGTTGGACATATAATCCGCTGATCACAATTTTGTCAAATCAAACTTATAATGCTACTATTGGCATAGTATCAGAACATTGACATAGTGCGGATACATTTGCGGCGGAGAAAAGGAAAATCATGAAAACTTTCACATATTGCGGGATTCCATTTCTTATGGCAATCCTGAACTCACTGTTCAAGTTTTCTCCCGAAACCCTTACCTATCTTTTTGCCATGAGTGTAGGAATCCAAATCGTAGTGTTTTGCGTTGCGATTGGATGTGCGTCTCATAAACTCAATCTTGTGGCCGGCCTTGTATGTTCTGTCGCGGCAATTGGCACAACTCAGTGGTTGCTCAATGTCACGCCAATCATCATTGGTTTCGTGTTAGCTCTTGGAGTGTGTGAATTTCTTTTTTGGATTGCAAACACACTTTCTTTGCAAAACACAGAAAATATCTGGCCTGTCTAATCATCCGCATGTGTTCATTACAGCGAATCATGGAGCATGTACTCCGCCACATCATGCTCCCTCTGATTCGCTTACGTTTCTTACCTTCATCTCCCCCGCCACTCCCACACTTCACATTTCAATTCCTCCACTATCTCCCTTAATCTTAATGTCCTCCGTTCCCATTCATCACCAGACTGCGTAGTACCGTATCCCGCGGCATAGTATGCTGGTTTAAAGGCTCAGGATCCCAGGAAAGCATGGCTCCGCCATGAGTCGTTATATGCGGAGGTCCGATCACACCAAACGGGTGCACATAGACCGAAAATTCATCCCCCACTCCCCACCGGCGCCGCAGATCAACTGAGGGGAATATCAGACTTGCCTGAGGTACGGGTCCGGCTTTGATCATGACGTTTTGTGAACCCACCAGGGTCGAATGAGTAGCAATATACAGCGTATGGTCATCCCATGTTTCTTTCAGTGCATCCAACAGCTCAACTGTTGCTCCAAGCGCCTCATCCGCCCGATCAAACCCAAAATACAGCCTGTCCATTGGAGTAAACGAAGGTTCCCCGTCAAGATGCCCCACGGACTGTGCCACGCGCAGTTCCCTTCCGAATCCGGCAAGTATATGGCAAAACCGGTCTACACTCATTTTTCCGGCAATATCCGAAAATGCCACAATACTGCCGGCATCTGCCGGATTGGAGTGCTCAAGATACCGGACCGGCAAAAAATCAGGGGAAATTTCCTCGCTGTAGTGAAGGTGTCCGCGGTCAATGGACTGCAAAGACCGGTACATCTGATGCTCTTTAGGCGTTCCCGGTGCGGTAAAACCCATAAGCATATACATGTTCATGCGGGGGTTTATTCTCTGAATATGCCAGATATGAGCAGTCAATTCTTTCCAAAATATATGATCTTTGGCAAGCCTCCTCCAGGAATCCTGTGTCCAACTGCCGACCCCATGTTCCTGCGTATCAAACCATCCCACATGGTGCAGACCGTTGGTATGAGGAATCGGGGCAATCAACAGCTTCAGGAAATGGTCTCCGGCCCCAAACAGGGTTTTTGCCCCGGCTATGGCTTCGCTTACAGCTCCCTGGGGATTTTCTATTGTCGCTGGAGGCACATCGAGGCGTTTTTTGAGGTAATACAGGGGAACAGTCAGGGCAGGATCTACGTCATATCTGCGCTCTGCGTTCATTCGCTCCTTTCAACATGCACTGTGTCCCATCTCTCAATTATTTCTAAATCAATTCACATCAGTCAGAGCGAAAAACAAATACTGTCAGACACCGGCTGAATTATACAAAATTCTATATAAAATGCAATATATATTTTATATATAAATATGTATCAAAATATACAAATAAGAGAAAAGTTACATAATGATCCACTCATATTACTGGGCATCAACCATCGATTTTTGATGCACCGGTGCAGGAGCCATACGGAATTGTGGTGATCCGCCGAGCGGTTTATGGTCGGAGAACAAATCATCAAATCCCTTTGCAAGAACTTCTCCATCAATTTCATGTTCTTCAGTATGTTGTACTATTAAACCTCCCGGCAGCGTCATACTCTTCAATCCTCCGTTTCCTTTATCATGTTTGAGGTGAAATAAATAAGCAAATTCAACTGCATTCAATGATATCGTTTTACTCTCGTCCCCATCATCCAAATACGTCACGTTCACTTTTTTTAATAGATTATCTGTATCATACGTTATGGCTATCCCCGTTATAGCATTATCTTTCCATGCTTTTCTGAATATAATTAAAATTTCTTTATTATGTTGTATCCTGTCATAATCCGCATCAGCTCCGCGATAAACTCTCTGTTCTTCCATCGGCTCAGATCGCCGCTCTAACGGAGGCTCTTTCGGAGCTGGATTTGGCATTTTAGCCGGTGCGGGGCTTGGCTCAACCTGTATTTTAGGACCATCGAACAATATATTCTTCGCTTGTATTTTTTTGCCGTCAAATGAGAGCGTACTTAATAGTCTTGCCATCTTTCCCACCCACTTATCATCTTCCGGAAAATCAAAATCCGACTCTTTCTTGCCTGTTATCAATGCTAACTCGCTCAGTGAAATACTCCCCGTAGGTTTTCTTTCAGGATCTTGCGGGTCAACAAGAAGAAGATATCTATTATTTCCATGCGGTGCACTCAAAATGATTTTGGTCTGTTTGCCGTCAGGGTTTGTAACAGTTCTAATCCATTGGGAGGCATAATGCATTGCATTCGGTTCAAAGCCACGATCCGTGGTTAACACCATGCATATCTGCAAAATCTCATCAGGTTTCGTGTCAACGGTTTGTGGAATTTTTTTCTCCTCCTCTTGTATCTGCACTTTCTGATCTACCGGTAAACGCGTTCTTGCAGCCCAATCCATTGCTTCATAATCTTTTTCAAAATCAATTGGCTCTTCTCGCTCACGTAATCTTGCCGCATCATGTCTTTGAAAATCACGATCTTCCACAGGTACTCTATTTTTCGTCAATGCACCTCTCTCCAATCGGCTCACAGGTGTCGCTTCTACGCTTTCCCCGGAAAAAATTATAGGAAACTCTTCAAAATCATCAGGTCTTGCAATTTTGTCCTCCATCTTCTCAAACCCTTCCCGGATTTTTTCCATATACCTCCCTCGAAATTCTATGGAATTTTGCAGATTTCGGCTCATGAGATCAATAAGAGTATTTCGCATGCTCAATCTATCCCTTCGCTGTAATTCTGTACGGATTCTTTCAACAAACCTTTGTTGTAACTGTTCTGTTTCGTTACGGACAAGCTCAAAAGTAGGCCGGGGACGTTGTGGAGCGTTTTCATCTGTGCTGAAAACAACATTATGTGTTTCCCTCTCCCACGCATAGACGGCATCCGTATAATTTTTTCTCGTACTTAATCCATAATGTTTTAAATATTTTCTGCTTCCGTGCTCATCATCTGCTATTTTTTTGGCAGTCTCTGCGGGTATTCTGAAGATCTTTCCGTCAGATTCAATATGTATGTGTGACTGTTTCGTATCTACTGTGTCTACCCGATTTGTATTATCAAAATGTATAAGAAGATTCAGCCGTTCCACTTCATCAGCAGCTTCGATCCATTCGGCTGCGGTGAGTCCGGTTATTTGTTTTGCTGTGAGAAAAGTTGAATCGGATGCTATTTGATGTGATAATTTTTGATCTTTATTGGCATCTCCTGTACGGTGACGACGAATCTGATACTGTTTATACTCGGACAACTCATCTACCCATGTCTCTACACCCATATTGCGACCGTTTTCCGGCAGCGTAGACCTATTGGCTACAATATGCTCAATCAGGTCAAACCTGCGAACCAGATACTGCAAATAGGTATTGGGATGATCTGAATAAGTATTTGGTGTATGAAAGAGATCTTCTGCCTGGGCTAAAGCGAGCACAGCATCCATTGTTTCTCGAGATGATAAATATACTGAATCGGAAGATTGTTCTTGTTTGTTGTGATGGCGTATGGTATCAAAAGAATGTACACAGTCGGTCAAATCTTGTATCGAAGATATGTGATATTCAGGGATATGCTCTTGAGAAGTAGGTATATTTTCTGACTCTTGTATATCTGTAGCCGTATGAAACTCAGTAAGACTTGTTGAAGTATGTACTACGGGGTTATGTTCAGAGCCGATCTGACTATCAGTATCCGGCATCGGACGAAAGGCGTCCATTATTTTTCTCCCTAAATCCGGATACCCCTTTTGTCCTATCGTTAAACTCTCACGGTATTCTCTCTCGACAGGCTGTGACATATCGGGGAATTATACTACAGGCTATTTCAAATGTCAAGAATTATAGGATATCACTCCCACTTCATCATCGCCCCGCCGGGGACCAGAATATTCGGAGGTCCCACGACTGTCAGGGGTTGGACCAGCACCTCAGTATCGGCCGGGACACCCCATTGTGTACGAAGTTCCCGCGAGGGAAACAGTATGCTCACACCGGGAACCGGCAACTGTTTCACCGGCACAAATATATCACCTGCACCGGCAGAAAAGCCGTACACATACGACAGATGGTCTTCCCAGGCCGGTTTTACCGCCTCACGTAGCGTCACGGAAGCCTCAAGTGCATCCTCAAATCCGGCAAATCCGAAAAACATCCGCGGCATTCTTACTGCATGGACTCCATTGCCGATCGTTTGTTCATATGTCTGATCGTTCCGGAAATCATTCAATAATCGTTGAAACGAATCGACGGAAATTCTGCCTGCAATATTCACATAGGTCACTACCTTCTGCATATCCATTCCATTATCTGGAAAGAGCGTACGGTACGGAGAAAGTCCGGAAAGCGTTTCCGAAAAATGGATATGACCGCGCCGCACGGATTGCAGACACCGGTGCATAGTCCTCTCCGATGCCCATCTGGATGATGCATGTCCCATGAGCATGTAAGCATTAAGCTTGGGATTTGTCATCTGCTCTCTTGCTACGTGCAAGGCAAGAGCAGAAAGAAACGGTGTATCAAGAGAAAGCTTCTTCCATGAAGATCCGTCCCACTCACCCACACCTCTCTCTTGTGTATCAAACCAACCTACATGATGAAACCCGTCAGTATGGGCCTTGGGAGCATCCAATAACTTCAAAACGTGCCGTCCACCGACCACTGCGGCCGGGGCGATTTTCAGCTTCTCTTCTACCGGTGTTTCCATATCTCCCCGGATATTCATCCGGTACACAGGAATTGCCAGACGGGGGTCAATACCGATTCTCTGCTCCGTGAATGCCATATGGAAGTATGGGCATAAAATCAGAAATAATCAAGTAATATTGAAATTATAGGATATGAAAATGTGATATAATACTCTTCATGACACTCCCTGTGGAAACCGGTTCACGCTTTAATGCACTTACTGAAGCCCCTTCATTTGGGGATGCTCAACGTATGACTGCGGAAAAAATCTTAGAAGCGAGGCAGGCACTTGCCGATCAGGAATATTCAATGGCTGTCAGTACCATGATGGGAAATGCATCAAAAGACGTCGACGGACTCTTGTCTGTTCTGGAAAAAGATCTTATGTTCAAACAAGCGACGTCTGAGACATCTGATACTGCACAGTTGCTATCCCATGCACAATCCCGCACCATCACTCCGGATCTTGCCGACTATGCAAGGAGTTTCATTTTTCAAATCCGCCGCAAATTGACAACCGAACAATTCTCACAAAGATTCACTCTACCATCCATATCACAATCGCTCTTTGGCTTTGAACTTGAACACAGTGAATTATTCCGGAAACTCCTGTCAGAAAAATTCGGAAAAGTTGATAAAACCCTCTGGTGGCCGCATCTGGTGGAAGGAATGGAACTCGCATACCCGGCACTCCTTGAAGGCTTACCGGATACATCCGGGTATATGCAACCCTTTGATGCTACTCGAGAAACAGACAGTCACGCACTTCAACAATTTTTCCAAACACCGGATAGGATTTCGATATATCCTGCAAGCGATATATTGGAAATTCACGACGTTCTGGAAGACACATTCGGTCATTTTGACCGATATCACAACTCCACAAATGGCCGCACTTGCAAATTCTGAACTTGCTCACGTCCCGACAATTCAAGATCAGCATGTGTATGTCTATACGTCCCGGATTTGGCGTACCACTCCAAAAGATGGACCTATTTCCGTCATCGAATATGTTCTCAAACCTGCGCGAATGTATGAAGAAGTTGATGACCGTTTTCATCTGGCAGTCTGGCGAAGGGATCTGACCAGCGAATAAATATTATAAGCTGATAATCAACAACGCCACCACAATTGCACCCAACACAGTCGTAAAAATGAGGATCACGTTTAAAATCACCATTGCCTGGATGCTCGTTTTTGCCAATGGATTGCGGCCGATAGCCTCAATTCCTTTGGTCACGTTTTTACCGAATGTCCGGTAGGAAATCCAGATGGCAAGAAGAATCAGGATTGCGGCCAGGAGAAACCGGATCAGTTTTTCCACCTGCTTACTTTGCCCCACGTTGTACCAGATGGCGTTCACGATCTGCCGGGCGATGCCCAGTGCCCCGCCTGCTGCCCGGATGAGGACCGGCGATGCCGGTCCGATGCCGATGGCCACCAGAATTTTGCCCTGCCGCACCTGTTCTCCGGCGTCAATTACCTCTCCCTGCTCCCCGGTGAAATTCTCCAGTGCCACCCCGATCATATAGCCGGACAGTTCCTGCGCTTTCTGGCCTTTCCCCTTGATGGGGCTAGAAGTAATGTAATCTCCTGTTTTTATCTCTCCGCTCAAATTTGTCACATTCACGTATGCCGTCCCGCTTCGTGCCAGCGGAATCGAATCCAGCGTCCGGTAGACCATCTGCGGATGCTCAACAAGCACACCGTACATTTTGTTGTCTCCGGTTTTTTCTGAACGCGTAAGGGACGATTTCTCCTCAACCAGGCTCATGATATCCCCATCCACAGCCTCTGTGTCATCGATCACAAAAGTGCTGGCGATATTGAACTCCGGAGCGTCCTGGGCATTGGCTTCGCGGGTTAAGTGTGGAGCGTTATGCGTTAAGAGTAAAAATAAAACCACAAAAAATGGCAATTTTCCACAAATCGCTAAACGCAAATCGCTAAACGCTCTCCCTTTCATCCTTCCAGTATAGCATTCTGTTTTCTTCAAGGTCGGTCCTTGAGTACTCAAGGACCGACCTTATGTGTTTAAAAGGTCTTGACACCACCCGTAAAATGTATAAAATAGTATATACATGATCCATGCTGAATCTGCCTATGAATTTGAATGGGACGACAACAATGAGTGGAAAACACTTTCCCATGATATTTCAAATAAAGAAGCGGAAGAAGCATTTTTTGACAATTCTAAAGTACTATATAACGACGTATTTCACTCACACGTTGAAGACCGGTATATACTGTTGGGTAAAACAAAACAGGAACTGCTTTTATATATTGTTTTTACCTATAGAAACACAAAAATCAGGATCATTTCTGCAAGGAGAATAAATAAAAAGGAGGTCAGATTCTATGAAAAAAAAGCTTAATATTCCGAAATTCAAAAATGAAGACGAGGAACGCAAATTCTGGTACAAACTCGACCTGTCAGAATATTTTGAACCGTCCGATTTCGTTCCCGTATCATTCCCCAATCTCAAACCCACCACCCGGTCCATATCGATCCGGATACCGGAGTATCTCATCAACAGGCTCAAGGAAAAAGCCAACGAACTGGATATCCCGTACCAATCCCTCATGAAGCAGTATATTGCCAAAGGGCTGGGGATAAACTAAAAACCACCAAAAATCCCCCTTGTTATAAGAGGGATTTATCTATTTCCGGTCTTTATAATGTGTGTGGGTTTGAGATGAATACCGAAGTGGTTTCGGGATTCATGAAACTCCCACACACATAAAATATTCTCTGGTTAAAAACCAGATACCTGCAGGTCATGTGTGCGCGAGTTCCGTTGAATCAGAAACATATAACTGGGCGATAGTGAAAATATATTCCTGAGAGTGTGTTCACCCTTTTTTTGGCATGCTTTTACGGAACAGCAATACCAAGATCAGTTCACTCATCAAACAAAGTCCTGCTGAAGAAACCAGAACAGAGTCTCCATTGGCGAGCTGAAAGAGATTGAACCTGAATAGGGCCATGGTTATTGTGGGAAGTAAGGTGATTACACCGGAGACGAACATTGAAACGCAATACAGAATAACCATATATTTTGCATTTACCGGTACATCTGACTTGTTGACCCATGGCAATACTCCAATAACCCCACTGATTGAAGCAACGAGGAAAAAACCAAAGGGTACAGCAAGTAGTCGATAATATGCACTCAAGTCTCCAATCCACAGATGTGTTGCATACCAATACGCAACTGCAAAAAGTATCGACACAACTCCGGCAATCGTTGTCTGCTTTGTTTGTTTGGACATTTCACTGCCTCCTTTCTATAGGATCTTCCTCTCTCGCCCAAGAGAGTGAAGAAAAAAGATGATCTGTCGTGAAAAAGACATCGATGTTGTCATCTTTTTCATCCAGACCACCTTTCAAGAAAGAAGTAAAAACCTGCAAGAATTTGTCAAAGAACCGGAAATACAAAGAAAAGTATAAAACTATAAGCTAATACTGTCAAACGCACTTTCATTCTTGCCCCCCATTGACCCACCATTTATAATTACACCCTATAATATATGGCACCACCTGAATTTGATCCTGTTACAGTCCTCCACCCGCCGGGTATTGAGCGGCCGGAAATCTTACCCGGCGAGCCGCGAAAAACCGAGGATATCTGGCATCAGCTCGAGTGGACAGTTGCCGACCTTGATGCCGGAGCGATGCTTACGGATGAAGTGCTCTACCGGCGTTTGGCACAAAACTACCCCATAGCAATCATGGATAACGTCCCGGACAGTGAGATATCTCAGGAAAAAATCCGCCACGCGGCTCAATACCTCTTTGGCCGCATCCCACCGGAAATCATATTCGGAAAAAACGTGACAGTGTCCTTCAGCGATAATTCCGACCTGTTTATGGATGGCACTCATCGGACGCCAGATAAACGTCATCAATGGTACCTGGTGGATGAAGATCCGGACAATCTGCGAGTCACCATTCATGTCCGCTCCAATACCGATGTGGCAAACACGCTCGTTTCCCTGGCCCGCGCCGGACAAATCAGAAACTACTACCGGGACATGCGCCAACAAAGTACCACCTCAGATGAGCATACCGGTAAAGTCATGCATCAGATATCCCGTCTGTATGACACTTTTTGCGAAACGTATGGCATGGAAAAAGGAAACATGCTGGATGCCGTCGCCGATGCCTCATTTTCCATATCCCAAAAAGACATCATATATGTTGAGGATACAGAGGAAAATATTCTGACCCATGATCCGGCTGCAGCCTTCAAATCTAAAAAACTCACAAAAATCCTCCACGAGGGATCGGAAAATGCCGCGTACCATTTTGCCGAAACCGTTTCCGGCAGGCTGAATGCTCTGGGTGTAAAAAATCCGGAAATTCTGGAGTTCTCCCACACGTTTGCCCCTGTTATCACCCACCTCATGCCGCTTCTTTCCATAGAGAAGGAATTTCGAAAGGCGTATACATCGACCGCTGATGCCGCAAGACACACACATTCGTTTACCGAATCGGTCGATCGGATGATCCAAGGCGCTGCCGGTCATACTGACACTGCGAGATTATATAAAAAATTTATGAGAGAAAGTGTCAATTTTTCAACATACGGCACGTATATCCGCGAATTAGCCCGGATTACCGGTGAAATATTTGAAGGTATGGATGAAGCAGCACTCAATACACAAGCACGGGAACTGATCACCATCAATAGAGAATTAACCCGATTTGACCAGGAATACAAAAACAACCGATACATGCGGGAATACATGCAGGACGTCATCATCATGCAGTATGCAAACCGCTATTCCGGGCAGGACAAAATCATCAACAGTCTCAAACAGGCGTTTGACAATCCAACCGTACGGGAGCGGTTCGGCATCGTCACACTTCTGTCGGACCATGAGTCGGCAACTGCAGACGGCGCATTGTACATCGATTACTCACGTATCACGGATGAAGATATTGCCCGCTATGGCAGTCTCATGAAACCAGTTATGGAGTTTTCCAAAAAACAGGGAAAAAATAAACTGGTCACCTCCTATGCCTTAGGCCAGCTCACGCTTTCCCTTATCAGGCAACTGAAGCAGTTTATACCTGAAATCGATACCGTTTCGGAAACCGGCAAAGTGGGAGCCGTGGCAAGTAACACAGATGGCGTCACGCAAGCATATCCACCAACCGGCACCATAGTCGTACCAAAACTTGTTGCAGACATGCAGTCAATTTTGGCCAGGGGAACAAGAACGTCTCTATTGCAGCACCCGGATGGATATGTAATCACAAATCATGTTGACCAATGGGGCTTTCAGCAGCTTGGGAAAAATGACACAGGATCAAATATGTTCGGATATCTTCCATCTCTCAATCTTGCCGTGCAGTCGGTCTTCCTTCAAAACGCTCAGGATATCAGATCCGTCTGGGATCAGGATAATGGACATGAGGAGGCGCAATTGCACGTTGAACCGGTCGATGCAAAATTGAAAAGAAACAAACGTTCACTGCGTCTCACTGATGTAATCACAAAAATACCGACACTTCTGGATATGGAATCATACTGGTTTGAAGTAGCGCGGCGGCTCGGACTGTATACAAATTTTATCAAAGCGGATATCGTATCGGATAGTACATACGTCATACCGGAAGGCATGAACGGGACACCCATAACCCTCAATAAGCTCGGGGAATCCACCCGCGGAGGGGAAATGTTTTTCGCAGCCTATTTTATCTGCCTGCGTTCCCAAAGCATTGTTTCCTGGCATAAGCCATCCACCGACCTGCCGGCGTCTATGAATATGAGAATGAAGATGTACAAATAAAATACTTATAAAACCCAGATTTGTATGTTAATTTTTTGGTATTGTCAAAGGGTTGGGGATGGGCTAGACCAGAGTTTCTACTCTCATCTCCATAGGTGTTCCACTTTGATCCGCGTTCAAATATACCTTTGGGTCGTATGATTGACCCGGCGGAGTCCGGATCATCCCGTTAAGCGCGTTTTGGATAAAGTCTTGAATATTGACCTTGTGTCCGATCTGCTCTCCCGCACCTGCCCCGGAAATTGTTCCGTCCCGGGCAATATGGATCTCCCCCATTTGACCAATATCGCATCCCATGATCACGCCGTTTTGAATATTGATACTCAATAGTTCCATGTGTTTCCCGAATTTCCGTTTAAATGTCACCGTATCGATTTTGTCTTCATCATGGATTGCACCGGAAAACTCGAGGGATGTATCCACCGGAAATATTCCCCCGCCGCCGCCAAACTTGGCTGCAATCAGGGATCCGCGAGAGAAAGTCATATTGCCATCCACAAAATCAAAAATTGTTTGTAGATTCTGTGCATCCTGATTCACTACCGCATTACAAACGTCCATATATATCTTTTGAATATCACCGGATAATTCTTTTGCATGGCGCAATTGATCAAGAGTCTCTTTTAAATATTTTTCCACTGTCATTTTTTCCTCAACAGGCAATTGATCAGATTCTATTGTTGTTGTTTGCACGTCTGTTAATCTTTCTGCCATAATCGAATTCAAATGAAGTACATCCATAAGATGATCCTGCATACCCGAATATCTTCCTGCTGCGCTCTCTATCTCACCAACATCAGAAAAAGAAAATCCGTGCTCCGTTTCGCCGATCTTATCGGTATACGATCCTCCGATTATTTTTCCATGATCAACGCGAAGCGTGTAGCTCATTTTTCCGTCATCTGTCATTCTTTCAAAAATAATCTGCTCACTGTTATCATCCATTGAATAATGATTCCGGAATACAATGCGTGCAACGATAGGGTCACCATTACCTATTACTGCTTGAATAGTATGTTTTCCATCAAGTGGATCTTTATTAGCTGAAAGGACTTCTGGTTTTAACAATCGTGTTATTTCACCCAATGCAGTCTCATCACCAAACGCTTTCTCAAAACCGGGAATATTATGGAGTACCTGTCGGAATATTTCAGGACGTAATGTGGCATGAGGATCAGCGCTTTCTAAATAGTGCAATGCATTTCTCAAAATGAGTGATTGATCTTGAGGATTTGTGATGTTTCCAAACTCCTGTGGATTCAAGGTAATGTGCTGGATAAATTCTGAGATTTGCAGCACAGCATCACGCCCGGACATACCCTCGACATGTGCTTTCAAACCCGTCATATGAAATCCTTCACTGCTTTGCCCACCGGCAATTTCAATACTTCCTGTTGTATCGTTCTCATCCGGATTCCCTTCATGGATATACCTTACTTTCAGTTTTCTGTGCGAAAAATCCTGGATCTCCGGTTCAACACGAATGTATGTTTTATCATCCAATAAACCTTCCGCTCCCGTTACCCACACCATACCGTCCGTCAACTGCGACAGCATATCCACAGATGCATTGAGAAGTGTTGTATCAGCACTACCAAAATCATGAACAGGTTTCCATTCGACTGATCTTTTTAAATCCCAATCATCCGGGTATCCGAAATATGTATCGTAATATTTTTGAAATTCGGGGTGTTTTTTGGCGGTAAAAGATCTATGCGATCTTTCAGGGTGAGTTCCTTTTATAAATTTCTGTTCATGTAGTGATTGTTGACTGCCATCCCACGCCCCCACAAATTTTTTTGTGACAGCCAGGGGGTCAGGAGATATTTCGGGCATGATATTTCACTTAATTATTATAATTTCACTTGTGATATCCGTTCAAGAAACAAATTAGTCACGATAGGTTTTCCGTTATTCTCTTTCGCAGTCATCATCTGAGTCAGCTGAAGAATTTTTAAATTTCTTGGCTGTGTATCTATATGATTACCCGGTTGAATTGTGCCCGTTGAATCAGCCTGCAATATCATTGTTGGATTTTCTGATATATCATATACTTCAATATCGGTCGATTCAGGCTGCATTTGTGAATTAAAATACCTCGTGCAAGATACAATTTCATCGCTGGTACCACCTTTAAAAATTCTCTCAATTTGCACTGACCTTCCAGTATCACCATTGAGTAAAAATACTTTCGGCATAATAGTTAAGGGTCTTGCCCAGTTAGATGTTAAATTATAAGTCTTTCTTTTCGGCGATGTTGCGCTAGCAACATGCGTAGATCTTTCTCGATTGTAGCACGGTGATTGAAGCGATATTCGGTCTCTA
>JBGSUE010000004.1:0-10761 GCA_041753515.1 Patescibacteria group bacterium
TTGTGATGATTGCACATTGAAAGAACTTCAATCAAATAGGTACTTATCAGCCTGGAATCCGACGTATGACTTTCAGACTGATAAGTACCTTGGGCAGGACGGCTTATCTGCGGGATGCGACTCATCACCAATTCCCAACAACACGGATGAACAACTGTACCATGCGTTTTACCAAAGACTGATGTTTCTGGGCAAAACAGAAGAAGGTACAGGAAAAACAATGAAGTCTTGAACATCGAAATGAACACAATACAAGACGGATCACCGGGAGTGTCAGATGGCACATTCAGTGCGTAACCGGGTTCCAACACCATAGCAGATCCTTCACGGGTCCCTGTCGGATTTTTTCCCAACATCCTACAGGAGCGTACAAAATGACCAATATTTTGAAAAGAGTCAGTATCCCTCTGGCGGCGGCTTTTGTGCTGATCTTCTTCATCAGCCACATGTTCTCCCCCGCCGGACAACAGATGAGCCAGCAGGCCGCATCAGGCATTTCCAATGCGATTGACAATTCCAGACCGCTTGCATCATCTGCAGCAGACCAGGGCTGGAATTATGTGATTGCCGAAGGTTATGCCGGAGGAAACGTCACATTCGGGCGTCATCGCTTCGATTGCGGAGACGGAAACATCAAATTCACGTTTATGTTTAATGATTGGTCTACCGATTCCGTTTCCCTTCCGGGTGAATGTCCAAAAGACAACAAAGGCCTGATTGATTCCCTTGAAAAACTCTACAAGGAGGCAAAAAGTCTGAAAAAATCCTGGACAGGAAGACTCTGGGATGAGATTCAGACTTTCGAACGATTGCTTCCACACTGATTGAGGTTCTCATCCTGTGGCTCGTTGGGGAATCTGCCCTTCGTTACGCCCAATGAGTCACAGGATTGAATCTTTATTGTAATTCTACAAACGACCGGAAAAACTCCATATCCTTCTCTACCACCGTATCCCAGGATCCATTCATATCATGATCCGCGCCGGGATAGACATAATATGTGACATCTTTATCAAGTTCACGAAGTTGGGATACAAATCCGTCCGTCCACGTCTGAAGAATTGCATCATCCATACTTCCCTGATGGATAAGCATCGGAGTGTCAATCCGGTCAAGATACTGTGTGAGACTGTATTTATCAGTATCGTACAGGATTTCAAATTTTGATAATTCTTTCCTCAAATATTTTCCTCCGTCATCCGCCTCATCCGTGTAATATAAAATGGAATACGGGAACGGCTTCGTCACCGGCGCCCAAAACGTAGCTGCTTTGGGACAAAAATCTGTACACATTTCCAATACCGTCAGTCCAATATGTCCACCATTTGAGTGACCCCATAAAAAAACGTTTGTATCTGCTTGTGGAACGGACGGCACAGCTGCGAGAAGATTCATGGCTACGACATACGTGGAAAACCGGTCTTCAAAAATATCACCGCCGGAGGCATCCGATCCTCCATACCCCAAAAAATCAGGGGCCAATGATATGAATCCATTCGCTGCATACACTTCAGCGCTGTGTGCCGTCCCCATTCCGCTTTCAAAGATTGTCCGGTCAATATACCCACGAAGCTGGATAATGACGGGATATTTTTCGATCTCCCCTTTCGGCACATGCGCCAGCCCAGTCGCTTTTTTCCCGTCGCTTATAAACCAAAACGGTCTGACCGTATACGATTCCTCCTCCCGGACCGCTTCTTCAAACACGATTTCGGCAGAATACGTTCTTTTACTGAGTGCATCAATTGTATACGCGTCCAACGGCCGCGGGACGGGTGTGGGAGAGGGTATCACATCAACAGATTTTATCTGAATTTTTGAAAATCCAATGTACCCTATCATTATTCCACACACAATTGCAGAAACAACCAATAAAAACTGCTTCATAAACGCATTATATATGATAAAATATCATGTGCTGAGATTGATTCAGATTCTATATATAACCGTCATGCTGAACTTGTCCATCGGTAAACTCAGGACCCTGAGCTTGTCGAATGGATTTCAGCATCTCGTTTTTATCAACTAGATCCCGAACCAAGTTCGGGATGACGTATAAAGCCCAGGTAGTTCAGTGGTAGAACATTTTCTTGGTAAGAAAAAGGTCGGGGGTCCAATTCCCCCCCTGGGCTCAAAGTGTGGCAAGATTTTACTGGGATAAGAACAAGAGCCCGGGTCCCCTGCCTGCCGGCAGGCAGGGACTCCCGGTCCAGGCTCCACTCTTGGAGAAACAGTAAAAACGATATATAATACCAAAATATGGCAAAAAAGGAACAGCGGATTGTTTTCGGTTTAGTATGTTCTGTCTGCAAACGGCAGAATTATGTGAGCGAGCGCAATAAGCTCAATACGACCGAAAAAGTGAAACTGAACAAATACTGCCCTCGTTGCAAAAAGCATACTGAACATAAAGAACTAACCAAGCTGCACTAAACATGCACCGCAACACCAGGCTTGTCATTTTTTTTCTGGCAATTTTGGCCGGAATTGTCACTGTCGCCAATCTGAGAAAGACGGAAAACCCCGAACCGCAGGTCCAACAAACATTTCCCACTCCCACGCCAACATCGGATATCTTTGCAGGAGCAGTACGGTATGACAGCGATGAATGCGGCATATCACTGGTCTATCCGCGAACCCATGAATTTATGGAAAATCCTGAAGAAGAAGGCGGCGTGCAGTTTATCCGTATGGAACACCCCACGGAAACCATTACCCTTTCCTGCGCAAAAACCATAAAACCACCGGACGTAACGGCAGATATGACACTCGAGTATACGGCTGCATCCGTGTCCGGCATCCTGTACAGGGGCGTCAAAGATGCATTCATATTCACCAATCCTAAAAACAATCTGGAAGTAAAAATCGGCGGTGTCAGCATCCTCTTGAAAAAAGTCCTGGAAACCCTCATCATAGAATAATCTATGACAACCCTTTCCCACACTGCCGCAGGATACCTTATTGCACGGTCTTTTATCCATGCCGGGCTCATACCGCCCGGTTTTGAAAATCACGCAACGACAATCGCTATACTGGCAGCAAACGCACCGGACGTTGATGCTTTTGCTTTATGGCGCGCATACAAACACAGGGTCGGGTCCGTCTTTCATGCTCCGCTCTTTTGGGCTCTTATACTTATTCCGTATGCACTCTGGTGGCATATACATTATGATCATATAAAGTATATCTATGCACTTCTTTCCATCACCGGAATTTTTTCTCATTTTGTGATGGATACAATGGACTTTAGTCCCGGCATTGCCTGGTTCTGGCCACTTTCCAAGCGGCAATTCAGAGTGTGGAAAAAATATTTACCGGTTCCGACAAATATCCTGACAGGAATTGCGATGTACCGGAAAAACCCAACGCTCATTCTGGAAGCTGTATTATCTGTGGCTACCTACTTCGTGATGCGGGGAGGGAGATAAAACCCCTTTACCCAGCTGTCCCAAATACCATATCCTCCCGCGAAATCCGCGTGAGAAACAGGCATCCGGAACAGCCGGGCGAGCACTATTTGACAAGCTCCGAGATGAGTTTGATCCACGTATCATCATCAGCATTTTTTGGCAGCCGCCCCTGTGCGCCGGATTGTTGCGCCACGTCATCCGTCACTGAATCCGACCAGATGATAACGGGCACACCGGGCCATTTTGTGTTGAACCTCCCCACATATGTATGACCGGGATTGTCTGCGATTCCGTCGTTGTCCAGAATAATGAGATCCGGTTTAGATTTCTTTGGATATGCCAACGCCTGCTGGACACTTCCGGCTTCCACGATGTTCCATTTCAGGGTAAATCGGAATACGAAACCGACGCTCTGGCGCATGGAAGGATTGTCATCAACGATTAGCACGGTCTTGGGTTTAGGTGTTTGGCTGGGTGCCACTGCCGCAAAAAACCCCAAAATTACGATTCCCAACACCAACCCGTGTACTATGCCGATCCGGACACCGAAAAGATTCAGCATCCATGGTATTGACTGTGCCTTCATAACAAAAGTATTTTTCATGTGTACCTCCAATATGTCTTGTTTCCCATCACGGCCTGCAAAAGTGCTTGATGAATACTACGGGATATACACTTCGAATACTTGATTGTCATAGTCAGGATTATTTGACTTTCTGACAAAAAATACTATAATACCAAATAATTCTGACAAACTATGAAAATGCCTGCCGGCAATAGTGGTTATGACCATCCGAAAAACCGGGCAGGAAACACCAATTACACGGGGGACAATCCTTCGCAATGCCGCAGCCTGGCTTCCTATCATCAAATATGGAGAATCAGGCACGGTGATCCAGCTGCAGGATGACTGTGAATACCGCATACCGGAAGTTATTGAAAACATTTCCCTCAGAAAACGTTTTTTGGGTGCGTATCACAGAAAATATATCCTGCGGTACTTTCCGGTTGATGAACAGCCTCTCATGAAACTCATCCACGAGGAACTTACAGATATCTGTACAACATACCGGATTGGAACTCCGGGAACTCTTGCATCTCTTTCACCTGCCGAACTTCTGCAGGCTATTGCCAACAAAGGCTACGATGTGGGCCTTTTTCTGACGCACCTGTCCTCTTCTCTCACGTCCCCATCAATCCAGCCGCTCATAGATCTGGAACAGCTTGTGCGGACTTCCAAAAACCTGTCCGTCATCGTATTTTCCGAGGTAAATATTTCTGAAAAAAAGTATGCACGTCTTGCGGATAAATGCTCGTTTTTGTTTGATCATCTCATCCACTATCCCCTCTACAGCCCACAAGATTCTCTGCAGTTCCTTTCCTATTACAGCAATACATGGGGTATTTCGTTTCCAGTTCCGGTGTATGAAGATATCATACGTCGATGCGGCGGATATTTGTGGATTCTTCATCATGTTCTGCGTACCCTCAGAGACAATCAAACATGGACGGTGGATCAGGCCCTACAATCACCCGCTCTGCTTCCAAAAATCCTTGCCGTGTGGAATAAATTTTCCAAACAGGAACAGAATCTTTTTATTCAAGTACATCGCGGATTGATCCGGCAGGAAGATACACTCAGCGACGCGTATATCCATCTTCTGGCATCGGGATTCATTGCATATCAACAGGAAAAACCAGTTCTTGGAATGCCTATTCTTGAATATGCAATACGCTCAGAAGCTGCCATGAAACGCATTATAACCGACGACAAAACGATTCGAGTGAATGGAGCGGATATCAGCCGGATGTTTACCCCGCAGGAACGGGTGTTTTTCAATGCCTTGTGCAAATCGAAACAAACAATCCTTTCGCGTGAAGAGGTTGCACAACTCATCTGGGGAATACAGTGGGAAGATCACTATTCCGACTGGGCTTTAGACCGCCTTGCCTTTCGTCTTCGAAAAAAACTCATTCAAGCCGGACTTCCCCACCTTCGGCTTACCGCAATAAAAAAGAAAGGGTTTCACCTGCTCTAACTCTCTAACATATGCCTCATGAATTATCACCGATAGCGGCAATGGATACACAACAGGCAGCATCTCTTCATACCTTTGGTATTTTATACCAAACCCGTCCTGTCGAAGCTGTTTCGTTTTTGGATGAATCAGCATTTCTGAAGTGTCAAGAAGAACCCCACGATTTACTTTCCCGATTGCAGACGTCACTGGATGCAATAGGTAGTGCAATAACATCAAGCAGAATTACTGCCGATGATCATGTCAAAATTAGGGAATGTATTCAAACAAGACACCCACGTGCTTTATCAATGGCGGAATCATACTACGACAAAGACAGAGCGGACATTGTATCACTCCCGTATTCAAATTTTGAACTGATGCTCGCCACAAGTTTGGCAACACCTGAAGAAAAAAATGTATGGAATCACATACACCAAATTGAAGAACGCATACATCACCTCATATCGTCAAATCCATCAGAATTCTGGAATACAATCCGTTTATTCCGTCTGGACCTGATCCTTCCACCGTTTGCCCGCATGAATGAATCGCAAAAAAATACCATTGCGTCCATACTTGAGCGTGAATCCGAAAACCGTCAGAACCCTCATCATAATAGAAGAATATTTAGAGAAGCGCTCGAATCTGCTGTACCCGAATTCCGGACAGACAGCCAGCAATCCGATAAAGAATTTTTGGGTCGCACGATTCGCCTGTTGCCGAATCTCGACCAATATTACGATCCCGCTTTGCCAGAAGGACAGTCCCAAAAACCTGAATACTATATGACTCTTGTGCATATGGCAGCACACCGCACCAGAATTCCGGGATGGGAACCGTTTACCGCCATGCTTGTCCGTGATGGTGTTATCATGAAAGTTACCAATAATATTCCCATCAAAGTGACAAAACCGGAACTGCACCAATACCATCATGCAGAAAGACTACTTTTGGAAGATCCTGAGCTTCTGAAAGAAACAGGCGGAGATTTTTCCGGATGTGAAATGTACTGCAGTGCAAGCCCCTGCGGGGAGTGTGCAGGTGCTATGAGAAAATTTCGTGTCGGACCACGTGTGTTTATCGGTATTGAAACGGCCATGGGGGAATCCAGCCACGGCATCCTCCGTTCACATCTTCAAGATCAAGGTCCCCCATATACAGAACCACCCCATATTGAATATGTAAATCCGGGAGGTATATTTCGAACACTCTATGTTGTTGATATGGGTTGGTCGGTATTTATACCGGAATTTGTACCTAGACAATAACCTATAATTTATGATATACTCGCATCATATGAAACAGATTTTTCAGACACTTTTGGCACTCTTCATTCTGATTCTTGCCTCCAATCGCGTTTCGGCAAATGAAGGCAGGATCAGTATTGATAATGGCAACATTCAATGTCAGGGAATCAGCTTCCTGCAAAACGGGCAGTATACCGTCAACGGCAGGTGCCATGGGCTTGTCTACCCGTATCAGGGATTCTACGATTACTATGTCATGTGGCTGTATAAAGACGGGTCTAACGATTCGGTCAAACTTTCCGATGTCAATAAAGGAGTCTTCACAGGCAAACAGCGCGACCGGTTCAGCCAGTATGTGATTACCGCTGAAACCGGCCAATCGCCGCGCACTCCTTCCAGTCAGGTCGTAGTCTCAGGTCCTATTATTCCGTTTGACGGGGAAATTGTGCCGACACAGGTACCAGTTGCGGCAAATTCAGAGACCGCGACACCACAAACGGAAACTGTCCAAGAGGCACCGGTTCAGGAGTCAAACAGTCTTTTAGCCAACATGTCCAATGTGCAAATAGTTTTCGCCGTTGTCGGCGTCCTGGTACTTTTATCCGTCGTCGCCATGACATTCTTCAAGAGACAATAACTGTTTATTTACCTTACAACATTTGATAAAATACCCATATCATTATTAGGCCTGTCGTTCAATGGTAGGACAGCGGTCTCCAAAACCGCTAATGAGGGTTCGATTCCTTCCAGGCCTGCAATAATGTTTTGTGTTTCAAACTGAGTCAATCTGATTTCCCCCACCTCGTCCAGTTCCGGTTTACATATCCTAAAATCATCACGTCGTCAAAGATGTCAAACACATAATGGATGACAGAGGAACCGGCGGCAACGGTGACAATCCGCACATCCCAAACAATACTCATCGCCAAAAAAACCAGCAATAGTCCGATTGTATAAATATTATGAAACTGCAGCTCTGTTTGATCTTTATGCCCATGTTCAATAAATACAGCCACCTTCCTCCACTGTCTGCTTCGAATAAGATTTTTTATACTCTGTGTATATGTAGCTGACTTTCCATATGTCACAAAATACCACACATGTTCCACATCCGGCAGCAATGCAAAGAATACGGATGTCAGCACAAACCGTATATCGAATTCCTGCCAGATCTCACGCAACAACCATGCCCATACTAATCCCAATAGGACATGGTACAAGAGGTGGCGTGCATGCCACAAAATAAATCCGGCTCCCCGAATACGGGACAGCGACCGCTTCATACATATATGAGTGTACTACAATTTGAGGCTTTTGAGGTAGCTTCTGAAATCTCCGTTCAAGTCTTTATGCCGGAGTGCAAACTCAACCACCGTTTTTAAATATTCCAATTTGTTGCCGGTATCGTAATATTTCCCGTTTTTCACTTCGCATGCATAGACCGGCCGTGTTTTCAACAATTCCTTGATAGCATCAGTCAGCCAGATTTCCCCGCTTTTCCCGGGTTTCAACTTTGCCAGAAGCGGAAATATATCCGGTGTCAGTACATAACAACCGTGGGCGGCAAGATTGGACGGCGCCTCGTCAGTTGATGGTTTTTCAATGAGTTTTTTAATCTGGTATATATTTTTTTCGATATGAAGCGTATCCACGATGCCATACCGGGATACATCCTCTTTCGGTACGCGAACCGCAGAAATCACCGGATCGCCGTATTTTTCGTATACTTCGATGCACTGTCGTGCTCGGGGCGGATCTGCATAAATAAACTCGTCGCCCCAAATGACGACACAGGGCTCGTCACCGATCACTTCCCGTGCGCACAGAACCGGTGTGCCGTTGCCGTACGGACCTTTCTGGCGGATATAGATAAAATTTGCCATTTCTGCTATCCGGATCACTTCTTCGATAAGCTTTTCCTTCTTCTGCTCTTTGAGAGTCTGGATAAGATCGTTGGGGTAATCGAAATGGTCCTCGATGGACCGTTTGTGCCAACCGGTGACAATGACGATATCGGTAATGCCGGAGGCAACCAGTTCCTCGACCACATATTGGATGACCGGTTTGTCCACAATCGGCAGCATTTCCTTGGGCATGGCTTTGGTCTGCGGGATGAAACGCGTCCCGAACCCGGCCGCCGGAATGATTGCTTTCCTAATTTTCGGATGGGCATTGTTTGTCATAGTTTCCCAATTGTATACTAAAAAAACGTCGTATTGCAATGGTTTTTTCAGTATCCACCCAACTAATCCGCTTATAAAACCCATCCGGGTTTTAAACCGGAATAAGTTGGGCGTATCCCGCGTGAAATTCTTTTGTCAATTTGGTATGATAAAGCCACTCCTATGAAACGGATCTTCACAACACTAGTATCATTACTATTCTTGACTGTTCTCATGCTTCCATTTACCCCTGTGTATGCAGAGGATGCTGCTCCCACTCCGGATCCTGCTGAAAGTGATGAATATGAAGATGATTTGATCAAAAAGGTATATGCAGATACTGTTTTCATGTCACCGGATATCTTATCATTTAAATTTCCCAAAACAGCCCCTACAGATGAATTACAAAATTTACTCAATAATATCAGGGCACAATTGTTGGGATATATATTAACAAGAACTGATAATATTTTTTTACAAGGTGAAAAAGAAGAAACTACTCCAATCGAAAATTATCGCAATACACTTTTTGATGCAGTTACCTCTCCGCTCTCACCGTTGATGGTTCAAAATAAAACCGAACCTGCCATGTGGCAACCAGAACGAAAATATTATATAACCGGTTGTTTATGCATCAGGGTCGACGGTGAGCTAGTGTCAAACTGCCAACATAATATTACTGAAAAATTTATTCGTACAGAAAATAACCAACAAAACAGCATTCAAGGACTTGAGGCTGCACGATGGTTTGGTGCAATGGAAGTAAAAAGCCATGAAACACTGAATGAAAACGGAATATATAATATGAAAGAAAAAGATGTCCGCACAAAAAGGATGGCTCCGCTTGATTGTTCCTATTCGATTGATACTTCAGAATCCAATATTATCGATAACCAAGCGACAGATCGGCATGAATTCATTAATCTTTTCGGAAACGGTATATCCCCCTCAACAATATTTCAAGCAATCGCGAGCGCTCTTGGCTTAACCGGCGATGATGCAAATGAAAGTGCAATATGTAAAATTTTTGAATGCGAGGATTGGAACGTGCACTGGATAGCAAGTGCAGCATTTTTTGGTCTTGACCGAGAATGCTGGCTCACCGAAGGAGACAATTGTTACACAGCAAAAATTCCCGCAACGCCTGCACCAAAACGGTTTGTAGATTCAGGCGGAGCATATAATTCATACGCACCAGATAGTTATGTGAAACCAAACCGCGGACCGGCTGGATCCGTCGACCAGACAATCAACGTTGGCGGCAGGCTCATTGATGATAAAAACGCCCAAACAGGTATGGGAGCAATCCAGGATTCCGCATACTTTGCCCAATGTGCCATACATCCTTATTCTAAACAGGCAACTTCAGCGCTGACCAACATCTTCAGATTCGGCCAAGGCACAAACCCAACTCCAACACCATGTTTGTTTGATTTTGGTAAAGAAACAGAATGCGATTATAGTTGGGATTATGTTAGTCAACATCTTGATGATGCTATACAAAAAGCTGCAAATGAATATGGACAATTTTTTCCTGGAGGAACAAGTCAATTAAATACAATTCTTCATGGAATTCAATGGGCTGAAACAGGGAACGGTGATGGGTATGTATGCCCTGACTCATCTCAGGATGCACAAGGACCATTCCAGATACAAAAGGCAAACTATCAATTAACGACAAATAAATGCCCGGGTGAATATACGGAAAACGATACATCGTCCTGTGATGAAAAACTGAATCGGTGTGACGTATATGATGCCGCGATTCTTGCTGCACGAGGCTTATTGATGGCAAAACAATACTGGAAATATGGCGAAGGATTGAACTGTAATGCCGATACAAGCCAAAGAAGCGCAAAAATACCGAATGATCAGGAACTGTATAGCTCTGTTTGCGGATATTATGGTTCATGCGACCCTC
>JBGSUE010000005.1:0-22928 GCA_041753515.1 Patescibacteria group bacterium
TATTGTGCTGAACGGTACCCGAAACCGTGAAAACAGATACGTTACCTGGTCATAGATCCCCAAATCAAACCCGCCGGACTGAAAGTGGGTATGACGCACAAGGGCCAATGATACATACAACAAACCAATTACCATACACCATATGCTCATAATCCTATTCCATTTCATATATTTGATTATAAACCCGTGTGGTATACTTTCACTATGCAGATTGTTCCGACAGTCTCACACGTACTCAATACTCTCACGCTTGCATCGGATGCCGCAATTCTTTCATGGATTCTGCTTCTCTTACTGTCTCGTTATATCAGGAAACTCAGGAACATAAAAAGAAATATTATTGAGCATATCGCACCTTATTCTCGTATTTTTGCATGTACGGTTGCTCTTACTGCAATGGCCGGAAGTCTTTTTTACTCCGAAGTGGCGCAGTATTCCCCCTGTGTCCTGTGCTGGTACCAGCGGATCCTCATGTATCCGCAGGTACTGCTCTTGGGTATAGCCATTATCATAAACGACGTGAAGGGGCTTATATATCCGAAAGCACTATCTGCGGCAGGTATTATCCTCTCCGCATATCACTACTATCTTCAGGTGGGAGGACCCTCAATTCTGCCCTGTTCTGCTGTCGGATTTTCATCCGAATGTTCAGAAAGATTTTCGACAGCCTACGGTTACATAACTATCCCCATGATGTCACTGACCGCTTTTATTGCTATCTTCATTCTCCTGTCTCTGTATCAGATATACGGAAACAGAAAAACGCAGTAACGGAATTCTCCCGAGTGTTATGATGCATTGCTGTAGCGGACAGTATGTTGCAAAGGGATTGAATCAGACCGCAAACAGGAGAATCCGGATGCAATGGTATCTTCATCTGATCCTGCGTCTATCGTATGCGGCCCGATTGATATGTGCGTGATTCCTTCTGCGCTGCTTTCATACTGCAATCCGAACAGCCGTACAAAAATTCCGGCATGTAAAAATCGGTTTGACAGGCGCATCCTTGCATTCACATACTCAAAAATCACCCTCTGTATGCATCCATTGCCTGTTAACACGACTATACGGGTTATCGCTCCGTCTGCCCAGGCACTCCGGATTCGGTCGATATCATAATCAAAATCAGCAATACCCTTTGTATCGTACTGTGCATCAGAATGCCCTGCGATGAACACTTCACCCTGCCGGTTATCCTGATCTTTTACTCGTTCAAACAGCACGCCGGCCATCATATCAGAAGTGCGCTGTGTTTGCTGATCATGTTGACTGAAAGAGTGCCGTTCGGGCAGCTCTGAAATTTTTTGTACATAGGTATCAAACGCACCGATGAATATTCCTCTCGTCATGACGCGGATAAGCAGATTCATCTTGGCATACCGGTCTCCTGTTGCGCGGATGAGCTTTTGTTCCACCTGCATGATGAAAGTATTCCGTTCCGCTTCAGTTTTTTTTCTGACAGTTTCATAATCCGGCTCGCTCGTACCGGGTACTATTTTTACATGTTTTTCGTTCAAATCTATAATCGTATTCCAATAAGTATCATGGACTTGTTCGTACGTTTTTTTCGGCGTATATCCGAATCGGGAACCATCAATCCTTCGGCCCCTATATACATCTCTGATCATCTTGCGTGCCGTCTGTACATTCATCCGGTGTGATTTTCCTTTGTATTCAACGGTGATGGTTTCCTTGTTTGTACTTTCCGGCCAATTTTGAGTATTTTCGAAAAGTTCCCCCACAAGAAGTGCAGCCCGTAACCATTCACCGTAATTGAGCCCGTTTTTCTGCTTTTCATACAAATAGGCAGGGTTATAGAGAAGTTCATAAAGAAAATCCGGTTGTTCCAATGATTTTTTTTCTTCACGCCATTGTCTGATTGTATGGTGATACCGGGTGCGGGATATATCCCGGTCTCCAATCTGATCCAGGATGCTGTTGATCAGTTTAAACCGCCCGGTCAGATACTGTATATGTTTTTCCGGATCATGCACCTGATAATGGTTAAAATCCCATTTCCTGTCCAGAAATGAAACAAATTCTACAAGTGTGTCACGCTGTGATTCCTTCAGGTGTTTCGAATTATCCTGTACTGCTTCCTCCAACAGCGCTGACGCAGTACGCATACTGCCGATTGCCTCATCGGGGCTGGTTGTATCGATTGTATGCCTGATTGTATCGCAGAAGTCATAAATGGGATCGATTTCGTGCGGTGCGCATATAGATTCAAAAGTATCGACCGGTGGTTCAATACTGAAGGTTTCTGGAGTAGACTGTCTCCCGGCGGCACCAGACTTTCCTGCAAAAATATTTCTTACCTGCAGCCACCGTTCTGCAATACTATGTACTATCGTCTGTTCCATTTCTGCTGTCATATCTAAAGCCTCGGGCTCATTTTACACCAAGGAATCAAAAAAGTATATATTATAGGATATTGACATACCAAGCCTACCAAATGACAAATTTCTGCTCGGCTGGTATAATGTGAAAAGAATCATATATGAATAGAGTAAAAATCGGATGCCTGGGCATAATATTCCTGATTCTGATTCTCTGCGGATTTATCGGATTTAAAATATATCAGGCGTTGAGCGGCACATCTAAACCAAAAGACCTGGGAATTACTGCAACTCGGGAACAGGCGGACGGTGCGCAGGCTAAAACTACAGTACAGGTAATTTCCCTTCCAGATTCCACACCTGTCGGAGAGAGCATCCGGTTTGAAGGCACAAAACCCATGACCTACAGCATGGATTCACAGGAACTGACGGCTCTTGCCCTCTATAAAACCAAATATAAATATTTTCCGTTCCATTCCGTCCAGATCAGGGTGAATCCGGATAATACTGTGGAACTGTCAGGCCTTGCAGATACCGCCAAAGCAATCTCATACGCAACTGCTATCGGTTTTGCCGCATCGGATGTAGAAAAAGCAATGGACGAGTACAACATCCCACGGACTAATGTATCATTTTATGTAAAAGGTTCAGGATCAGTGACAAACGGAGCTGTTTCTTTAAATCTGACAGGTGGCAACATCGCAGGGATCCCGGTACCGATGGCACTTGTAAACAGCAAAAAAGATGCTATCATCGACGTTTTGGAATCCGGCATGCGCAACACTCCTGGATTTGAAGCTCAATCAATAACATTCTCAGACGGCAAGGTCCACTTCACCGGATCCCTGTCGGAAAAAGAATACATTGTTCAATAATCTCTAAAGAGAAAACAACCAACTATGACCATACTGGATGGTCGGGGTCTGCTTCATCCAATATTTCAATCAGATACAAAAGTTCTTCCCGATTATCCCTCCAGGGTTGAGAATCTGCAGTTTCAGTCAACGGACCAGGTTTCGGATACGTGGCCAGTTTCTGTTTTGCCCACTGTCGGCACCACTGGAAAATTTCCCTATACGTCGAGTACAAATTGAAATCCCTGGCATCCTCAATTACTTCAGGTAATATGGAAGGCACTTTATCAGCAGGGGTAAATTTTCCCCTTTTGAGATGCTCATCCATAATGCCGTGGAGATATTTTGCCACTTCAGCTTTCCTGGACCAATATTCCACATCCATCAGTTGTTCATTCACCAGATCCGCTACAAAAATATCTGGCTGAAGCCAGCGGTCAGGTTCAAATTCATTCTTCTGTCGCGCCAATAGCAAATGATGAAGACGGTAGTTGCTTTCCGCCTCCAGGCGCAGCCGCATATCGTGGGGATCCAAAAAAGAAAACGGGATAGCTTCCGGCCCCTTCTGCAATGCCTCTTCAAAATCATGAGCAATTTCACCAAAAATCCGGACATACGCGTGATCGTCATTCATATTACGTTCATGTGCGTCCGCAACAATCAGCGCTCGTGTCAGGGCATCATCGGAACATCCGAGATAATCTCCAGAGGAAACAGAAACCGAGGTCTTCAGCACATCTTCAAATATCTTCTCGACCTTTTCATACCCTGAGGCTTCAGCTACTACTTTAAGTTCGGGATCAGACTGCTCCAGCATGCCGGAGAGGAGCGACCGAACTATCGATGCATGGTCAATCAGTGCTTGCTGAAGCCCGACATTCCCGTATGGATTCACACTGAGGATCTCCCAACTGGCTTCGCCCTGTTTGGTAGTAAAGCATCTCAGTAAAAATTCACTATCGTGTTTTTGCAATACAAAAGATCGAGTCTGGATATTTGCTTCATCCGTAACGACATCAATCGGATTTGATGAAATACCCTGAGCAATCATATTATCCACCAATTTTTCGTTTTGTATTGTGGCAGTATTCTCATCCCCCGTCTTAGAATGCAATCTGGAAATTCTTGTTGCAAATCCAGGCTTTTGAACATGTTCAAACATTAAAAGATATGTATGAGATCTGAACATTCCGATTGTTTGATCGGATAATTGCTCCATGTGCTTAAATGCACCATTATCAAGCAACGCAACATGCTCCGGAAGCACATCCGGCGTTTTGAATGGCACCTCCCGTATCCCAGATGATTCACCCAAATAGAGCAATTATACGACAGAAAGTCCTGTATGTACTAGACGTGAAGAGATAATTTCTCTCCGGATCAAAATGTGCTTTATCAGACATATACACTTTTGTAGACTATTCCCCGCTCTCAAACCCCAAGCTACTCCGAAAATTGTTCCTCGCAGGAATTTGTGCAGTAAAAATCTTTGATAACATTGCATCTGTTTTTTGGTATAATTTGTTATGTTGAGCTACAATTCTTACAAATATGCCAACTGAATTTCCTATTAAATCAATTGATGAGAAAACGGCTGTACATAGCTCCCTTCAACAATGCATGGATGCTATCCAAGACCTATGTCAGGAAGAAATTGACCTTACAAATCCGGATATATGCCAGCAGCTACTAGGACATGTATCCGAATTTTTTCAACTAGCAGGTTTCGATATAAGTACTACCCCTACACCCGATCAATATCCAAATTTATCTGGCCAGATTGATAGTAATACGGTGGTTTCATTTCTCCGTAAAATGGTGGATGATACCGGTGCTCATATAACAAAAAGTGTTAATCCAGAAAGTCCAATGTCAGGTGATTATGTGGACTTCAGCTATTCTGCTTCTAGAAATAGTATATTTACGCCCAACGTAACTATCAGTTATGCCGAAAAGGATAATTCTGGGGGAATACCGGTTCATTCCATTTGTATACACTTACTTGAATCAAGCGATAATGATTTTTTCAGATTCTCCATTAGAAATGAACTTCGGTACTCCGACGTAAGGCCGTCATCAGCGTGGATCAACCAACAGAAAAGAGATGCTGCAATAACCATTCAAAAAGTATAGTTTGCGACTGATTTTGGAGATTTTTAACAAGTCCGTACTCCGCTTAACTTATTTGTCTTAGAAATGCGGGGATGTCGAATTCGTCCTCTTCAGGGGGAAGGGTGTCGTTTGGAACATCTTCTTCACCTGATGAGTCTACGGAAGTCTGAACCGGTTGCCGTCTGTAAATATCGTTTTTTATGGCTGACTGATACATGGGAGCTCCGGATACCCTGCCGGTCATTTCCCGAAGCCGTCTCTTCGTTTCATCAAAACCTGTGGCTATGACTGTAATCTTTACCTGGTCTACAAGATTCTCGTCAATCGTTGCCCCAAAAATGATATTGGCATCCGTATCAACAGCTGAAGAAATCTGCTTGGCCGCTTCATCGACCTCCGCCATCGTCAAATCCGGTCCGCCTGTAATATTGAACAGGACTCCTTTTGCCCCTTCAATGGATATTTCAAGAAGCGGCGATGCGATAGCGGTCCTGGCCGCATTTGCCGCCCGGTTCTCCCCCACTCCCATACCAATCCCCATGAGTGATGAACCGGCATTCGTCATGATGGATCGCACATCCGCAAAGTCAACGTTGATGAGACCGGGCATTGTAATGAGATCGGAAATTCCCTGCACTCCCTGACCCAACACGGAATCTGCCACATGAAATGCGTCGATAAGCGTCATTTTTTTGTCAATAACGTCTATCAGACGTTGATTGGGAATCACGATGAGCGTATCAACCTTGTCTTTCAACTCCAAAATCCCCTCTTCGGCATTCACCATCCTGCGTGTACCCTCAAACGTAAACGGTTTTGTGACCACTGCGACCGTTAAAGCGCCGATATTTTTTGCAATGGACGCCACAATCGGAGTTGCACCTGTTCCAGTCCCACCGCCCTCACCGCACGTCAAAAAAACCATATCAGCATCTTGGAGAAATTCCTGGATTTTTTCCTTGGACTCTTCGGCAGCATGTTTGCCTACTTCCGGATTTCCCCCCGCTCCAAGACCGCGCGTCAGCTCTTCACCGATTTGGATTTTATACTGCGCCTGACACTGTAAAAGCGCCTGTGCATCGGTATTGACGCCGATAAAATCAACACCTGATATCTGGTTTACGGATATCATGGAATTTATCGCGTTGCAGCCGCCGCCGCCAATTCCAATTACTTTAATTTTGGCAAATCGTGCAATATCAGGTTTAATAAGCATAGCAATTGAACAATGTTATTATTCCTTCAGGGGCAAGTCTGAGAGGTTAGGGCAACAATGACTTTACCAGATCAACTACCTTCCCTGCAAGTCCCTTTACTTGCATCCGTTCGGTCATCCGGGAAAAATTTCCCAGTAAATTCATACCTTCTGAATTTTCCGCTTTAGTCCCAAATAAAAGCAGGCCCGTCGATGCCGCATATTCCGGATTTGTAATTTCATCAATCAATCCGGAAATCTTTTTGGGATACCCCACGTGAACGGGCATCGCAAGGTTCTTTTTGGCGGCATCAACAGCACCGACTGTTAACGATCCCCCTCCGGACAACACAACGCCGGATGGTGTCATACCGCCGAATCCGCTCCTCTTGATTTCAAGGCCGACCATGGTAAATATTTCATTCAGACGCGGTTTAATGATACCCTCCACAAGAGTTTTCCTGGATACATTTTTCATTTCTTCAGGTAACCCTAAATGTGTCAGATCAACCTCATCCTCTTTTTCAGGATGCTCGGGTTTCTTTCCTGACCTGTCAATAAAAGTTTTTGGTTTTGATGAATGATCCGACAAAAAAAGTTTGATTTTTTCTGCGCTTTCCAGTGATATCCGTAAACCTGCTGCAAGATCCTTTGTAATGTTGATCGCACCGATTGGAATGACGGAAGAATACGAGAGGGCGCCTTCGACGAAAAGCGCCACATCCGTCGTACCGCCGCCGATATCTACAACTACAGCACCCAGTTCTTTTTCCGTTTCACTCAGTACGGATGCCGATGATGCAAGACCGGAAAACACGATTCCATCGATATCAACTCCGAGCTCTTCAATGCATTTATGGATATTTCTAATGGCTGTCGCCCCCCCGGTCACCAGATGCGTATCTACTTCAAGACGAATGCCGCTCATTCCTATCGGGTCAATTATTCCTTCCTGCCCGTCTACCACATATCCGCGCGGGAGCACATGGATAATATCGCGGCTTGATGGCAGCGATACGGCTTTGGCAGCTTCAATAACCCGGGATACATCCGTTGCCGAAATTTCTTTATCCGGCTGGGCAATGGCAACAACTCCATGGGAGTTAATTGATGAAATATGATTGCCGCCAACCGTCACAAAGGCTTTCGTGATGGATGCCCCGGCCATGCGCTCTGCCGCCTCAACAGATAAGGTAATTGCGGACGTAGCTTCCTCAATATTGACGACCTGGCCTTTCCGGATGCCGCGGCTTGGTACTGATGACACTCCGATAATGCGCACTTCTTCCGAATCTGTCATCATGGCGATGAGAGTCGTTATTTTTGAAGTTCCGATGTCAATTCCCGATAGTAGTCTGTCTTTACTCATAATGCTTTAATAGGATAGTACCGGTTTTGAAAACCGTAAATCAATCTGCTTTGGGGCATTACCTTTCATTCTAACCCCCCGTAAGATTGTTTGTAAAGTAGATGCTGTCTGACCCGGATCCCTGTCACGGGACATCACCACGCGAATGTCATCAATAGAGACATATATACGATTTTCTGATTCGATTTGGATAAAATATTTGTATTCAGTCTGTGGAAATTTACCGATAAAATCAAGGACATACCGGAGGACCGGATCCGTATGAGTCTGAAAAACCTGAGAGCCAGAAGCATACCGGATTTGAGGCAAATCCGATTGCCGGGAAAACCCGACGATGTATCCATTTTTATCAATGAGTGTTACCGCATCGCTCTGTACAAGTGCCGCAACGGGTTTACGCAGCCGGATAGATATCTCTATCGTATCGGGAAATATTTTTCGGATAGACACGTCTTCCAGTTGCCCATAGCGGGCAAGGAGCATATTTCGATATGATTCACCAGGAAATAGTAACATACTGTCTGTTACCTTATCCCGATCAATTTCAAGACCAATTGAATTTCCTACGACGATAATTTGACGGACAACGAAAATACGTGTAAGAACAATGTACGGAACAGCACAGGCAAGAACAAAGGACAGAATAGACAGAATTTTATACATCTTTCGGGTATTCACGGTTCCTCCAGAAGCATTTTCGATGCGATATCCGCGATAACCCGCGAAGGAAGATTCTCTTGGTTTTTTCGTCCGGTCTGATTGACTTGCGGCTTCTTTGTACCGGTCAGCAGAGCAACAGTTCGTATGATATTTTCTGCCGTAAGTTCAGACTCCGTAAGTATTTTGGAGACTGTGCTCTTCACAAGCATTTGCGCATTCTTAAATTGTTCATTGCCCCGGCTTCGGGCAAGTGGAATAACGAGTGATGGTGTTTTAGTATGGAGAAGCTCTGCAACGGTATTTGCACCTGACCGGGAAATCACCATGGACGCATGATGAAGGATCCAGGCATGATCAGGTGTATCAATATACGAAAAAATATGATAATGACGGCGTATCGTATCTGTGAGGGTCAGGCGGTATGCTTTGACCCTTTCATAATCGAGGGTTCCCGTCTGATGGACTATCGTATACGTTTTAAGGAGAGCCGGAAGAACCGGCAAAACGGCACTATTTATTGTGACCGATCCGGTAGCCCCGCCCATAATGTACAAAATTTTTCTTTCAGGCTCAACAATCTGGATGGATACGGTGCCGGGAGGATCATAGAGTGCACTGCGCAGCGGTAATCCGGTATACACAATATGTTTAGTTGAAATATTCCTTCTGGACTCCTGGAAGCTGATACAGACCGTATCTGCAAACCGGGCCGCAAGTGCGTTGGCAAATCCGGGCTTCACAGTTTGCTCATGGACAAGAACTTTCGTACCGATGAGCTTCCCTGCAAGTGCCACAGGAAATCCGACGTACCCTCCAAACGCAATAATTAATGAGGGACGCAACCGCATTATAAGTATCCACGCCTGTATTATTCCTATGGGAATCTTGATGGCCGAAATTAGTGATGCGACAGACCATTGCATACGGATCCGTCCTGCGGTCAACGGATAAAATGGGATATTCAGACTTTTCATAATCCGTTCTTCCTGGGACTGTACACGAATTCCTTCAAACACGGTCAGTCGACCGATAAAAACAAGTTGCAGGTCAGGATACTGTTTCTGCAGTATTTCGATAACGGCAAGAGCGGGTGTTAAATGCCCCCCGGTAAGAACGATTGTTTTCATGTTTTCGTTTGTTTAGATATATTTATCAGCACTCCATACGCAATGAGCAATATTACAAGACTTGAACTTCCATACGACAGAAACGGAAGCGGTATTCCCGTTAGCGGAACCAGGGCCATCATAGCACTCATGTTCAATATTGATTGTATCGCAACCCAACCGGATAATCCGGCAGCGAACAATCTGCCAAATGCATCATCCGACCGGCTGGAAATCATAAAACCGCGGCGAACTATAAAATAATATAAAAGAATCATACTGCCTGCTCCTAAAAATCCGGTTTCCTCTGCAATGACGGCAAAAATTGAATCGGTATTTGCTTCGGGCAGATATTCATATTTTTGGCGGCTCATACCCAACCCAACCCCGGAAAATCCTCCTGATCCGATCGCAATAAGTGCCTGATTCATCTGGTAAGAAGATCCCAACGGATCATCCTGGGGATGTATAAACGTCAGAAGTCTCGCCATCCTGTATGGGGACACGACAGCGACCAGAGATAATGCAAAAACAACTACAGGAATGAGGATAAGCATGTGAAGCACATGGGATCCTGAAGCAAAATACATGAGCGTTGCTATACCCATAATAATCATGGATGTTCCCATATCAGGCTCAATAATAATGAGACTGACGGTTAATACGACAAATACGATAAATGAGATAAGACTGTGGGATTGATCCTTTGATAGCAATACAGACAGGTACACAATAGAACTGAATTTCATGATTTCGGCCGGCTGGATGACAATTCCAAAAAGGCGAATCCAGCGCCTTGCTCCCATAGCCTCAACACCAATTCCGGGTATAAAAACAAAAAAAAGCAAGAGAAGCGTACCGGTATACAGGAGCAGGGCGTACTTTTTAAAAAATCTGTAATCAATAAACGAACAGAGAAGTAATAACACAATACCCAAAATAACACCTCTGGACTGTTCTTTTACATAATAATACGGATCGGCAAAATCACGTACGGCAATAACAATCGACGAATTATATACCATGAGGATTCCGACGGTGACAAGAATGATGATAAGGACGAATAATATTCTATCACCGTGATGATGTGCGATTTTTGTCTTCATTTATACGTCCTACATTGGTATCGGAATGGATAAAAACGCGAGCCACAAACCGAATAGTGCCAGAACCATGGAAAGTATCCAAAACCGCATCACAATCTTTGGTTCGCTCCACCCGTAGTATTGAAGCATAAGATGGAGCGGTGCGGCTTTAAACACCCGTCTGCCTAGATATTTTTTTGATACCAATTGGACGAGAGATGTTGTAACCTCAACGACATAGATGCCACCGATGACAAGAAGTACCGGTGCTTTCCCCAAAATTAAAGAAACGACGGCGAGTGTCGCGCCGAACGACAAAGAACCTACATCACCCAAAAAAATCCGTGCCGGGTAGATATTAAAGTATAAAAACGCAAGAATCGACCCGATCCACAACGCAAGAAATACCGACAATACGGTATCAAGTATCGACGCTGATATGATCCAGAATGCCGCAAGCGCAATGAGGAGTACTCCCGATGACAAGCCGTCCAGACCGTCGGTAATATTAAATGCATTGGCAAAAGCCAATATAATAAATGCCGACAGCGGTACATACCACCACCCGATATGAAAAACCCCCAGAACCGGGATATAAAAAATTGATATTTTAAGTTCAGTAAATAACCAAAAACTGATTATGAAAGCAATGATAATTTCGAATATCAGTTTATGCCTTAACCTGAGGCCGAAAAAATCGTTTTTGAAAATGAACGTTTTTTTGGCATCGTCGATTATGCCCAAAACTGCGTATGCCAGAAAGGTAAAGAGAAGAATTTTAATCTCGGATGCAATCGGATAAATTGCAGTAACCGGAACCCAAAAATATTTCAAAATAAGAAGAACGATCGGGAGAAAAATGCTGGTAAGTGCAATGATTAAAATCCCCCCACCTACGGGTGTTCCAGCCTTATGCTGATGAAACCGGTCAAATATCGGAGTCCGCTTGGCAAACATATCTTTCGTGTGCTGTTTCATGCGCATAAACCGCAATTGATAGAGTATTTTAATAAACGGCAGGAACAATATGCTTGATACAAACCATGAAAATAAAAGAATACCCAATAAAAGTGACATAGAGCTATATAAAAAAATACGGCAGAAAAATGATCGCCGCGATACATACTGCCCCGAACGAAACAACGAGCATCATGCCTGCTGATACATCCTTGGAAATTTTTGCGTATTCCCGCCACTCTGTACTTACAAGATCCGTCACCGCTTCAATACTCGTGTTGATCATTTCCGCCGCAAGACCCAACAGTATCGTGAAGATGACAATAGCATATTCAATTCTGGATATCTCAAGAATAACAGCCAAAACAAGAGCGGCAGAAGAAAGTATCATATGGACTTTGAAATTTGGTTGGGTTTTAAACGCCCAGACAATTCCATCCCAGGCATGCATGAATGAAATATGGTGCCGCCGTAATATTTTTTTCATAATTCTTTCCTGTTCTTAAATAAACTGTCTGATGTGATAAATACCTGCGTTATCATTTTCCCATACTGTCCCGCATCAATAATGCCGATCCCTATCCTATTATACGACGGATCAAGTATATTCACCTTATGTCCGGGGCTTGCCATAAGTCCCGAATGAGCAATGTAAAGACTTGGCGCAAACGCAAGGTTTTCAGCTGCCGCGACGTATGATATATGCGCCGCATCCAATCGTTCCTTTATCGTATACCCTTCCGGAGAAAAATGTGAAAAGTACTTCCTCATAAGCATATCCATGCTGTGCGAGCGGGCAACAGACTGCAAACTCTCATCCTCCACGAGAGACACCGTCCCAACTTTAATTCTCTCTGCGTTCACCATATCCACCATTTTCCGCTCCCCGGACTCATCCGGCAAAAGATCCCACGCCTGTGTATCAATATCCAAGGGAATACTGTCTGATGACTGGGGCTGTATTGTTATAAATTTCGTCACTTCACGTGCGGTGGTCTCAACCGTCTCTTTCAGGGGTTTTGCATATTTTTCTGCCAACACGAGAATTTTTTGCGAGAGATACGACTGTGATACAGGATTTTTAATATATGATGGGACGGGAAGTGCGACGATAAGAAGAATACCCAGTGCGATGCTGATAAAGGTATTGGCAAAAGAAAATAGAGATCCAAAGAATGAATCAAGTCTATGCGACCAAATTCTCTTGCCAAAACGTTTGAATGTATACATAAGCATTTGGGCGATTATGATCTGAACCACGAATATCACGGTGATATACCCTGCAAGATCACTCCATTTTGCATCAATACCGAATCTGTTTACGACAAATTGCCCGACCGGTATATGAAAATAGACCGCTATATAAAAAGCCGCAATATACGCAACAAAACCGCTACCAAGCAAGATAAATCCGCTCCTAAAGCCGTCGAGTGTAAAAACAATAAGAAGAAATAGAATTATCCAATCCGTCCAATTAAAAGTCTGAAAAATCTCCTGCATATATACCGATCCCTCTCTTTATAGTACGCTACGGAACCGTTCTTTGTCACGTTGAGACGATTGGTGTCTATTGGGAATGCATACAACATCCTGCCTGGCGTATGCGTAACTTCCGGCAGGAATATCCGTGTCCACTACCACTCCGGATGCAACAAACGAACCCATCCCGATTTTAATGCCGGGCATGATACTCACGTTTACACCGATCTTGACGTTTTTCCCGATACACGATCCGAATTTGTCCCGACCCGTCCCGGTTTTCCGGTCCGAAACGATTGATTGAATTTCTGCCGCGTCCAGACGCAGATTTGCCAATACTGCCCCGGATCCCATGCTGATATCCGACTCAAGGACACTGTCTCCGATATAATTGCTGTGGAACCAGCAGTTGTCCCCGATATACGAACGGGTTATATCCGTACCGAATCCTGTCACAGAACCTGCTCCGATATGACTTGACCGGATAATGTTATTATTTCCGATAATTACGTTATCTCCAATATAGACAGGACCGGTAATTTTAGAATTTTCAAAAATTTTTACGTTATTTCCGATATACACATTTCCTTCAATAACAACATTGTTTTTTATCGTTATATTTTTCCCTCTATATTCCTTCAGAGTTTGGTCAAACAAATCATCCATCACGTCCAATACATGCCAGGGATACTTGAGCGGACAAAAGTGTCCGCTATACGGAACAGAGGAAAACATACGGACTTTCATAAGTGCCGAAAGCGCCCTTTCATATCTGTCATCCGTGGAGACATCAGTTTTTGAAATTTCATCAAGGAGGATTCCTGCGTCTTCAATATAATGGCCAAGCATGGCAACAAATTCACTGGGCTCGTTTCCATATCCTGGCTTTTCGATAATTGAGGAAATTCTTGCGCCATCAAACTTAAGATATCCCAAATCCTGATAATGTGTCACCTTGCGGGCGGGAATGACGCCGAAAGCACCAGTTTTACCCGCCATATCAACAACAGACCGCATAAGCCCGATATCCTGATAATCATCACCGTTAATAATTAGCACTGAAGAATTGTTCAAAGCGTCCGATGCAGATACCAGCGCCTGAGCCATACCGTCGGCTTTCTCCTGCACCACAACAGAAAAAGGCAATGGCAATCGCATTTTTTAATATGATCAAAATTTTTCGGACTGGCTACAACAACCAGTTTTGACACCTGTTTCGGAAGCGGACCGTTCAATATGTGCTCAAGAAGAGGTCTGCCCATATATGGAAACAGAGGCTTATCAACCGTAAAAGGCCAAAACCGTTTTCCGACTCCTGCGGCCAACACAACACACACAAGTTCATCTTTCATACATCTGCCTCCTTTACCCGAACAATATGTGCACCAAGCGCTCCCAGACGTGTTTCAATATGTTCATATCCCCGATCAATATGTTCCACACCGTAGATATTACTCTCCCCGTATGCCGTCAAAGCCGCCAATAAAAGTGATGCTCCGCTTCGAAGATCATACATATTCACAACAGCATTATGAAGTCTGGATGGCCCTTTGATTCGGATTGCCTGCATGGGAGCATCCTGCCTGTCAACCCGATTAAAATTATATATAATTTTACGGTCAGCAGTTTCAGGCTGATAAAATTCGATGTCTGCGCCCATTTTGGAAAGTTCAGATACGTACGAAAACCTGTTTTCGAAGACTGTTTCATGAATGCTGGACACTCCGTCCGCCTGCGTCATCAAAACTGCCCAGGGAGCCTGCCAGTCTGTCATAAAATACGGGTGAATACCTGTTTCTATATGAGTGGCAGTAAGTGCATCACCGCGAGAATAGGTCACCGTGTGATCGTCGCATATTTCGGCAACACCGCCGGCACGCGTGAATTCATCCAAAAACGCTCCCAGTGTTGTGTGTTGTGACTGCTCTACGGTTATTTTTCCGTTGGTCAAAGCTGCCCCGATTGCCAACGTCACCTCCTCATTGCGGTCTCCCATAATCGTATATTCGCAACCGGACAATTTTTTTACTCCATGAGTGGTAATTTCCCGATGCGCAGTGCGCACAACGTCTGCACCCATTGAATTGAGAAGAGCAATAAGATCATCAATTTCCACCTCTTCTGCCGCGTTTTTCAAAACGGTCGTTCCGTCAGCCAACACGGAGGCCAGTATCAGGGCTTCAGTACCTGTATGTGTGTTTTTTTCAAACTCAATGATCGCTCCGTGAAGTTGTTTGGCTTTTGCGTAAAAATACCCGTCACTGCTGTTATATTCAATATCTGCTCCCATTTTGATAAAACCGTCAATTAAACGGTTTATCGGCCGGGCTCCGATCCTGCAACCGCCCGGATTTGGAATTTTTGCCTTCCCGATTCGCGCCAGCAACGGACCTAAAATCAGCATCGACGTGCGCAGCCTGGCTCCGATGGATAATGGGACAACATGATAAGACATGTTCTTCAATGACATCGATAACGTGTGCTTTTCAAACAATATTTCCACACCCAACCCTTCTAAAAGTTCTTTCATGAGAAACAGATCTTTTATTCGTGGCACGTTGTGGATTGTCAATGGTTCATCGGTCAGAAGCGAGCAGACACACGTTTTCAGAGCTACATTTTTTGCCCCCGCAAGCGTGATAGCTCCCACAAGCGGATTGTTTCCACGGACGATAAATTTCTCCATATGTGTTATTTTTCCCCTACATACAGGACTTCTTTTTCCAGTTCCACACCAAACCTGTTTTTCACGGCAGTTTTCATCAGATCCATTAATTTTAGCACATCGGAACTTGTCGCAGAACCGGAATTAACGATAAAATTCGCATGGACATCCGAAATTGCTGCACCACCAAAAGATCGCGACGATATTCCGGAATGATCTACCAGATACCCGGCTGATTGTACAGTGTTCTTGAATACGCATCCGGCGGTGAATACTCCCTGAGGCTGAGTGTTTCTTCGGTACCGGATACTTGTATTTGCAATTTCCCATAACGCATCTTTATCACCGGGATGTAATGCAAAAATCGTATCCAGTATGATGTCGCCGGTTTTTTGAATACTGCTGTAACCATAGGAAAAATCAAAATACGACCGGCCGACTGACTTGATCTCTCCTCCAGCGGTCATCACCGTTGCGCTGAAAACAGCATCACCCACATACCCGTTGGGATGTGTCCATTTTGCATTCATTGCAACCGCACCACCGACCGTTCCGGGAAGCCCCAAATGCATTTGAAGCCCTCCAAGTCCATTGTCAACCGTAAACCGGACCAGCTGGTTCATGAATGTTCCCGACAATGCTTTGATATACACTGCATTTGGTGTATGTTTCGTATTGCCGCCGGTACGTCCCACGAATGAGATACCCCGCATGGCGTTTTTAATCACCAGTCCGTCAAACCCTGTATCGGATACAAGTATGTTTGAGCCGCCGCCAAGAAAAAACACCGGTATGAGCGCATTTTTCGCAGCCTTCACAGCACGGACGCACTCATCGGCAGTTTTTACTTCCAGAAAGTACCGTGCCGGTCCGCCGATCTTAAATGTTGTATGCGCAGCCAGAGATATATTTTCCTTCATGTTCAATCCTGCAGTTTCAAACCATGATGTTTTCATACATTTTTCACGAATTCATGAGCACTGCGATATATGTCTCCCGCACCCATAAACACGAATACAGAATGTGTACTTGTGGACTTTTTTGCAATTTCTGAGGCTGTTACATAATATACATTCTTCTGTACGGCACGTATGCGCCTGACGACATCATGACTTGAGAATGTTGGGTCGGAAATCTCACGGGCTGACGTAAAAATCGGTAAAATATACACCTCATCAGCAGAGATAAAACTTGTGGCAAACTGCGCCAGGAGCGACTTTGTACGCGAAACGGTATGCGGCTGGAATACGGCAATAATGCGTTTGCCGGGATATCTCTCTTTTGCGGCCGAAAGCGTCGCCTGAATTTCGGCAGGATGATGTGCATAATCATCTATGACGACACTATCACCGGTATCATACAGGATTTCAAATCTCCGTCCGGCTCCGGCAAATTGTGCAAGACCTCGTTCAATAACATCCCCTGATATACCAAAATATTCACAGGCAGCTGCAGCCATGGCTGCGTTTTTCATATTGTGAATTCCGGGAACTTGGATGTCCAGGCGGTATTTCATCCCACCCCGGGAGATCACATTATCCTCTTGTATGACATATGCAGAATTTTTCTGAAATCCGACTGACATCGATTGCGGTAATCCGGACAATATGTCTGATTGGGGATCATCCGATGAAAAAATAATCCGTCCGCGAGGTGCAACGTTTTGCGCTGCCTTGATATATGCAGCCTTCAATTCATCAAATGTTTTATAGACATCCGGATGATCATAATCGATATTAGTCACGATAAGAACCTCGGGTTTTTGCCACAAAAAACGCGGCGTTCTATCATGTGCGGGATCCGTCACATATTCGTCTGCCTCTGCGACAAATATATTTCCGGCTCCACTGTGCCCTGCAAATCCCAGTCCGTTGATATACGGTGCACCTATCGCGTACGTGGGATCTTTTCCTGCAAGTTTCAGTACCGAAGCCAGCATGCTTGCGGTCGTCGTTTTTCCATGGCATCCGGCAACACTGACCTGTCGATATCCATCCATGAACATTCCCAAAGCCTTTCCATGAGCCATGACGGGAATCCCGTTTTTTTTCGCAAAAAGAACCTGTGGATTGTCTGCTCCGCCGTGGGCACCTGTGTATACAACCAAGTCAGGCTGGAAATTTTCGATATGTGAAGAGGAAAATCCAGGGAGGACACATATACCGCTTTTGTGAAGCTCTCTATCCGTGGGAAACTCCTCCTCCACATCAGAGCCCACAACAGCCACCCCGCGTTCTTTTGCAATAACGGCAAGAGAGGCCATTCCCACACCCTTTATACCCGTAAAAAATATCCGTTTATATTTTTTCATATATTCCGATAAAACTCATATTCATGCCGCATGAATCCGGATATGTGTACCTGTATGAAAAAAAACTATCATGATTGCAGGACGTACAAATTCCTGCAGTATCGATATGATGTGCCGAAATTCCTATATTCATCAGGTCCGATTGTATACAATTGGCAAGATTTAATCGATATGTGCTGCCAATTCTTACGACACATGACGGATTTCCTGCGTACGCCTTCATAAACCGTTCACCACGACTCCCGTCAACATCATAACAGCAATCCAGAATCGATGGCCCGATTGCCGCATAGAGTGAATGTACCGACGATGAAATATCGTGTACTGTATGGAGAGTAATTTTGGCAAGAGTTCCCTTCCACCCGGAATGAACGGCGGCAACCCTGTGCGTGACTGTGTCATACAGCAATACGGGTACACAATCGGCTGATTTTACACCGACGATAATGCCTGCATCAGCTGTCTCAAGCGCATCCCCCACATCAACCGAAGAATATCCGTCAACGCTCAGGATCTTACTTCCGTGTACTTGTGTTGCAGTTTTAATATCAGGCGTGTCATACTTTAATGTTTTCACAAGCTTCCGGCGGGATGCACTCTCTCTCATATCCCCAAACATCTTCCCGCTGAATCCATGTATAACGGGAAAATTATTAAACAATGCCGACTGATAGACACCCGGTATATTTTCGAAAAACATATACATTTACCCTGACGGGGGTATGCTGTAATACAGCATCAGTTTTTTTGCAATATCGAAAAACAGGGGTGCTGCCGTCTCAGACCCCCAGGGGGAACTTTGCGGTTCCCGCAGTGTGACAAGTATAACAAATTTTGGATTGTCAGCCGGTGCAAATCCGATAAACGAGGCAATTGTTTTCTTCTCATCATAATGTCCGGCGACAGGTATCTGGGCAGTCCCCGTTTTTCCTGCAATCCTGTATCCTTTGGGCTTTGCCCATTTTGATTCACCCTTATCAACCGCTTCAACCATCATTTCTGTCACGATATTGGCGGTTGATTGGGAAAAAACCCTTCTGACGACTTTCGGTTGTATTGTCTTTACCGACCCGTCCTCTTCGATAAAATTCTTTACAACGCGCGGTGCAAGGAGATTTCCCCCATTGGCAATTGCCGATACAGCCCGTACCATCTGCAGAGGAGTCACCGCTATCCCCTGTCCGAAAGATGCTGTAGCCAGATCGATATCCTTCCATTCATCATCCGGCCGGATCTGTGGAGATGTTTCATCCTCAAGGTCAATCCCGGTAATGTCCCCGAACCCCATGTCACGGATATGTGCTAAAAGAGCATCTTTTCCCAACCGTTGTGCCACAAATGTCATACCCACATTGGAGGAATGAATGAGGACTTCACGCATAGTGACCATGCCGCGGTATGTATCATCCCACGTTTTTATAGAATATTGCCCTATTCGTACCGGACCGCTCTCATGAAAAGTCGAGTCAGGAGTAACAACGCCTTCGTCAATTCCGGCTGCCATGACAAGTACTTTAAACGTTGAACCGGGTTCGTAACCAGCCGATACCACTGGATTTTTATATAATGACTGGTCAAACAAAGTGTACGTCTGCGGATCGTATGATGGATATGATGCCATGGCAAGGATTCCGCCGCTTTGAGGATCCATGACAACCACGCTCCCCTCAACAGCCCCGTATTTCTTCATTCCCGAGGTAAGAGCGGATTCCGATATTTCCTGGACAACCCGGTCCAACCACAGTCCGAGCGTTCTTCCGTTTGTTGCAGGGACCCGTTTCATCCCGGCTATCACAATCGGATTGCCGCGTGCATCTTTCTCCTGCGAAACATACCCTTCCGATCCGGTCAGATCACGGTTATACATTCCTTCAAGTCCGAAATATCCTTTTTCTTCTCCTTTTTCGTCATATCCGACAAATCCCAAAAGGTGTGCTGCCATAGAGCTTTCCGGATAAAACCTTTTTGATTCATCCTCAAGCCCCAATCCTTCCATGTCCAGATTCCGGATCATATCGGCCATAACCGGATCTACTTTATGAGCCAACGGCACCCAATACAGTGATGGATCTGATATGCGTCTAAAAATATATTCCGGTTCCGTCATGAGGATCATCCCTACTTTTTCTGAAAATACGGTAGGATTTTGAATAAGCTTTGGCTGGGCATAGACAAGATATGCGGGAACGCTCATGACAATTGGATTCCCGAACGTATCCACAATCGAACCCCTGCCGGGAGGAATCCGCAGAACAAATGCATGCTGTCTGAATGCTTTATCTTTATAATGGGAACTTTCCACAACCGTCAATTGGAAAAGGCGTGCTATAAGGAATACATACAGAAGACTTATACCCATCTGGAATAACCGAATTCTGCCCATACTCCCTATCTTACCGCAATACGACGCAAAAACGCATCGGAAAAGTACGCGATATCCGTTGGAGCAATAAAACCCATATCAAGTGCTTTTTTGGAAATCGTGGCAAGTGATGCTGCTTGTGCAATGTGCTGCTCAATGAGAGCATTTTCACGAACAAAGTGCCCTTCACGAATTTCCGCCTCCGTGACCATCCGGCCTAGAACGGATAACTCATTATTCATTACAAACCGGGCAACACAAAGGACTACGATCATCAGATACATGATTTTCTGTATGAAAGATATCCATTGACCTGATTTCATATTTTTTTATAGATTCTCAATTTTGCACTTCGTGACCGTCTATTTGTACGTATTTCTTCCTTATCCGCGCTCAGAGGTTTTTTCGTCACCTTCATAACATCACTGCGTTTACTCATATCCAGCTTTACGATCCTATCCTCAAGTGAATGAAACGTGATGACTGCCAATATCCCACCGGTTTTCAATACCCCCACCGCCTCATGTATTCCCTTTCTCACAGTGCCCAGTTCATTGTTTACTGCAATTCTCAGCGCCTGAAAAACCCGTGAAACTACCCCTGTCGTATCGGACCCGTGTATGGCAGTGCCGATAATTCCCACCAGTTCTCCGGTTGTTTCAATTGTTTTTACGGCACGGGAGCGAACAATAGCCACACAAATTGCCCGAGCACGCTTTTCTTCACCATACTGAGAAATGATTTCATACAACTCCTCCTGACTATACCCACTGACAATATCGCCGGCTGTCGCAGATCCTGACCGGTCAAACCTCATGTCCAATGGTCCATCCCGAAGGTAGGAAAATCCGCGCGATGCGTCGTTCAACTGATGGCTCGATAATCCAAAATCCAATAAAACGCCGTCAACTGCAGGAATATTCATACCTGCTGTTATTGACCCAATATCCGCGAATGATCCGTGAACGAGCCGATACCGGTCTTTTCCCAACGGACCTAAGACTTTTTCTGATTCCTGTATGGCGTCGGGATCTCTATCAATCCCCACCACATACGCACCGCCAACAGCTAATGCGTGTGCATGTCCGGCTCCGCCCACTGTCCCGTCGACAATTATTTTGTTGTTAAGGGGGGAAAAAGCAGCAATAACTTCTCTTAGAAGCACCGGCTCATGGTAGGCACTCATAAGTCTTTGTGCTGGGACTGATAGTGTATCCACCGTTTGTGATCCCAGATCTCAAAATGATCCCCGGCTCCCACTACTGTCACCTGACCATCGACTCCCGCATATTCCTTGAGGTGGGTAGGCAGCAATATCCGACCGAGCTTGTCTATTTCTACGCTCATGGCTCCTGCAAACAGGTACCGCCTCACATCTCTTCCCGTCTTGTCAGTGATTGATGTCTCAAGGTGTCGTCCTGCCTCTTTTTCCCATGTCTCCCTGTCGTATCCGAATATGCAGTTGTCAAATCCGCGGCTCAGTATCACATCGCTTCCGACAAGTTCTGTCCTTACTTTTCTGGGCAGTGTTATCCGCCCCCGGTCGTCTAATGCGTGTTCAAATTCCCCAAGGAATAGTTTCATGCTTCCAGTTTACCACTTCTTCCCATCTTTATCCATCTTGTCCCATTTTTATATACTTGTCAAGGGGTATTTCACGAAGTCCCACCCACTTTTCACAAACAGGATTAATGTGTCATCCCGAACTTGATTCGGGATCTCGTTCTTCATGAAGACGGACGGAAAAACAGATAGAGCGGTTCTGTATTTTTAAATCTATCTTCTTCATGGTCGCGTCGCGACTTTTGCGGAGTAGATAACCAGTGTCTCGGCGGCCAACCATACAGAAAAACGGAATCGAAAGAAAATGCGTTTTCAAATGCATCTTTTGCCTCATCCCAATTCACCATAGCTTTTGCAACCGGATCCAGACAGGCACTTTTCAGCTGTTCTGCGCTCATACAACGTAATATTTTTGCTTTTTTTTCAAGTGCATGCTGCATAGCAAGATTTACAGATCTTCGATATTTTGACTTATAAATTTCTTCATCTAAAGGAATACTATTTACTGCATCAAAATACGCAGAGCGTACTATCTCATCCATTACAAGCATTGCGAGTCCCCGCATGGCGAATTTTCCCTCTACCAGATTCCTTGCATCAAAAACTGATAATTGTTGTACAACCATATCTTTGTCATGATCCGGATGCCATTGTATTTTTCCTTGCTCATCAGAAATATTCATATGTACTTTTCCGTCTAGAAACCATACTTCATTCGGATTACCATAAAAACTATGGGTCTTGCCCAGTTAAGCACTAGTACAATCTAAGTATTAGTGCGATAAACTGGACAAATATGACCATCAAGTTCTGCATGCGGTTAAACCGCAATAAAGTTAGTCTCATAGTTAAGTTGTTTGCTCGTGATATC
>JBGSUE010000006.1:0-50114 GCA_041753515.1 Patescibacteria group bacterium
ACCCGTTCAATGCCATTCTCCCACACACAGGGCAGATCATATCATTCTCACCAATAGGCTCTATAAGTGATCTGCACGCCGGACAGACATATCCGCCAAGCTTCCCGCAGTTCACACAGCGTTTGGGAAACAGAGCATCAAGAAGGGACATATTCTAATCTGAAGATAATGAATTGAACGTTTTTTTTAATATACTCTGAAGCTGTCTCTGTCCATATCCGCTTTTTAAATATAATTCACGCGCAGAAGCATCAGTTTTATTAATAAAATACTCATAATGAATAAGAAGTACAGGAAGTCGATATGATGTAGAGCGAACAACACCGGAAGCGTGTTGTGTTAAACGATTTTTAAGGTTTTGGGTAAACCCTACGTAACAACTCCGATTTTTCAAACAAAACAAAACATAGACATACCATTTAGAACGCTCAACCATGAATATATTATAGTCACGTCTGACGTGACAATAAAAGAATATATTCGAAGGGTGCCCCGTCATACGGGGCTAACACAAAATATATTGACGGGGTGCCCCGTCATACGGGGCTACCGCGTTTGACGCGGTGGAGATGCCGGGTAATGAGCCCGGTTCCGAGAAAATAATTGAAAAACATCTACATGCGTAGTCCGTTTATATTCTTCTTACCCAATAATAACGGACAAATATGGATAAAAAGGGTTGACCGATGCAACACCGATACAGGATGGTCAAACCCATATCTGTTGGTTCGGCTGTGTTTTCGCATCCGGCCATCCACCGAACAAAGATAAAACCGGATACGGCTTTAGGCTGTCAGATACAACGGTTGGGTTGTTCTGGCATAGCCTGCGGCAATCGCGGCGAGTTCTGCCTTAATGGCAGCAAGCTCATCGCGGAGTTTTGCTTTTGCATCAGCAAGTATGTTTTGATAAAAATTTTTACGGCTCTTTATATCATCGCCGGCATGCTGTCTGTCAAAGTACTTATCCCGTCGATTCAATCATCCCCTTTACACTGAAAATTTTGAAAATGCACGTGGTGAATTTCTTACATAAATCATCAAAATTTTTAGTGGTGTTCCTTTATTTCACCTTCCCCCGAAATTCTCTTTCAAGCTCCCGTTTAAGATCTTCTTTTTTAATTTTATCACGCTTTTCGTACTGTTTTTTACCCCTTGCTAAGGCAATTTCCAGCTTCAATTTATGACCTGTAGTATACCATGAAAGAGGTACAAGCGTCAAATGCTTACTCTCCATTTTCTGGCTGATAGCCAGAATCTGCTTTTTATGCAGAAGAAGTGTACGTGTTCTTCTTGGTTCGTATCTATCATTACGTGCAAATGGATACGGATAAATATGGGCATTAACCAAATATGCCTGCCCGTCAGTAATACGTACAAATGCCCCCTCAAGACTTGCATGGCCTCCAGCAAGCGATTTTACCTCTGGACCCGTGAGTACTATACCGGTCTCAAACCGATCAAGAATATCATACTCAAACTGCGCTTTTTTATGTGTCTGTTTCATAGAGTGGGCCCACTATAGCGCAAACGAACGGATTTGACCACCCATAAGAAGATAGACGCTCTTGAATTTTTCCGATACAACCAATTCCGTTGGTTTTTGTTCTTCCGGATAAAGATATTGTGCGACATACTCACCCTCTTTTGTCACACGCACGACCCGGTGATTCCCGCGGTCCAAAATATACAAATCTGCAAGACTGTCATCAGTATATATCTTCAGGTCACTTGATACGGCAGGCTCCACATCGGTCAATCTGAATTCTGCTTCCCTTCCGCCGGAAAATTTCCTTATCACTCCATCTCTCCCTGCTGTCCATACATACCCGTTGATATCCATATCAACAGCTTGAGACAAATCAGGGAAAACATCGGGATTGAGATACTCACGGCGGCCAGAAAATGTATCATCATCACCCACATATTTCCAGATCCGTTGTGCACCGGCATCCATAAGATATATATTACCGCCATACCAGTCCAAAGACGCAATAGTGTCCCACTTTTTATCCGTATCTTTTACAACTGCGTGTGCTTTCACTTCATCACCAATAGGTGGCGTATAGACTGTAGAGTCCTTCAAAATATACACCGTGTCTCCGCCTGTGGTAAGTTTTGAAGATGCCCCGATAAAATCTCCGCCTGCAATAATTGATCCGCTTTTTTCCGGAAGTACTACTTTATACAATGTGGCATTTTTTGTATCCATGCATATCAAGACGCTGTTTTCATGTGCAATATCACTGATAAATGCTCCGGATTTCACAAGCGTCGGGTCAAAAAATATCTCCGGCTCAACGGAAAATTTCTGTTGAGCTACCGTCAGATTTTCCGAAATTTTATCATATAATTCCCGAATATTATCCGCATTAGAAATGCCGTCAACATGAACATACTTTTCAAGCATCATCTGTGCTTCGCTTAAGCGTTCACGGCTTTTTTTCGGATTAAGCTCCTGGAGTGCCATCCCCTCTTCAAGCAAATGTGATGCCTGATCCGCTGCGACTGCCGCCTCTCCCGTCTGTTTGTTGACATCATGCTGTTTCAGCCGTCCGGATATCAATATCCATGCACACACTATCAGAAAAATTCCGGCAATTGATACAACCACCTTGGGATTCTTCCGGTATCCTACTATTCTGGATACGATTCTTTTGGGCGCGTCACTGCGCAGTTGTCTTATTCGTGACACGGTTTTCACAAAAAATCTGCGCGATAGGACAGGTGGAAATGCCGCGCGTTTGTGGATGGCCGGACGCACCTCAACGCCCTCATACTCTCCCTCAACAATGTCCGCTACCTGATAAATAAAACAGGCGCCTGTATTTATCCTGTCTCCGCTGTGTGTCATGGCAGATAATTTTTCCGCCATGTCAACAGCACTGAGGTGGTCAAATGATCCGGCAAGCTCATCTTCTGATACGACATGCTCGAAACTATGCGTGGCAGCCAACACTGTATCTCCAAGACGAACCTTTCCTGAAATTGATCCTTCGCCTGATACGAGCTTAGCAAGTTTATCATTGCGTTTCAGATAGACAACACCGGTACCGCACAGGGAGATATACATCACAGAGCCGATAGGTACAAGTATAATAGCGCTTCGCGCCCCTTTCCTGCGCGCATCACAGGCAATGTTTTTGATTGCATCCAGACTCTCCGGGCGGTCTTTGAGGATATCGGAAAGTTCGGATAGTATCCGCATACCGCGTTCCCGTGCCGCCTCAGGCACAGTATCTTCTACTTCCACAACAGCATACGAATCCGATAGGCCTAATGTCTGTGCCCAGACGCCCCCGTCTCCGCTTCCCACAACAGACGCTACAGACGCAATGATCCTCATACTTCTATAGTACCATACAGGAAAAACTCGGAAAGAAAAAATTACAGAATGATGAACGCGAGTAATATAAGGGCAACAGAGAGAAGGAGATGAATTTTTACCAGAATCCGTAAAACGGTTTCGGATGATTCCTCCAATACATGGGACATCAGCTGTTCCTGACGCACAACAATAACCGCAAAAAATGAATAAATCACAAGACCGATAATGACAAGAATTTTCACAACTGTCATGGCAGAGGACATAAGAGCTGCATCGTTCATGTTGCTCCTCCCCGTTCCCGTATCATTCTGATTGTCTGTACGACTCGCTCAGGATGCGGAATTTTATCAAATTCCAGAACCGGTGTTTCGGCAGCAGTCTGGATATACACATTCCCAAAATCAAGCATCGTGGGTAAAATTCCACTTGACGTATAGGAAATATCCTGGATTTTCGACAGATCCGCTTCGGAAAAATGTTTATATAAAAGATAGTAAAAATCTATATCCACGATCCGTTCGTTTGTCACAATATAAATATTAAAAAACCAGTGGATAAAATTTGTCAGAATAAAACCAAAAGTTGCCAAATACCAGAATGCACTGGCAACAATGATATACCCCATGGGGACATACTGAGTAATATTCAGCATACGCAAAAGTATCGGAAGCGCAAAATACGGAACAGCCAATAATATTGCAGCAGTCGTCAGCCATCCTAAGTTTACAATCGGATGCTGGCGCAAAAAAAGTTCAACAGATTCCTTGGATTCCTGTGTTTCAAACCGCACGCCTCCCGGACGCTCTGCAAACGCAGACAGTGGGGACATAGATTGTGGTTTCACCGGGTTTTGATCTTCCACAGTACGTATATTATACACGACACTGCTTACTTTTTCTCTATATTAAAAAGTCCGCTTTTGAGTGCAATTCTACCCGGAGCGCGTAAATTAAATGCCTTTTTAAAATCCGCACCGTTTATTGTCTGTTCTCCTTTATTCGTCGTGATATGGACGGACGCCGTATACCCGCCATCGGAATATGTCACCGACACATTGGATACCGACGTGAATCCGCCGATCCCGCGAAGCTCATCCACACTGTAGGGATTACCGCCCCAACAGCCGCCGATCGGCGTTACGCGGCCGGCATCCCCACCCCCGTCAAACAGTACTTTCCAGGCATTCACAATATCCGCCATTTCTTCGCCCGATAACCACGGGTGTGATCGTCCGCAGGTATCCCCGCTTCTTTCACGGTACCAGGCTTTGTAAAACCAGGGGCTTCCCGCAATTTTTTCATACGCCTCGCTCGTCCATCCACCGCGTCCGTTTTTGGTATCCCAAAATCCCGGTGTCGAATACCCGTTGTATGCATACGATTCCTGGTATCCTCCGGATGTAGACGCGTACCATGCAGAAAACGGTTGCCCGCCCACCACAATCACCCATCCGCGCGTCGCATTTACCGCTTCCTCCCACTTTCCGCCTTTTGCACCCGGCTTAAACACCTGGCAGGCTTCTGTGGCGCAGATTGAGCCTGATCCGTTGTTAGTCCGTGCGAGTGCATATGAACGGGCGGCTACCGCCTGGGCTTTCAACGCTTCCATGCCCCCTTCATCCCCCCAGCTTCCCGGCATTTCGTAGATCCGTTTGGCATATTCTTCAATATTGTACCCGCCGTATCCGTCTACATTAATCGTTAGGTCTGTTGAATAATCCTTTTTGATCTCAATCCCTCCGCCATAGTATGCGCGAAGGATGTCCTCCGCGGATTGACCGCTTTTTGCACGTCCGAATGCGCCGTACTGACTCATTCCTTTAAAATGTGGCGCACCGAAGGAAAATGCGGCGTAGGCCGGGGAAAATCCGGGGTTGTAGTCAGGACGCGATGCCGGATCGTCCGATAACGGCACATCGCCGACACTAGTCTGAAACGTTCCTGACTTGGCGGACAGTATCTCCTTCTGGCGGGCAGAGAGTGATGCAATAACACCGGACACCTGGGACTGGTATGCATCTGCCTCTCCCACTAGCTTCCGGACACTCTGGGCCCGCTTGTCTGTTTCTGATTTAATATACGCAAGCGATACCTGTTCCTGCTGTAAGTTTTTACGCTTATCCTCAAGATCTTTCACGGATACTGCCGTTTGCGTAATGACTTTTTTGTCCTGATCCGTCACGGCATTCTCATACGCGCTCGTACGCAGGTAGTAGCCGATGTTGGTGGAGGAAAAAAATGATACGAACGGCGTTTCTGTGTAGGACCGCTTGTAAAATTTCCTGATCCGGCGGTTTGCCAAATCCAAATACTCCATAAGCTCTGTCTCCCCCTCCCCGATTGCTTCGGTTTTCTTGGCCACATCTACCTCAATCGCCTTAATGCGCGCCTGAAATGCCGTAATCTCCCCTTCTATTTTTTTGAGGGCATCCACGTGCGGCTTTTTGGCTGCCTCCATCATGTTCCATGCCTCCTGGCATTTGGCAATCTTGTCCCGGCACTCGTCAGCCGTAGTGCAGGACGGATCGCACGCCTGGGCAAACGCGGACGGAATTATCCAATGAACCAATAATCCAATCATCAAATAAACAAATAGTTTTTTCATACCCCACACCATTCTACCATGCCCCCGCTCTACCGTTTCCCCCCCGCATTTGATACACTTAAGGGATGAAAAGGTTAGTATTTGGAATTCTCCTACTAACATTCCTATTTTCTGCAAAATCAGCTAACGCTGAAGGCCAGGCATGCTGTTCTGATCCCTGGAAATACGATTATTCAGCGGATGACTGTGTAGAAAATATATTAAACCCTTTCAATAGAAAGTCTATAGAATGTAACGTCGGAGAAGCATGCTTTGCCAAACACGGTCTTGACTTTGAGGGACTCTGTGTAAAACCGGAAAACGTTGGGGAGAATTGCTGTCCAATTGGATCATATTATGATAAAGATCAAGATGAATGTCTCAACTTTTTAACCCGAAATCCTGTTAACATGCTCTGCGAGGAAGATCAACAATGTTACAGTGGAACATGTATTAACACTTCAGTCGATACTCATAATATTCAAATCCGCAAACTATGCAACTCTGTTCAGGATAGGGATGCAAAAGCAGAGTGTGTTGATTGTTTTATGAACAAGAAAGGTGCATGGACGGCGATTGGTTGTATCGAAACTGAATCACCTGAAAAATTTTTTAATATATTTCTCAAATTCGGCATCGGAATGGCGGGAGGAATTGCGTTTCTTCTCATTCTTCTGGGAGCATTCCAGATGATGACGTCTAGTGGAAACCCGGAACAGCTCAATGCAGGCAAAGAACTGGTCGGGAGTGCTATCACCGGCCTCTTGCTCATCATCTTTTCTGTGTTTATACTGAGGTTAATCGGATTTGAAATCTTAGGTTTACCAGGCTTTGGATAATATGCACAAAGTATTTGCAGAAAGTATTACGATTCCCAAAGGATCAGGTAGTGAAACTGTCGTTCTTGAGGGTGTAGGCATTGATTTTTTGAATATCAGCGATGTGCTCAATAAAGTAGTGCCATACGTTTTTGCCTTTGCTGGATTTGGTCTTCTCTTGATGATTGTTTCGGCTGGGTATTCGTTTTTGACAAGCGCCGGCAACCCCAAAGGCATGGAAATGGGCAAACAGAGACTCACCAATGCCCTCATCGGCTTTGCCATCATCTTCGTCGCCTACTGGCTTGTACAGATTTTGGGGTATATATTCGGCATCGAAGAGATTACGACGGTATTTTGATATTATTTCCCGAACCTCCTCTGCCGTCGGTTGTATTCCTCAATCGCCTCATCCAGTTTAACCGGGGTAAAATCAGGCATGTAATAATCGGGAAAATACAGCTCGCTGTACACCGACTGCCAGGGTAAAAAACCGGAGAGCCGCTGTTCTCCTCCGGTCCTGATAATCAATTCCGGGTCGGGAATATCTTTTGTATCAAGTAAAGCCTGAAATTGGTTCGTAGTTAGTGGTTCGTGGTTCGTAGCAATACATGTATTAATTGCACGAACAATCTCATCCCTGCCGCCGTAATTGAGCGCAAATACTACCGTGATCCGCGTATTGTTTTTCGTCAGTTCGATGAGATCCTGCACCTGTTTTTGAATATCGGAATCAAACTTTGAGAGATCTCCGATCATGCCGATCCTTATGCCTTTTTTGTGCATTTTTTCGCCAAACACTTTCATGGAGTGCCGGAAAATCTGCATGAGAGCCTTCACCTCAAGCTTATTCCTGTTCCAATTCTCCGTTGAGAATGCCCAGAGGGTCAGATATTTCACTCCAAGCTGCGAAGCATGCTCAACGAGCGGCTCCAACACCTCATCGGCAACTTTTTTGTGGCCGGCGACAGCCGGCAACCCCCGATCCCTGGCCCACCTGCGGTTTCCGTCCATGATGATGGCAATATGATTGGGTATATTCATAATTATGAATGATGAATTACGAATTACGAATTTTATACATAAATATTCTTATTTCATTCGTAATTTTTCATTCGTAATTGTCAATTTTTTTCCAGTCTTACCCCTTCAGCACCAAGAGTCACCGGGAAAAACGGCAGGGACAGTTTTTTACACACGGCAGTGAGTTTTTCCTTATTTGGATGATAACATAATAGATATCCAACCGGTCCCTTCTTCCCTCCCCCGCCCAAAATTTTCGCCGCCCCTCCCGACAGTTCAATTGACCTGACAATTGAACCGGCACTATCACTCACGACCCCCATATCCGAAAGCGTTTTTGACGTACCGCGGAGCGCATATATCAAATCTGCTTCACTTTCTTCTTTTATTGCAACTGCCATCTGTTTCGTAAACATTTCGTTTTCATGAAAAATTTTCTCGTAATTCGTCATTCGTAATTCGTAATTCATACGAACGTACGAAATCATCTCTTTCGTACTCTCCGCCGGTTTTCCGGTATCAATCAGATAAAAATGGTCCAGGTTTTTTGACAATTTTACCGGCAGCTGCCAGATGCTTTTCAAAAACTCAAGTTCTTTCCGGTACCAGATAAACCCGCCCATCGCGACAGCCGTATTATCAACTCCGGAGGGGGTGCCATGCATAAATTTCTCCGCCTCGTACGCCAGCTGATTGGTGAGGACCGGATTCCAGATGTTTTTCAAATAATACGTGAGCGCTGCGATCACACCCACCGCCACAGCCGCCGATGACCCCACATGATACCCTTCCAAAATTTCTGACGTAATGGAAATATCAACACGCGGCATCTTTTCAATCCCATATTTCTTGCATACCATATCTACACAATGATGTATATACTCATTGTTAATTCGTAATTCGTCATTCGTAATTCGTAATTCGACAGTCAGTCTTTTATTGATTGCCGCCACCATCGCCGGCCTGCCATACACCACCGCATGGTCGCCCGACAGAATCACTTTTCCGGGAACCGATACCGCAACATTGATCATAGCGAATGGATAGGACGTGCTTTTATGCCATACGGGATCACATCATCAATCCCGGGAGTTTTTACGCGCCGCACGGTCAACCGAACCGTCATACCTATTGATATATCAGTAAGCTCACAATCAACTATCTGACACGATACCCGGTCGGTGGCTCCAAAATCAATAACTGCGACGGCATATGGCGCCTGGTCTGAATAACCGGCAGGAGGCACACGGATTATTGTGAATGTTACAATCTTCCCGGTCTTCCCGACCAGTTCTGTTATTTTTTTCTGATTCCGCCAATGTTTGACCGGTGAATTCATACTATTTTAGTAGGTAGTCGGTGGTCGGTAGTTGGTAGATTTCTGTTTTTCTACGAACCATGAACCACGCCATGCCTGCCGGCAGGCAGGAACTACGAACCTCTCAATATGTGAACCACTGCTGTTGCACCGCTCCCGCCCACATTGTGTGCAAGTGCAACACGAGCTTTTTCTACCTGCCGTTTTCCGGCTGTTCCCCTGAGCTGTTCATATAACTCAACAATCTGTTTGACCCCTGTTGCCCCCACCGGATGCCCGGCGCCTTTCAATCCTCCCGATGGATTAACGACTAGTTTTTTTGCTGTTCCCAGTGTCGTATGTCCTTGCACAATCGCAGAGGCAGCTTTTCCTTTATCAAAAAATCCAAGATCTTCCGTCGCCATAATTTCCGCAATAGTAAAACAATCGTGGACTTCTGCAACGTCGATATCTGCCGGACCAACTCCTGCCTGACGATATGCTTTTTCAGCAGCTTTTTTCGTCGCCGCAAGTTCTGTCAGACTTTTTCGTCCTGATAAACCCAATGAGTCCGTAGCCACCTGAGAAGCAACGATGGATACGTTCGTGGTTCGTGATTCCTGCCTGCCGGCAGGCATGGCGTGGTTCGTGGAAAGAATAAGTACTGCGGCGCCGTCGGAGATGGGAGAACAATCGAGAAGTTTTAACGGGTCGGCAATACAGGTGGATTTCATCACCTGTTCAACGGTAATTTTTGAATGAAACTGGGCATTGGGGTTGAGGGATGCATGAAAATGGTTTTTCACGGCGACCGCTGCCATCTGTTCCTGCGTTGTTCCGTACTCCTTCATGTGCACATGGGCAAGCGCAGCATAAAGCCCGGGAAACGTCATACCAGCCATACGCTCCTCATCATTACCGGCCCCCATCAGAGCCGCCGCTACTTCCTCCGGCTTATAATCCGTCATTTTTTCGATTCCCAAAACCGCAACGGTTGAATACTCTCCGCTCAAAAGTGCATTGACCGCCGCATGAACTGCAAGACTGCCGGATGCACACGCCCCTTCGATTTTACATGCAGCTTTGCCGGTAAGACTGAGCTCTTCGGAAAAAAACGCACCCAAATGCTCCTGGCGGCCAAGGATACCGGAAAGCATATTGCCAACAAATAATGCTTCTATCCGGTTTTTTTGAATTCCGGCATCAGACACCGCACCGGTAAAAGCTTCTCCTGCAAGTGTACGCGGTGATACACCCCACTGTTCACCAAATTTGGTGGTATGTGCACCGATAATTGATATGTTCATAATTTGTTCAGCGATATGTGTTTAGCGTTTAGCGTCTATTACTCTTTACGCTTTACGCGTAACGCGATACTCATTATATTTTATGCGTATATTTTAAATACTCCGTATACGAAATCTGTTTTCTGTTGGCAATCTGGTTTTCAACATCAGCCTTCATGGCCTTCCGTTTTTTTTGTATTTCAGAAAGCCTCTTTGTCGTTTTCCATAAAAACGCATCGCTTCCTGCTCCGGACCCGTACGATACCATAAAAATGGTTTTTCCCGATGGAATTGCATCCAGAAGTGCACAGAACCCCAGCATGGCACTCGCGCTGTATGGGTTACCGATCCGGTCAACGGTAAGCGAGGGAGCAATCTGCTCTTTCGTGCACCCGAGCCTCCGGGCAACATCGCGGGGAAATTTGCCGTTTGGCATATGGAAGACACAATAATCTGCATCTTTTGGTTCCACACCCGTTTTTTTTGATAAAAATCCGGCCGCTCCCGTCACATGGGCAAAATATGCCGGCTCCCCGGTAAAACGTCCGGCGTGGGACGGATACCTGATTCCGTCGCGCCTCCAAAAATCCGGCGTATCGGACGAATACGATGTGTATGACACAAGTTCTGCAATGACATGGTCATTTCCGATAATGCATGCCGCAGATGCGGCGGCCGACGTATATTCCAATACATCATGAGGTTTACTTTGTGCCGTATCCGTCCCGATTGCCATACCGGATTTGATATTGCCGGAGGCAACAAGTCCGGCCACGGCCTGCATGCCTGCGGTTCCAGCTTTGCAGGCAAACTCCATGTCGCTTGCCAGATAATCGCGGCCTACTCCCAATAGCTCTCCCACAATCGTTGAGGTGGGATTGACGGCATACGGATGGGATTCGGATCCGACGAACAACGCGCCAATGGATTTTGCATCGATATTTCCATGGATGAGTGCGCTCCGCGCCGCTTCAATTGCCAGTGTCACCGCATCCTCGTCAGGAGCCGGTACCGATTTCTCGTTCACGCCCAGCGATGAGATAATTTCCGAAGGGTTTTTCCCCCAGACTGCAGCAATCTCCCCCACCGGCAAGCGGTAGCGGGGTATATATGTGCCGTAACTAACGAGACCGATCATACTCTCCCCCTTGCAAGTTTCTCATGGCTCTTGGCTAATGTTCCTTCAGACAGTGACGCTAAGAGTGATATTTCTCCTGCCAGTACTGCCGCACCGATAACTTCGGCAAATTCCTGTGACGTTTTTGCACCAACGATGGACAGGGCTTCTTTTTGGGTGGGTAAATTCGTTCCCCCTCCGACAATCCCAACCATAAGATCCGGCAACACTACACTGACATACAAATTATCGCCGTCAATTTCAGCTGTCGTTATACCCAAACTCCCTTCTACGATATGGCCTGGATCCTGTCCGGTTGCTAAAAATATCCCGGAAATGATATTGGCAAATTGAGCATTAAAACCCATCGAGCCGGACATTGCCGATCCGATCATGCATTTGGACAGCCAGACATCATACATTTTTTGTGCATCGGTTTTTAATATGTTTTTCAAAACATGTTCTGAAAGGACAACTTCAGCCCAAACTTTCGTGCCGCGGTTTTCGATAAAATTCAACCATGATGGTTTTTTATCAACATCAAAATTTCCTGCCAGTGACACACACTGAAGATTGAATTTACCCTCAATGAAACGCGCAAGTTTTTCTGTTGCAATTGTTACCATGTTCATTCCCATGGCGTCATTCGTATCAAAGACAAACCGGACATACCGGTATCTCCCTACTCCCCGTGTTAATATCTTCACCAAGCGGATATGACTGGAAGTTTCTGACGCAATTGTATTTAATTCAGAAAGATTGTGTATCAAATATTGATATACTTCATTACTCTGGTGAAGATTTTTTACTCGAAACACCGGACCTCGTGTGGCACCCACCCGATGACTATCCACATATGCTCCACCGGACTCGGTGATTGCCTTACACCCCCGGTTCACCGATGCCACAAGAGCCCCTTCGGTGGTAGATAGTGGAATGTAATATTGGTGATGGGTAATTGGTGATGAGTGATGAGATGTAATTTTGAGTGGGCCTGCAATTCCAAGAGGAATTTGGGATATTCCGATCATATTTTCGCAGTTTCTGTTACTTGCCTGATCCTCACCCCTGTACAGGGAACCGATGTTTTTAAGCACGACAGAGCGCTCTTTCTCAAGAGCCTCCCTCCGGTCTTTCACTGTTTTATATGTTCTTACATTCATAATTCGTAATTCCTAATTCACAATTGTTATATGAACGGTACTTTAAATACTCCAAACCTATACATAACTACCCCATACAGCGCGATCACAGGACTTGAGACGATGACTGTCTGAATAATCTGCCTCAAATCCATCTTCATCCCGAACCGCAATGCCAAATACGACAACATCACCTTCCAGTAAAAAAGCACTGCCGAAAATGTAAGATATAAAATGCTGAACGCTAAGCCCTGTATGCTCGCCGTCCGGGGTGGTGGAATGGCCACAAAAAGAATCGACGTGGTCCAGAACCAAAGTACAGTCGGGATAAGCGTATACGCCCACCCCCGGGCAAACGCGAGATATTCCCCCCTTCCCCCGAAAAATCTTATTCCGACAATCCAGAGCGTTGCACTGACCAATATTGCCGTTGCCCCGGCAGTTGAGGCAAGAGCCAGAAATTGGCGGGTCAGGATATACGGCCGGAATGCTGCGGTTTTGACAAGGGACGCAGTTGCAAAATAGAAAACCAGTAAAAGAGCGATATGGGCGATCTCCCACCAGTTGCGTCGTAGGGACAGCGCCCTGTACGTCTCATAAGGCCGCCGGATAATACCGATGAATGATCGGAGGAAATCGACAGATCCCACAAACATCGCATCCGGTGCGCCCATATATATTAGTCGGAAAAAGAGTATCAAAACCCTCGCTGGAGGAGTGTGACAAGATACGTGACAGATGGTCCAAGGACGTAATAGAGACCTACAACTGTCAGCGCGGCCGCACATACGAGAAACAGCCACGGAGCGCTTTTCACCCACCCTACTATATATTTATAGTAAGGGGTTAAAATCCCAAATTTCTGCGGCGGAATGTCCGTGACCTCTTCCCACCGTTTCACAAATTTCTGATAGAGAATATCATTCATATCTTGGAATATTCGCTCATAAACGCTTTTCGCGCCCGGGATAAAACGCACTCCGCACCTTTCACTGATGTGGCAAAAACTTTGGCTATATCGCGCACCGACCTGCCTTCCCTATATTTCAAAAGAAGCGCATCGCGGTATTTGGGCAAAATGCCGGACAGAACGATTTTCATGTTCCGGGCAAACGCCTTGCTTTCATATAATTCCTCCGGGGTCAAAAGCGGAGATACGAGCTTCTCAAGGGATGGAATCCTTGAAAAAACCATGCTTTTAATCTTTTTCCGTCGGTAAAAGTCAACGGTTTTATGATGGGCAATAGATACTATATATGTAGACAGTTTTGCACTGCCGGTAAAATCACGAAGAGATTCAAGAAAAGCGAAAAGTGTATCGGCAATCACCTCATCCGCATCCATCCTGTTGTCTATTTTCCCGATTACATACCTGGTGACGATGGGTGCGTATGTGTGATAAAAAATTGATAATGCCCGGCGGTCACGGGAAAGAATACGGCGTATCAGTTCGCTCTCATCAACCTTCATACCCATGCACTGTACCATACATGCGCTCCGGTTGACAATACAAGCCGATCCTGACTACACTATAAACATGAAAGGTGTCGATATCAAAGGACTTTCCGGAACGTTTACCGTATTTGACACGTTTGGAGATGTGGTCAATGTGATTGTACGCAACGGTATGGTGATTGCAGGCGTCATCTGTCTTATCATCTTGGTTCTTGGGGGATTTCGATATATAATGGCAGCAGGAGGAGGCGACGCCAAACAGATGGAATCGGGCAAAAAAGCCATCACCGGCGCCGTCATTGGGTTGGTACTTATCGTCTTTGCAGTTTGGATAGTACAGATTATTAAAACTATAACCGGGTACGATTTTATACAGTCAGGCTTATGATACTACCGTTACTTCAAATTGTCGGAGATATCAACAATCCATTATCCAATGGTTCCTATGGGGACTTTCAGACCGGAGTTGTCCCATTTCTTACCAATATCATCCGTCTCGTATTTGCGGTGGGTGGACTTTATGCGCTCTTCAATTTCATTATTGCGGGCTACCAGTACATGAACGCAGCAGGAGATACAAAGGCACTAGAAGCTGCCTGGGCTCGTATCTGGCAGACGCTTATTGGTGTCATCATCATGATCAGCGCATTTGTGTTTGCGGCAATCATCGGACAACTGTTCTTTGGAGGCGCGGAAAACATACTCAATCCCACAATTTACGGACCGGGAGACGTATAGCATGGAAAAAATATTTGCTGAAGAAAAATTAGGAAATATCGGCGGTAGCGGGACCGGTCTTGGCTCTGCATTTGTCCAAGACTTTACGGCAGCGGCAGACAAACTTGAAATAATTCTCACCTCAATTATCGGAGCCATGACGGTTGCCGGCGGCATCTGGTTTATGTTTCAAATCCTGATCGGCGGCTACACGTGGTTGTCTGCCATGGGGGACAAGGCGCGTCTGGAAAAAGCCCGCGACCGCATCGTCAATGCGTTGATTGGCTTAGTCATCGTCGTTGGAGCAGTCGCCATCGTGTCCCTCACCGGACAGTTTATTGGCCTGAATATTCTTTCACCGGCAACACTGCTTGGTAATATATTAAATCCATGAACCCACAACTACTCGCTCAAATCAGAAATCCTGTTGTTGATAATTCACTTGGTACTCCGGGGGAAACCGGAGGCGGTACGGCAATCGGAAGCCTCATCGGAGGTATCGTCGGCAGTATCATGATCATTGCCACGCTTCTCGCCATGCTGTTTCTGATCAAAGGCGGAATTTCGTGGATTACGGCAGGAGGCGACAAAACACAACTTGAAAATGCGCGAAACACCATCATCCATGCCATCATTGGTCTTATCATCATTGCATCCGTCTGGGCAATCATGAACATCGTGGGGCCCTTCCTCGGCCTCACCTTCCCCGATTTCACATTGCCAGCGATTCAATAATTTGTCGGTAGTTAGTAGTCGGTGGTTAGTGGTTCATTGTAATTATTCAATATTTATTCTATTAACTACCATCTACCGACCATCCGCTACCAACCATAAACCATCCCCCTGCTTGACAACTCCCCCATCTTGCCCCACAATATATTCATAGGATGTAATCCTAGTTATAATAGGAACTCATTGATAGGAGGTATTGTATGGATCCAACAATTAATATTCAGCGACCTGAAACGCAAATCAGAATTACCGATTTCGGACAGCTCATCAGCGCGGCGGTCGGTACACTTCTCATCATTGCAGCCCTTCTGGCATTTTTCTTCCTGATTCTCGGGGGTATTCAGTGGATCACGGCAGGCGGAGACAAAACCGGCATGGAAACGGCCCGCAATAAAATCACGCACGCGATCGTCGGATTGATTATCGTCGGCGCTGCATGGGCAATCATGCTCCTGGTCCAGAACTTCCTGGGCGTGTCGATCATTGGTGATCAGCTCACCTTCCCGACACCGTACTGAAAATAGTTCGTAGCTATTAGTTCGTAGTTCGTGGCTATGAACCACCTACTACCCACCACTGACTCATATTCTGTATAATATATCCATATGGACTGGAGCGGATGTTCAAATCTCATGGACGGGGCTGATGGCGTAGCGTCCATCATGTGTCTTGAGCCACTCTTCGCATCGATTATTCGTGCCATCATGGCACTTGTGGGTGTCGCACTCTTTGTCATGTTCATCATTGCCGGGTTTAATTTCCTGACGGCCGGCGGCGACCAGAAAAAACTGGAAAAAGCCAAGGGAACGCTGGGCTCGGCCATCACCGGCCTCGTCATCGTGGCCATTGCCATTCTTATTCTTCGCGGCCTCGAGGAAATTTTGGGGCTCCCCACCGGTACCCTCACCACGTTTCGGGTTGAGGTTCAATAATGGTTGGTGGTTGGTGGTTAGTAGTCGGTTGTTAATGATAGGTAGTTTTTCTCAGGGATGATATTTGACGAGCGAGAGATTCGATTTCTGAGTATAAAATACCATACAAGTTTTCATTGATGTATTTCTGTGTTTTCGCAATCGAAAAAATTGCCACACATTCGTGGCACGAGCCGCGTGATATATCCAGAAACCGCCCGAATTCCTTCTGTGATCTTCCGGCACCTTCTGCAATATTCAGGGCAATCGATACAGATGCCCGTCGTGCCTGATCTATCAGGCCAAATTTTTCTGATGGCGGCCACGATTGGGTAATCGTGTATACTCTGCTGGAAAACGCAATTGCGCTCTGATATACACGCAGTTTTTCAAAGTTGAACATACATCTATTCTATCATCCACCTACCATCAACCACCGACCACCTACCACCGACCCTTGACTCATCCACCAAACAATGCGATAATAAAAGAATATGAAACGCATCTGGCGGCTTCTCCCCTATCTTTTAGTCGTCTTCGCCCTCGTCCTGCCACCTCTCTTTCCGGCAGGAGCTCAAGATACCGACTGGGTAGACCAGGATTATCCGGAGGCGTTAAAACAGGCAAAAGAGGAGGGATCCGTCAACTCCGGCGGCTACGTATCCCACATCAAAACCGCAGACATCTCCGACTCCCAACGCCGCATCGGCCCTCCGATTGAAGGAATTTCCGTTCCCGATGGGGCATACAAAAACGATCCGGAATACGTGCAAAAAATATACAACGAAAGCGCACTTGCGGTTGTTAATAATGCAAATATTGCCATTCTCACAAACCCTCCTGCACGCACAGCCTGGGCTATTCGGGATATGGGTCAAGAATTAGGATTACTACCTAAACAGGTATATGCCCAAACGGCTGGAATCGGATTTGCCGGTCTTGCCCCCCTTCTCCCTCTCTGGAAAGTATTCCGCAATATTGCCTATCTGCTTTTAGCACTCGTCATGATCGTGGTCGGATTTATGATCATGCTCCGGAAACGCATCGATCCGAAAACCGTTGTCACAATCCAAAACGCCCTTCCTCGTGTCGTAGTCTCACTTATCCTTATAACATTTTCATATGCCATTGTAGGGTTTTTAGTTGATCTTATGTACTTGGCAATCTATTTATGTCTTGCGCTCATGAGCACACTTACATCCGCAGGACTTTTCCCTGACGTACCACGAGGTGGAGGAACAAACGCTCAATTCTATAATACAAATGCCGATTTATATGTTACTGGCGGCGTCTTCGGTATGGTCGAATCTATTATGCCTTGGGACCCACTCAAAGGAGAAGGAGACTGGGGAGTTACAGAGCTAGCCTACGACATGATGGGGTTTGATCCTGCATGGCAAGGAGTGGCAGCAGTAGTTACACCTATACTTACAGCTATTGGTTTTGCTTTCTGGCCTGCATGGATTGGTGCAGCTGCTACAGGTTTCCCTGCAATTATTGGCTTACTCATTTCACTTGGAATTTTGTTTGTTGAGATCCGGTTGCTCATATTGTTCGTCGGTGCTTATATCAACGTTATTCTAGCTTTAATAGTTGGACCAGTACAACTTCTCATGGAAGCGGTTCCGGGTGCGAACGGTTTTTCATCGTGGATAAAAAATTTGATTGCGAATCTTTCGGTATTCCCAGTTGCAGCAGTCATGTTTATGATTGCAACGGTTTTTACCATGGCAGCCGACCAATATGACGGATCAATCTGGAAGCCGCCGTATACACTGATCGGGGGCAGCGCTAATGGTATTTCTGCATTATTCGCAATCGGTATGATGATGTCAATTCCTACTGTATGCGCATCCATCAAAGAAGCGCTCAAAGCAAAAGCCCCTGTCAACGCTGGTCCGGGAGCGATATTTGGACCGCTTGGAGCAGCCGGCGGATCTGCAATGGGTATGGTGTCACAAGGGTATTACATGCAACAGATGTTGGAACACAATAGTCAACTTAGAGACATGTTAGGACAAAAAAAAGATTAATTAATGTCCGTCCTTATCGTCTTTCACATCCCCGATTCCTTTTGCCAGTGCCGCAAGAGCAATAATTATCAAGGGGTAGTGCCAGGAGCTGCGGACAATGTCTATCCCTACCTGCCACCAGCGCGAACCTGATTCAGCTGCAAATGCCCCTCCGTTCCACTCCATGTGGTGCCTGCGCATCTTAATAATAAATGGTCCGACCTTCTTGATATCATCGACACCCTGCACCCTCCCGTGCTCGGGCGCAATCAGCTGGGCTTTCACCAGGCGGTCTCTCCAGATGCGGTGTATTTGTTCATCAAACTGAAGCCCTGATTCCAAATCACCAATTCCATACTTTGACCATGATGAAAAATCGTCAAATTTCCCGACTACTGTACCTACACCAAGAGGCATACGGGCAGTAAGGGATTTCGCAAAATACTTATCTATCATCATGCCGAGCATATAACTGATCCGGTAATCACTCGCCCGTTCCTGCTGATCGGCTGACGGCCCGTGGACCATATCATATGCTGCCCGGACTTTTCGGATCAACAACTCTGCTTTTTCAAAGTCTGACGCTATAGCTTTTTTGGGGTTAGTGTTGTAATCGCGGATTACATTTGGTAATTCTGTCCAAAATTCCTTATATGCATCAGCGATAATCATGTTATCTCCTGCCAGACGGTCTACCACACTTCCCTTTAGTTTAGAATAGTTGGCGTTCCGTTTTACCTCTAAATGGGTAGGGAATGAACGGATATATGCAGCCTCCCTCCATGCGGTCAATTTTGTTCCATCCACTAATGTGATGCCTGTACTTCCTTCAATTGCAGCTTTAGCCGTTTTCTGTGCTGCCGTCATGAATCGCTTTGTCTTGTCTATTGCCTCTTGATTTCCGCTAAACACTTTCTGCCAGTCTGCATCCGTCATATCGCCCATCACCATCACCCGGTTACCTCTCGTTCTGGCAAGTAAATAATTTGTCACCTTATTTGCATCCTTCACTCGAGCACTCAATTCGTCTTTTGATAATCCTAGGCTTGAAATGGCAGAATGCCGCGTTAATTCTTTTTCAAGAATCAAATATTCCTGCGGTGCTATTACTCGAAGATGTTCTAGCACCATTTCGCGCAATTTATTTCGTTCTGTTTTACTGAATTTATGATCACCAGCCCAATCTTCAATCTGGCGATTTGCTACATGTAAATCTACTGTCATTAATTGCCGAATGATTTCTGCCTTATTGTCTCCTCCCTTTGCATAAATATGGTCGTACATCTGCTTGCGCCAGCCCCACCGCATCTTCACTCCACCTGTTTGCTGCAAATAGGTGTCCTCAATAAACGGAATACCGTCCTCCACCATCTGATCTGTCACAACTCGGGGCGGTTCTTTTGTTTCTCTTGCTTTCATAGTTTCTTTCGCACGAAGCATTTCCCGACGCACATCCCACGCTTCCTTCGATCCTTTTCCCTTTACCCTTGTATACAACCATTCATGCACCGGCAATTCACTTCCCCAGCGGTACAATATATACCGATTGACATTTATTGAGTCCATTGGTCCGAAAAACCCTGTAAACCGTCCAGGCGTACCACCCACTGGTCCGCCGGAAGCCATGGTATCTATCGCTTCCCAATTTACCCCCAACACAAATCCACGGGCCATACTTGCCAATCGTGTTGCATCAGCTTCATTAAGCTTTACCTTTTTCCCATCGGCTCCTAATATCTCTGTATTCAGTAGATTTTCTTTGACATAATCGTCAATTGGTATTAAGCCATCCTTGTTTGTTTCATAAATCTCCTGCGTCGGTGTTTTCCAACCATTGAGACCATATTCTGCCCGCAGATACCCCATATGAAGCCGGATGGCCTCTTCCAATTCCGGATTTTCTGCAAGCAGACGGTCAATTTCCTGTGTCTTGACGTTCTTTGTATACTCCTTGTACTGCTTCATCTCCGCCCGGCCAAGCATCATGATATAAATGTTGTGCGTATATTCCTTCCACCCTTTTTCACTCAGCACCCATTCACGCAAATCACCGATGGCCTGACTAAGATTAATTTCATGCTGATTGTATTCCCTTGTATTCAAATCAAATTTAAATTCTTTTACTCTCTGGATTACTCCTTCACGCTCTAAATCCTTCAAGTTATTTTCAATACCTGTCAACCCTGTCACAATGTTTGAATAAATTGGTACATGATAAAAATTTGTAAATAAGTGATTAAAATATTCCTCGGAATCGGTATCTCCTACCTCCAAGAGTCTTCTTACCAACATTTTGGTATCTTGCTCAATATCGTTAAAATATTGTTGAACATTTCTGGATGCAAGAGCTCTGTCTCCACCGGCTGCCTGCACCCGACGCCGGACCTCTGTCATAAACTCATCTTTGTTTCCCAATAAATCATAAACCTTCAGCATTCGTTGATCCTCATCCGTTTTTCCTTTTATACCGACCATTTCAAGTCTACGATCAATACCAAGCGATGCAACCTTACGGTTAAAATCAATCTGCTGTTCAATTGCGTCTATAGCCCTATTAATATTACCTTGTTCTGCGCTCACTGCTGCTGCAGAATCCGGACTAGTCATAAGCCTCGCTAGGCGAGCTTTCAAGGCAATTGGGTCTACCCTAGAAACCGCTGATGGATCATCACCCGGATCAAGTCCAATGAGTATGTCATCAAGCAAACCGTCTACTTCTCCTGGAACGCTTTTACTTTGTGTAATAAAGTGAGCTTTGATCCTGTCTCTCATGTTGCCATATTCTTCATTGATATTGCGGAAGTTTGACTTAATACTGCCCCATCTGTTTTCCAAATCTCTTGGAAAACCGGCAATTTCTTTCTGTGCTTTTATCTCCATTTGTCTCAGCTTCTTAATGATTTCACGTACATCGTTTTCAGCTTCTGGGCGCACGTCTTCGGCACTTAAGGTGTTTTGCATTTTCTTCAGTTCTCCTGCATCGCTTGCCAATTCGGGCATACGTTCCAGACGACGCCTAAGCTCTCTGGCTTTCTCTTTTCCCCAATCCGATGCATAATCCCCTTCGTCAAATTTCACTTCTTCTGCTACAACCGTTCTGGCCATCATCATACCTTGACGCCCTTCTACCCGAGCACCCGTTTGTATCGCTACATACGCTTCATACTGTTCATTTTTCTCAGTATCTTTCCATGTATGATAATTGGCTGCAGCATCTTTGGGAATCTCAAACAATTCCATAGATGTCTCGCGCAGATGTCCAAGCACTTCCATTGCTTGTGCGTCCCCCAACTGCATTGTTGATTGCAGCTGAGCAGCTTTGGCCAAAATATAATATTTATTATTTTCTAATCCCGATTCGGCAATATCAGCCAGTATGGTGGCAGCAGCTTCGGATTCAAGAGGCTTATCTTTCGGAAGAAATTTGTTGACTTTGTTTTGGTTCGCTTGAATGATCCTGCTTGCTTCCTCCAGTTGAATGAGTTCAGCCAGGGCTTCGGGTGAAGTATTCTGTTTCAGTTTGGCAAATTTATCTTTTGCCCATATCTCATCTTCATCTTTCGTCCTCTTTTTTCTCTTTGCTCTCTTTTTATCAACTTCTCTTTCCACTTGTTTTGTCAATTCTTCCTGCCCAATTAGCTGAGCTTTCGGTTTTGATTCTGATCCCGGTTTAGATTTTGGTGTTTGTTCCTGTATTGCCATACCTCAAAATTGTACCTCTCTTTGGGGGTGGGTGGCAAGACCGGCGGGTAATTGGTGATGGGTGATGGGTAACTGGCGGGTAGTTAATGGATGATTGATCAAAAGGGATTGGGTTTTACAATTCTTGAATGTATTGCTCGGGTGTTATGTATGCCTGATTAAGGATTGACCGTAGTGTACCGACTCTCACAGGCCTATTATAACCCGGGACAACAGTGCGCCTGCCATCCGGATGCTAAAATACTACATGCGAACTTTTGGTTGTGCGTGAAGAAAATCCATGTTTCAGCAGTATTTTCTCAATGTGTCGGGGTTTGACTTGGGGCAGTTTTGGCATACGAATTCAAAACGCAAACTGCACATTGTTGGGGATTTCAATTTGTGTGCTTGTGACAATATCTTTTTCTGTCCGGTCCCGCGGTACCGGCTGACCGTCTTCAATGAGGCAATCTACATACGCCTGGATTGCTCCACGGATATTGGTAAGCGCTTCTTCCACCGTGTCGCCATCGTCGGCTATTCCAAGTGTCGAACACTGCGCAGTAAATCCCGGCTTTTTTGTTCCGGTTTGCACATCTGGCTCAATGATAATACGGTAGTTAAGAATTGTCTTTTGCATACCCGGGAAAATTGTACCTCTCTTTGGGGGTGGGTGGCAAGCCCGGCGGGTAATTGGTAATGGGTGATGGGTAATTGATTCGGGATTCAGGGTAATAGTCGTTATATGATTTTCCGGCCATGGGTGCGGATTTCTTTTGCAAGCGGATCATACGGATCATTGAGATCATCCGGGTGATATGGATGGGGCTGAATCATGGAGTCTACCCGGGTAGCCAATGCTGCCAAATCCATTCCTTCCTGAAACCCCCGTTTTCCGAATTGCCTCGATACGACACACACATCCACATCACTCCATGGTTTATTTTTCCCTGATGCGTATGATCCGAATAAAATCATCCGGTCTACTGAATAACCAAAAACGCGAAGAACGTCTGCATATTTTTTGATCAGGTTTTCAGGTGTATCCGTTAATAATGTTTTTTGAACCATAGAAAATATCCCTCAATTGTTTCCATCCATTTTTTGGAAAAATCCGGAGTTGCCTGGTGATAAAACTTTTCTTTTACATCATCATATCTTGCTGCCAGATGAAATCTTGTTATTATTGCCAGTTCATCTTTCTGTGCCTGGGTGAGTTCCGTCCCTGCCAAAAGCGCTAATTTGACCAAATCATGGGTAAACGGAGGAGGCTCTCCCGTTGTTTTAGTCACGAGCCCTTTCAATAATTTTTCCAGAGATAGCTGCCCGATAAACAAAGCCCAATCATAATGCTTGCTGTCAAGCATACTGCGGGCTGTCTCCAGATTCCTTTCTGCGCTATTCAACCATCCGGATACTGCTTCATCAAGTGTCATAGCTGATACAGTATAGCAGGACAATGCCCACACAACAATTAATAGAGGCTGGTGGCAAGGAGGGGTGTTGGATTATACGTTAAGAGCTGAGAACGTAAGGAAGATTATGTTTGAATGTGTTCTCCTCTACCCTTCTTGCGACTTTTTCAACAGTTTCTCTTGAGATTCCGGTTTTAATGATATCTTCAATGGACTTTTTCTGATCGTAATATAAGGCCAATATTTTGTCTGCATCCTGGTAACTAAAACCAAACTCTCCTTCGTCGGTTTGGCCGGCCCATAGCCCTGCAGTCGGGGCTTTTTTCAAAATATTTTCGGGTATTTCCAAAAATTGAGCCAGTTCATATACGTCTGACTTATAGAAATTGCGAAGCGGCTCCACATCACTTGCCTCATCGCCAAACCGCGTAAAGTACCCCAACAGGTGCTCGCTTTTGTTTTCCGTGCCAACAACTAGAGCCTTTCTTTTTTTTGCCTGGTCAAATAAGACAATCATGCGGGCGCGGGCTATCATGTTCCCCCGGCGGGCATTGTCCAGCGGTCCGAGCGCTTTCTCGAATGAGTCAACTGCGGGTTTTATATCAAAACGTGTCATGTTTCCTATCAGAATCCCCAACCCCTGTACGAAATTCATGCCGTCCAGCGTGCCTTCCATGCTGGCCATCCCATAGGGCATAAGAACCGGATAGACGTTTTCTTTACCCAGGGCACGGACCGAGAGCGCGCAGGAAACCGCCGAATCCACCCCGCCGGACACTCCGATCACGGCGTTCGTAAACCCCGCCTTTTGAAAAGTTTCCCAGATAAATGATTCTATTTTATCTGCCTTCTCATTACCCATAACCAATTACCCCTTACCATACAACTTGTTTTTATTAATATACTCCTCCACCCCGGGCGGCACAAAGCCCGCAATAGACAGGCCTTGGGCAATCCTGTTTCTTATCATGGTTGAAGACAGATTGGTGACCACAAGATCCTGATGCTTTACTTCCGTCATACCGTTCTGCAATGGTTCGCATGGATAGCCGTTTCGGGGAAACACATAAAAAGGCAGTTTTTGCAATAGCTCTTCCCACCGGTCCCACGCAGTAAACCCGGCAAGCCAGTCGCTACCCATGATAAAAACATACGTATAATTTTTAGGTAAAAAAGGCAACAGGTGAAAGGTTTTTCCGTCAAGCCGGTTGTCTATTTCGATGGTTGAAACCTTCGCGCGGTCAAACTCAAGAAATTTTACCATGGCAATTCTGTCCTCCGGTGGGGCTACGTGTGGCTTTGGCGGGCTTTGGCCAAAATTCGGCAGGTACCAGATTTCGTCCACGTCCGTATAATCCAGAATCTGCCGGGCAATAAGCTGGTGTCCGATGTGGGGCGGATTAAACACACCACCGAATAAACCAACTTTGGTTCGTGGTTGGTGGTTGGTGGTTAGTGGATTATTCATACACAGCATTTTACTACTAACTACCTACTACCGACCACTGGCTACTAACCACTCACTCTCTTTGCGAAGCGCTCGCGGCTGTTTTTGATCACTTTTTCCCTGTTCTGGTTGTGGGCGCGCGGGAGTGGAAGCGTTGTTGCAGAAAACGGATTTGAGGTATGATTGTCGATTGAGAGCTTCATGACGACCTGATAATTGCCAAGACCAACCAGCTCATCTTCGGTAAATTTTTCCCCGAATTCACGCGACAGAGGTCTGGCATCTGTTGCGCCCACGCCGAATGACACAAGAGATCCGGCATTGCCGAAAATCGCGTTCTGGATATCCTCATCAATCTGGCCGATGTACTGATTGGCCAGAGTCAAGTTCAGGCGGTATTTGCGTGCTTCGGATAAAATTTTGATAAATGACTGGGTGGCAAAATTCTGAAACTCGTCCACGTACAGGAAAAAATCGCGGCGGTTTGCCTCCTGCTGGTAGACGCGGTTCATAGCCGCCAGCTGGATCTTGGTAATAATCATGGCCCCCAGCAGTGCACTGTTGTCCTCACCGAGCTTTCCCTGCGACAGGTTGACGAGTACTATTTTCCCCTGGTTCATCATCTCTTCAAGATCAATTGTCGATGTGGGGGTCCCCACGATGTTTCTGATTGTTTGGGAGGAAAGAAACTGGCCGACCTTATTAAGAATGGGAGATACCGCCTCGCTTCTCATCTTTTCGCTCATCTTATTAAACTCGTACGCCCAGTAATTTTTCAAAACCGGATCGGAAATCTTTTCAACGGCTTTCATGCGGAATTTGTCGTTGGTCAGAAGTTCGGGAATGCCCAACAGGGTCGAATTGGGCATGGAAAGAAGCGTGAGAATCGTATTTCGCAGAATATACTCAAGACGCGGTCCCCAGGAATAATGGTAGAGTTTATAGAAAATCGATACGATACCGGAGGCGACCAGTTCGCGGTATACCTGATTTTTAACTTCCAAGGGGTTGATGTGGAACGGATACTCCGTGTCGGAGGGGTCAAGATAGGCAACATCGTTGATCCGGTATGACGGGATATAATCCAATAGGACGTTCGTCAGATCTCCATGCGGGTCAATAATTGCCATACCCTCACCGTTTCGCATGTCGTTAATAACCATATTTGCAATGACGGTTGATTTTCCTGTGCCTGTTTTCCCGACGATATACAGGTGCTTGCGTCTGTCTTCTCTCTTTATGCCAAACGTGGCCACCTTATTTTTGTATTCCGTACGCGCAAAAAAATTAATCTCTTTCTTTTCATCATCATTCTCCGTTGAAATCGGCAAATTCTCCGGCGCCTCACTTGTGAGACTTGATTCCCATGCAATATTTTTGATGCCGCTCAAGGAAAGACCGGGCGGGTGCCACATGCTGGCAAGTTCGCCGGCTGAAAATATCTGATAGCGCGGCGTCAGTCTGTGGCTTCGATCGAGAAATGCCTTTTCAATGCTTGCTGCCCCCTGCCAGAACGCAGGCTTTTTGGGGGTGAGTCCGTTCCCGTCCCCAAGCGAATACACACCGAAAGCTCCGGCAAACCCGGACACGAGGGATTTTGCCCGCACCATGTCACTGCTTACGCCCAAAATTCTCACGGATGCCACAAACCCGGTCTGGGTGGCTTTCGATTCAATGAGGCGGGCTTGCGGGAACGGTTTTGTGTGTATGGGGTTTATTGGGTCCGGGACGCCTTTTGCTATCATTGTATACACGCCGTGCTGCCATGTGTGCCCTGCCGGCGTAATACGAATTTGAAGGGCAAGCGCATCACCTGCAGGTAATTTGGCCATATGGCCCAACACGCCCGCCAGAAGATCAAGGTCTTTTACCTCTTTATGGGTTTTTAACGGATAATAATACGCACTGGTAAACACGAGCTGGCTTGAGTCATGCGGGTGCTCCAGTAACCCAGGCACATAATCGTTGACCGGGGAAAACACCAGCTTCGGGTATTGTGCGGTCATCTGAGACTCCATGTATGCGGCGCTTTTTGGTTCCATAGCAATCAGAAAATGAATACCCGAATTGATCGAGACTATTTCAAATGCATACCAGCTGCTGTGCCCACCAAAAAAGAACGACAAAAGACCATGGGATCCACCGGATCCCAGTGCCGCAAATACCTGCTCCATGGCAGCCGGTGTTTCCTCGCTGGAGCGTGCGTTTTTAATCTCAACAATCGTGAACCTCGATTCCATGCATTTATGATATCACACTTGGTGTCCGCGCCGTGAAAAGAAAAATTGGTAGTTTTCACGATCCTGATCCGCTTTTTTATAGTTGATCATAATGACGTTGGCGTTTACAATGGACACACCTATGGAACAACATCCTGTCCCTCAAAATGTCACGACATTTCAATTCAGGCTTATCGGCGACATGACCATCAAGCAGTTTGCATATTTAGCCGGCGGTGCACTGTTCGGCTATATTTTCTACAAATCCCCTCTGCCGGTATTTTTGGGCTTACCCCTGGGTGTCGCAACACTGCTTTTAGGATTTGGGTTCGCATTTGTTCCGGTTGAGGAGCGGCCAATGGATGTGTGGTTTTTTTCATTCATTAAAAGTATCTACAGCCCCACGCTGTATGTGTGGCAGAGGGAAAAAACAGCTGCCCCGTCAAAAAACCAACCCGCCGCAACGCATACACAGCCATCGGTGGGTGCACCGCCTCCTCTGACCGCCCCACCAAAACCACAGCCTCCCCCGACACCAAAACAGGAACATACCAAGGCGCCTGTCCAACCGCCTGCAGCGCCGCCTGCGATTTTGTCATCGAATATCAAGCCAAAAACTCGACCGGCCGGCCTATCATTATTTGGGTGGTTTTCAACACTTTTCAGTATCAAATCGTCATCGAAAAGAACCCAACCACCTGTAGCCCCACCTGCACCAAAACAACCCGCGCCAAAACCACAAACCATCCCTGAAATGTTTGGCCACATGACAACCCCATCTATTACGGGACAGGGTGTGCAGCAAACAGAAGATGTTGCACACGCGCCTCTCCCGTATAAAGGAGTAGGACAGACAGTCCCCCAAACACCGGAACCCACAACCAGCGAACAGGAGCAAACAGAGGCAAAAATAGAGGCGGCAGCAGAAAAAACCAAAGAGCTGGAATCAAAACTTGAGGGACTTCAAGGCGAGTTATCCAAAAAAACGGCATCAGAGGACCGGATAGTGGAACTGCAAAAGCAGTTAACGGTTGTGCTGTCCGAACGGGACCAGATGCAGAAGGAGCTGGCCGCTCTCAAAAACAAACTCGAAAAGGTAGAGACGGCACCCGCTCCGGCAGCACCAATGTATGCAGGCACAACAACCGCTCCAGCCAAAGGTCCGACCGTCAAGATCATCACTGCGGATGCAGCAGTCAGGGCAGGCCTTCCACGGCTCACGACGTTTCCAAACGTTGTCACGGGCATCATCAAAGACAATACGGGTAATCTCCTTCCCGGCGTTCTGGTGACTGTCCGGGATAAAGAGGACATACCGGTCAGAGCTCTCAAAACCAATAAACTCGGTCAGTTTGCCGCATCAACCCCCTTGCCGAACAACACATATTTTGTGGAGGTTGAAGATCCCAGAAACCGGTATGTGTTTGACCGTATGCAGATTACTCTCAACGGATCTGTCGTTCCTGCCGTAGAAGTTGTTGCTAAAAGCCAGAAAGAGCTTTCACGAGAAAAGCTTGAAAAACAGATTTTCGGTGCGCCGAACATTTAACGGAAAAATTCATGAACGCACAAGTTGTTCCGATCAGGTCATCAACACAGAAATTCATTGAGATCGTCGATATCGTCGACGGTATTGCGGTATTTTCAGACGGGTCCTGCTCGACAACGATATCGGCAACTGCCGTCAATTTCGGATTATTATCCGAAAAAGAACAGGATGCTATTATATACGCGTACGCAGGCCTGCTCAATTCCCTGTCGTTTCCCATACAAATTTTTATCATGACCCAGCAGAAAGACATTTCTTCATACCTGCGGCTTCTGGAGGATCAGGAAGACCGTGAAGATAATCCAAAACTGAAAAACAACATCCACTCCTACCGGCAGTTTATTGCTTCAACAGTCAAAGAAAAGGATGTATTGGACAAAAAATTCTATATCATTATTCCTTTTTCATCACTTGAGCTGGGAGCATCCACACAGGTCCTGTTCGGCAGCCGCAAAAAGGGGCTCCCATTTGAACAAAACTATATTATCGAACGGGCAAACACCGTTCTTGCACCAAAGAGGGATCACATCACGAGGCTTCTGTCGCGCATAGGCCTCAAGGCAAAAATGCTTGATTCGGACGCCCTCCTCAAATTGTTTTTCACGATCTATAATCCGGGCCAGCCTGCACCGGAACACGCGGCAGAAACCATAAAAACAACGCAGCCGACAGGCTTGTAACTATGGACGCAAAATCGTTTGTTGCCACATTTTTGAATCCGATGCCAAAAAATGAACCTGTTCACAATGAGGTAACCGGGCCGCTCACCACAAAAGACATCATTGCGCCGGCTTCCATTGAAGTGGATTTTGATTATCTGAAAATCGGTGACTGGTATTTCCGCAGCCTGTTCGTGGCAGGCTACCCCAGATTTGTCAACGCCAACTGGCTTGAGCCGCTTATTTCGTTTAACCATACGCTCAATATTTCCATGTTCGTCTACCCTACCAAAAGCGAGGAAGTTCTGGAAAACCTGAAACGGAAAGTCGGCGAAATGGAGGCAACGATCCAGTCCGACTTTAAACGGGGAAAAGTCATTGAACCGTCGGTACAGGTAGCTCTTGAGGATGCGCTTGCCCTTCAGCAGGAACTCGCCAAAGGATCGGAGAGGTTTTTCCAGTTCGGGCTCTACGTAACCATTCCCTCCCGGACCCTTGAAGACCTCAATAAAACCAGCAAACAGGTGGAGGCTACGCTCGGTAGCCTTCTGATCGTTTCCAAAAAAGCGGTCCTCCAGATGGAGGAAGCATTCAAAACAACTCTCCCTATGGGCCAAGACCGGATGGTGATTACCCGCAACATGGATACGACGTCCCTTGCCACCACATTTCCGTTTACCACAAGCGAACTGACCGCCAACGAAGGAATCCTCTACGGCATCAACGAAGGCAACGAGTCCCTTGTCATCTTTGACCGCTATACGCTTGAAAATGCCAATATGGTCGTATTCGGCAAATCCGGGTCGGGAAAATCATACACCATCAAACTTGAAATCATCCGCAGCATGATGTTTGACACGGAAGTCATCGTGATTGACCCGGAGAATGAGTATGAGGCGCTTGCCAAAACCGTCGGGGGCGAGTACATCAAATTCCAGTTCGGTGCGGAAACCAAAATTAATCCGTTTGACCTGTCTGTGATGCGCAGCCGGGAAAAGATAAGCGAACTGAACCAAAAAATCCTTTCGCTGCACGGGTTTTTCCGTGTCATCATGGGACAGCTGTCTGCCACGGAAGATGCAATTCTGGACAGAGCGCTTATTCTCTCCTACAAACAAAAAGGCATAACACCCGACCCGGAAACCCAGACCAAGGAACCTCCGCTTGTCGAGGACCTCTACAAGACCCTCATCGGCATGGAGGATGCTATTTCGCGCGGCTTGGCAGACCGTATTGAAAAATTTGTACGGGGCAGCATGGTGGGGATATTCGATGCCCAGACAAACGTGCACATCAACAACCAGCTGACCGTTTTCTCCATAAGGGATCTTGAGGAGGAACTGCGACCCATCGCCATGTATCTTATCCTTGATTTTATCTGGAACCGGGTGCGCAAAAACCCGAAGCGGCGGCTCCTCGTTGTTGATGAGGCCTGGTACATGATGCGTTTTCCGGATTCGGCAAACTTCTTGAATTCTATTGCCAAACGTGCGCGCAAATACTATCTGGGCGTGACCACCATCACGCAGGATGTGGAAGATTTTCTTTCACAGGATATCGGACGGGCAATCATCCAAAACTCATCCATCCAGATTCTTCTCAAGCAGTCGGCAGCTTCCATCGAAAAAGTGGCGAACACATTTTACCTGTCCGAGGGTGAAAAGCATCTTCTCTTGTCTAGCGACGTCGGCGAGGGGTTGTTTTTTGCAGGGCCCGCACACGCCGCCATCCGTGTCATTGCAAGCCCCGAGGAACATGCTGTATGCACCACAAAGCCGCAGGAACTGAAAATGCGTGAGGATGCCAGAAAAGCTTCCTCACTAAAACTGATGGAGGAGGAAAAAACGCAGACAGTGGAAGAGTTACGGCAGGCCAAAATAAGAGAGGCGGAAAAAGCAGTAGAAAAGGCAGCTGTTCCCATCGTCACGAATACCGATCCGGAAAGCCCACCAGAACAGCGGCCGATGATGCGGTCAGAGCCCGTATTTTCTGCCCCGCCGCAGGCAGATGCACCAAAGGCGACACCGGCCCCCCAAAGCGGTACAATACGGATTGAAGAGCATACAACAAACTCCCCTCCCCGCCCGATTTTCACGGTTGAGGAGGTGGGGGGCAAAAATAACACCTGACTATGGCAGACAGTACACAATCTTCATTTCCCAAAAACAAGGAATATCTCCTGAAAGATATTATTTTTTTCAATGATATCGATGCGGATTGGGCACGAAAAATGCTCGAAATACTGGTGGAACAAAACGGGGCGACATGGTCTCTTGATGATCCAAAATTCCAACAGGCGCTGGATCAATTTCATATTGAGTGTACCAGAAAACTTGGAGTGACGAAAGAAAAAGAGGAAGAAATCGTCAATACAATAGAGCAAGGCAGGGTGAATGAGCTTGTTGAGGCACATGAGCTTGCGAAAAAATCAAAAGAGAGACGGCGTGCTGAAAGCATGGGTAGAGGCTTGCGCCGCGCCGGCATTGGTTTTTCTACTGAAGAACAGTACGCAACATTCATAGACCTTTTTGAGAAGCGGGACGCTGCGGACGCACAGGAGTCAACAAGTCAGGCACAATACAATAAGCGCGCCGAGCTGAATGTTCGTGGATTGGTGAATACTCTGCGCCAAACTCTTGATGAGGGCGAGACCCAGGAACAATTTTTACAAAGACAGGAAAGGGAACAGGATATTGCTGCCCGTGTGGCACATCACGAAGGGCAATTTACATCTTGGGAGCCTCCAAAAAAACAAACCAAAGAAGAAATTAGACAGGAAAAAGAAACGTACGAAAAGGCATTTAAAAGACTTGTTGCAAAAGAACCGGACGACGGCCCGGTTAACCCAGCGTTGTTTATCCTTTCATATGAACAGGTAGCTGCAAAATATAAAAACCTGACTGACGACGAAATTGCCAAACGTGCTGCATCCGATGCTAGAAAAGAAGAACTGTCTATAAAAGGAATTCCGGACGGGGGCGGCTTTGCGGCTGATACCCATATTTTTTCTGCAATCGCCGAGCGTGCCGGGGCATCAGCTGACCAAAAACTGTTCGCGTCCCGTCTTGACGAACAATTCAACGCGCTGACCCCTGTCCAAAAAGCGGCAACTTTAACCGCCGCCATAAAAGAGTCGCTTCAAGCTCTCACTGACACCGAGCAGAGTTTTGCTGCGCTCACCGAGCGGGTCGGCGGGGTCGCCGCAGGGCTCATCAAAGAATATGTCCATAACGACCTGCAAACCCGCCAATCACCGCAACAGGCCCTCGGCGTTGTCACTGATCTTGTGAACGGTGTTGTTGGCGGCAACGTCAATCCGCTTCTTCAAAAAGAAATGACGGATATTTTTGCCGCGGATGCCCGGCAGAATCTGATTATCGGAAAAGACGGAAAAATTATCGTGTCAGATCGGGCAATGTTTCCCGAAATTTGGAAACATGATGAATCGAAAATCCATCACCCGCCCCACTACCCCCATCCGGTTCACTACGAAAAACCAAAGGAGCCAACAATTGAGGCGGTTGCTCAAAAAGTCGAAGCGGCCACAGTCCACGCCCACCAGCCGCACAATTCCGTTCTTGAACTTCTCCACGACGGGTTTCATTGGATAGAGAAAAAAATCGTCAGAAAAGCCGGAATAAAAGCAGCAGAAAAAACCGGCTTTATTGTTGTGTGGAATTCTATAAAAACAGGGGCAAAAAAGGCTGCGTTATGGGTTGCGGGAAAACTCGGGCTTAAAACGTTATGGGCTGGGGTGAAAAAACTTGCTGTCAAACTTGGACTCAATGCCGTAATTGGAACCGTGTTTACTCCGGTAGTGGGTCTGGTTACCACCATCATTTCCTTTGCCCCCGAAATAATTAAATTTTTCAAGAGCGCTTTTACAAAAATCAAGGAGATGTTCCCAAGTAAATATCAGGCAGTTGAAGGCGGGCTATTAAACGCGTTTGGGGTCCGTCCTGCTCCAAAACAAAAAATTCCTCTCTGGTTGTGGCCATTACTTATCGTTCTACTCCCATTTGCAAGCGCATTTACGGGAGACATTGGTGTCGATATTCCTGGAATGCCGGGTGGAAGGACGGTGTTTCACAAGGGACTTGTTGTAAATACTGCCCTATTGACAGATCCTAGAGATATCACGGGCAGAGGATTGGATGAATCAAAATATATTGGGGTGGAACTAAACCCGTCAACCACCCAAATTTCGTGTGATGCAGCGCTTCCTCAAACCATCACGTACACCGTAACTATTACCGCAAAAGATGTTGCCCTAAACCCTATCTATGTGAATGTTAACGCAAACCTTGTCTCTTCAAACGGTGTTACATCTCTCACTGTTTCCGGTGGCGGATGCCCAAACAGTCTTGCGGCCGGACAGACTGCTAAATGCACATACAGCGTTCAGGTAAACGAAACAAACGCACAGGTCATTTTTACCTTGTCGGTATCTTCCCCGACACCGGACGACGACCCAACCGGCGGGGTGACAGCTAAATCCGCCACAACCGACGTATGCGAACCGTCCGTCGGTATGGGCTTCAGATGTCAGGGGATCGGCGATGAACTCTGGTATCCTCCTGCGGAACGGCAAATAATCGAAGAGCCAAAGACCGGATTTTGCATAAACCCATCAATAATTGTCATACATTGGAGTGGAGGATATGCAAATGATGATGGAAACCGATTAACGAGAGACACTCTTATATCACGGGGTCTTACGTGCCAATTTGCCACAGACACAAACGACACTTATCAGATGCAATACCTTTGGACGGGGGACGAAAAGGGTCCGCAGTCGGAGCTGGCTTGGTGCGTAGGCGGCTCATACAACAACCTTGCTCTAAACAACGAGGTTGCTGGAGCATATTTTGATGATTCCCCGGACGGAAACGGAAGAGGCCATCCAACACCAGATCAATTTAACCGGTTAATGGACAATGTGTGCTGGATGATGGACACATTCAATATTCCGGCATCAAAAATTTATGGCCATTTCCAGTTATCACCATACAAAGACGATCCTGGTGAAGGCTTTTTGCAGGAAGTAATAAACGCAGCGAAGGGCTGCTAAATATATGAATAAAAAAATACTTGTCGTCGGCGCATTTATAATTATACTCATGATTATATCTTCTCTTGTGGAAAAAATGACTGCGGGGTTATCCTTAAGAGAGAAGGGAACAAAAGTTGAAATTGCTTCGCCTGTGGCCGGGGCAAAACTCTACATAGACAAAGACGGGCCTCATAGTCTCCCCTACACCACCAATCTTCCCCCGGGTACATATCATTTGGATATCGATGCGCCGGGGTATGCTTCCGTCGAACAGTCTCTGACCGTTTCTGCTTCTGACCAGCCTATTGTAGTAAAACCCGCTTTTGTCCCCGAGTCTTCCACCCTTTCCCTTTTTCCTCTTCTTACCGAGCCCGGAGCAATTCTCGCAGGGGGGGACGGCCAGCACGCATATTATGCAATTGGCAACCAGATACGCGAAATCAAAACCTACCGGATGAAAACGGCCTTTCCGGCAGATATTGAAAAGGGGTTTTGGCTTCCGGACGGCAAGGGGCTGTTTCTTGCCGGCTCAAATTGGTACATCTTTACCCCTCCTCTCAAACAAGAGGCGGTTGTTGTTCCCGGGGAACCTCTTGGCTTATTATCGGATGGACGCATATATGTGCGTTTGCAGGACAAGCTCGGTCTCTATTCTATCGAAAATGAATCGTTTGCTGATGCTGGAATTTCCCCGACGGGAACAATCAAAAAAACGGCTCTGGATCCCAAAAACGGTTATGCTGTGTTGTCCATCCAGAATGGGTCGTCGTACGCCGTTTTACTTCATGAGTTCTCCAAAAAATCGGTTGTGCCCCTCAGGGAAAATATACCGTTTTTACCCTCGGCGGCAATCTCCGGCGATGGGTCATTTGTAGCGTTTACGGATACCGTGGGTGTTGAGACATATATCGTTTCAAACAGATCGTTCGGCCCTGCATATTCCATGGTATCAGCCGGCGGGTCCGTTGTTGTTGCACCCGCAAAAAAAGGCTTCATACTTATGGACCCCACTGTTGTCAGGGGGTCTGATGAACCAACAATTGAAATATCGGGTATAAATCCGCCGGATACGCAAAAGGTTTTTCATTTATATAGCATAGTTGTGCCCGGTGGTCTTGATGTATTTTTTACACCTTCTTATGTGCCGGAATACGGACTTTTTTTGGCAGAAAAGGATGGCCCTCTATGGTTTTTGGGTGACCCTGTCAATTTGCCACCAAGTGTTTTTGAAAGATCCCTGCCGCCGGATATATATAAAGGCCATTAGTTTTGTACTCTCACCGGCATAATGATGTGGAAATAGGAGTCGTCGTCGACGGGCTTGAACACCCCGGGATTGAGTGAGCCTGTCATCTCGAACACAAACCGTTCCTCTTTAAAATTTGACAGAAAGTCGTTCAGAAACCGGCCGTTGAACGCAATATCCGCATCTTCCCCATCAATATCTGCCTCAACCGTCACGGTGTTTTCCCCCACCTGCGGGGTGTTGGCAGATATGGTTATTAACCCGCCCCCAACATGAAACCGGATAATATTGGCCGAGTCGCGTGCAAATAGTGCGGCAGATTTTACGGCCCTTTTAAACGGGTCCGTCTCTACAAACGCCCGGGTATTGTGATTTTTAGGGATAATTTTTTCATATGGAGGATACTCTCCTTCCAAAAGCCGCGTCACGACGGTTGTCTCCCCTATTACAAACACCGCTTTGGCTTTGTCCGAAAAATCAATCCCTATTTCTTTTTCCTCTTTCTCCTCCTGAACGATCTTCACTACTTCCCCCAGCGCCTTTGCTGGTACAGTAATTCCTTCCTCCGGTGCAATTTTCCCGATGGGTATCGTTTTAACCGAAAGCCTGTACCCATCTGTTGCTGCCATTATCAGTACGCTTTTATCCTGAACCAGGCGAACCCCGGTCAGAACGGGTCTCCCGTCGTCTGTTGCACTTGAGAATAATAAGCCCGAAAGTGCGTTTATAAATTCTTCTTTTCCTATTTTTTCAGTTTTTTTATTTTTCTCTATCTCAACGGGAGGAAACTCTGCAGGAGGAACGCCCGGCAAAAGTGCCCGCGTATGTGTGCCACTTACTGACAGTGCCCCCTCTTTCGCCTCAAGAGTAATTGTCTCGGCCGGCAGTGTCGACACAAGCTCGCTCAACAGCTTCGCTGACACACACACTTCTCCATCCTTTTCCACTCTCGCTCTGGAATAAGTAGTAATACTCGTTTCCATGTTGGTTGCAACAATTTTTACTACCCCTTCATCGGTTTTCATCAGTACGTTTTGAAGAACAGGAAGTTGTGTTTTTGCGGATATAAGCCGTGTTGTTCTATAAAGAGATTTCAATAGATTTTCTTGAAGGATTTGGATTTTCATAATATATGTTCCTTATAGTAATAGTAATAAGTAAACAGCGTGGAAAAGTGTACGGTTTTTGTTTTTTCTTGTCAATAACAGGAGGAAGAGAACAAAAATAAGTGGAAATCCCTGTGGATATATATGTGGATAACCAGTGGATAAATGTGGATAAGTGGATAAGGGACTAGACATTTCCCCATAGACGCGATTTTATCCCCTCCACGCTGTCGCGAAGCCGCTGGTTTGTTGATAATTCTCTGGTTATTGTTTCCACCCCATGCATAACCGTGGTGTGATCCCTTCCCCCCAACAAACCACCCACATCGGAAAGAGTAAGACCAAGCTCGTTTTTACACAGGTACATAATAATCTGCCGGGGCCTGACAACAGGACGGTCCCGCTTCTGTCCTTTAAGAGCAGATGCTTTAATGCTGAAATGCTCCGACACGGCGTCCATAATTTCCTGCGGTGTCACCCGCCGCGACAGTTTTTGGTTCTCTCCCCCGGGCTGTTTTACTTTGAGAAGCGTAGCTACAAGCTCAGTGGTGATTTCTTTTCCGGCAAACAGCTCGGTTGAAAGACGCCGTAAAAACCCCTCAATTGCCCGTGCCTCCGTGTGGTTTGCTGCAATCATGCGGGAAGCGTCGGGTGGAACGGAAAGGCCCAGCGCTTGCGATTTGAGATTGACAATGGCCACACGCAGCTCAAAATCAGGATTGGAGATATCCACAATGAGTCCACCCTCAAACCGGCTGCGTAGGCGGTCCTCAAGCCGGGATATTTCCCCCGGTGGCCTGTCGCTCGTCAGAATCACCTGGCCGCCCTCTCGGTGTACCGCATTGAAGGTGTGGAAAAATTCTTCCTGGGCAGTTTGTTTTCCGGCAATAAACTGGACATCATCAACCAGAAGAAGTTGTGCGCTGCGGTATTTTTGTTTGAACTGCCGCGCGGTCTTGGTTTGGATTGCCTCGATGATTTCGTTTAAAAATTCCTCTCCCATACAGTAGACAATTTTTGTATTGGGTTTTTTGGAGAGCAGATCATTCGCAACCGCGTGCATGAGATGGGTTTTTCCTACCCCTACTCCTCCATGGAAAAACAGCGGGTTGTATGCAGTTCCCGGTGTTTTGGCAACGGCAGTGGCTGCCGCGTAGGCAATCTGGTTGGAACTTGAGACGGCAAACGTGTCAAACGTGGCATCTGGCCGGACATGCAGTCTTTTGGCAAGCGAGGCCGCATCGACAGACGGAGCAAGAGTTGCTTGGGAAAAGAGCGGGCCGGCATCTCCCAATTTTGTCTCAGGTTGCAGAAGGGAAAAAACCACGCTTGTGTTTAGTTTGGTGTGGTGGTCCAGGACGCTTTTCACAAGCGAGTAATACCGCGTTTCAATCATGGTACGGATCATTGGGTTTGGGACACCAACATTGGCAACCCCTTCAGCAAGGGAGATGAGTTTTGTTTTGGAGAATTGTGTCTTGAACGTCGCATTGGATACGGACAGCTCAATTTCAGACAACGCCGCTCTCCAGATTTTGTGTAGATCCATATAAAGAGAAGGGCAGAAGACAGGATACCGTATTGTGGATAACTTGTCCACAATGTATACAAGAAAGGAAGAGGAGTCAAGGGGGTGTTTGTGATATACAATATGACAGGTATGTTTAAAAAACCATACATAGTGTTTTTTTTCGTGTCCCTTTTTGCCTTATTGTTTATGGGGGACGGCAAGCAGATGATAACGGACACCATGGGTATAATTGTGGCCGTTGGAACGCTTGCGATTGCTGCGAGCTTATCAACAAAACAACGACACCTTCCTGGAATATTGATGTATCCATGGTGTTTATTTTTTAGTGCTTTATTTATAAGCGCAGCCACCTCCATAGATCTTGGTGACTCTCTCTATTCCATAGTACGCACGGTGGCGGCCGCACTGACATTTTATGTTTTTTTTGTCTATTCAGACAGCAAAGACACACAATATTACAGTTGCGCCCTGCTCATTTTTGGAATGGCTAGCCTGTGCACCGCGATACTTTTTACGGCACTTCTTCCTAAAGACGCAGCGCTCCCGCGCATGAACCTAGTGACGACCGCATACGGACACAATCACATTATTGACATATTGTTCTTTGTCATTCCACTCAGCCTGGTTTTATATCTTCACCAAAAAAAGAAAAAACACGCAGCAATAGCCGGTTTTGCTCTTTTGGGCGTACTTTTTTCGCTGTCACGAGTAGGAATTTTTTTAGCCGGAGCACTTGTGATGGTTATTTCTTTGTCTACAAAACGAATGCGAAAAATAAGTCTACCTATTTCAATCTTGCTTATTATTCTGGCAACGGCCGCAATTATTTGGGGAGGATACGGAAGTTACGTTCCAGACGCGCTCAAGCCTCAATATAATAAAGGGGCATATGGTTCTGACGGAAGAATAGAATATTGGCGCCAGGCCCTTGTGTCATTTTTGGAAAAACCGTTGCTCGGGAGCGGTCCCGGCACATTTTATCTTACCTCAAAACGGCTGCAGGAAAACCCGCAGGCCAATTCCTGGTATGCCCACAATGTTATTTTGGAAACGATGTCTGAAACAGGAATTGCGGGAACAGCAGGACTTGTCCTGGTGATTATTTCTGTTTTTTACCACTATTTCAAACACAAGGTTGCTGCATCTATTTATTCACACGGATTAGCATGGAGCCTGGCTGCCGTTTTTGTTTTGGGGCTTACCGATTATGTATTTAATTTTTATCTTATACAGCTTCTTTGGTGGGCAACAGCAGGCGTTGTACTGGCGTCTGTTTCCAAAAACAAAAATACGGAAAATGGCCAACCGGCCACCTTCTATTTCCCCGTCATTTTTCTTGGATTTTTTTATGTTGTTACAATGTTTGATTTGGTTGCAGATTCGTTTACGGACAACAAAAGAATGCTCTTTTTTCTGGCACCGCAGGTACGGTATAAAGCAGAGGGATATCTGGAAGATCTGGAGGATAAAAAGAATGAACCGGACCGGACGGCTCTGTCTCTGCTTGAATTTTTCCACAAAGAAAACGCACCGATAATTTTTTCCACCGCTCGCACGCTTGAGGCGGCAGGACAAAACGAAAAAGCTGATGAGTATTATTCTAAAGGACTGCGATTTGATCCGAAAAACGAATCTGAACGCCAAAAATACATGGATTTATTAACGAAAACCGGCAGCCATAGTAAAATTTCCGAACAAATGACACACCATATGTATATGTATATGTTGCCGGAGCATAAACAAGCTGTAGATAAGGCGCTTCCATTTACGGAAGAAGAAATTCAGATTTTTGACTCAAAAATATTTAGCCTGTTGTTTGACAGCAGACACATACATGAAATCCGATTTGCGCGGGCTTTTTATGTTGCGGGCCTTCTTCATATAAAAGACGACCCCGGACGGACAGAAGTTTTATGGAAAGCCGCAAACACGCTCCAACCCGGCTTGAGTGACTATTATATCGAGTTGGCATCGTTGTACCACTCTCTGCACAAGGAAGACAAAGCTGAAGAAGCATTAGAATCATGTTTCCGGAATGAATTTGCCAGAGAAGCATGCCGAGCGGTGTCCGTAACAACACTTCCCCCGCCAGGAAGTCTTGCACAAATAAATGAAAAACGTTTGGAGCAGCAGTAAACATATTGCCATAGTCGGTATGAAAGGAATGCCTACGGAATTTGCGGGCACAAGCGGCGTGGAGTTTTATGCGGAAAACAAAGCATTATCACTAATAAAACATGGTAAAAAAATTGACTGTTATGTCCGCAGCTGGGCAACACCGAAAACCCTGAAAGAATATAAAGGCATCCGGCTTATTCATATCCCGACCATCAACACCAAGCATTTTGATGCATTCTTCCATTCACTATTTTCCACCCTCCACTCACTATTAACCATATCAGACACTGTTTGGTATCACGCCAGCGGCCCGGCACTCTTTTGCTGGATTCCGAAGATGTTTGGGAAAAAAATTATAGTCACGATCCATACGCTTGAATGGAAACGGGATAAATGGGGTCCGGTTGCCCGGTTTGTATTGAAGCTGGGTGAATGGATTGGGTCTAAAACAGCAGATGTACTCGTTGCCGCATCAGAAGACTTGCAACAATATCTGCAAGAAAAATATAAACGCGTCTGTATTCTTGATCTACCAGATATCAAGCCATTCCAAAAGATTAATCCGGAAATTATTACAAACAAATATGGCCTGAGAGGCAATGATTATATTCTCTATTTGGGCAGGTTCGTACCGGAAAAACGTATCGAGTGGATCATCCGAGCCTATCAGGAAATTCAACCGAAAGGCATAAAACTGGTGCTTGCCGGCGGCTCAAGCCACACGGATCAATATGTTAAAAAATTATACAACCTGTCAACGAACCCCGAACAACGAACCCCGAACCAAGTAATCTTCACCGGCTATATATTTGGGAAAGAAAAGCAGGAACTTTTAACCAACTGCAAACTGTTCGTCCTCCCCTCTTCTGTGGAGGGAAGCCCGGTAGTTCTTAGGGAAATCTTGGCTCGAACACCGAGACTGGTTTATTCAGAAAGTAACTATACAGGGTTTAAAAGTCAACTTCTCAAAGCATTAAAACAATGAGACATCAAGTAATTTTAGCTATTGCCTCTGCATGTTTGACATTGTTGTGTGTTGAGGTCGGTTTTCGTGCGTATGGCAGAATATATAGTGTTGATTTTCGTTTATATGCAAAAGAGTTAAAAAATTCCGACCGTCTTCCGGAAGATCTGTTTGGTGACCCGCTAAATTCCGGTGTGCAGGTGTTGGCCACAACATCCGATTTTTCTGTACTATACTCTGTTAATTCTCACGGATTACGAGACAGGGAACATTCATACGAAAAACCACCCGGCATTACAAGATTTGCAGTATTTGGTGATAGCTTCACCTTCGGTGAAGGAATTCCCTATGGAAAACGGTTCACCGATATTGCAGAAGAAAATCTGCCCGGCACGGAAATACTCAATTTCGGCTATCCCGGTGCAGGGCTTGATAATATTGTGCCGTATATTTTTCGGGAAGGACTTCTGTACCGACCGGACTACGTTGTTGTTGTATTGAATAACCTGGTGACTGATCGTGGGGGTGCTGATTTAACCGATATTCTGAATTTTTCTGCCATAGACTCCGCGTATCTGGCGTCCGTGCGCGGCGCATCGACCGAGACGGCATACTTGCCCAGAAAAGATCCGTTTTTCAATTATTCGCCAAACATCCTTCAGCGCAATTCGTATCTTGCTAGCTATTTGTATTACAAATATTCAATATATGAGCTTCGTGAGAAAATGAAGCAGTACGACAAGGAGTTTTGGGATGGGTATGCCCAATGCAGAAAATCTCCGGACTGCGACCGGATGCAACAAACGGACGTTACAGACCACACGATAAAAATATTAGACAAACTCAATGATGTATGCAGGCAATCCGGACACCAATTGGTGGCAATAAATATCGACAGTGAGCCCTTAGTCCATTTTTATCAGACCGCCCCACCCTTCCCGTTTTTTGATTTGCATCAAAAACTGAAGGAAGAAAGCGCCAATTATCCGCTCACTTTTACCTACGATCAGCACTATAATGAGAAAACCAACGAGTTTATCGGCAAAGAATTGACCGGGATAGTTGCCAACCTTATTCGAGATAAAAAATGAACATAGATGAAAAAAATATAAAAAAAACAGCAATTGCACTCATTGTTTTTGAGTGGGTTGTGTTAGTGTCGGTATTTGGTTTTTTTCTTTATCAGAAGTATAGCAAGAACGTATTGGGTGTAAGCGTGATGCGGATTAATAAGGAGAACGTGTCTTTCTCCCCCACTCAAGAACTGCCTCATTTTTATGAGTGGAAGCCCTACGAGGAAATAGTACATGAGCGTGATTGGCTACCTAAAACCGTTATTGCTAACACAAACAGTGATGGACTGATTGGATCAGAAGAATATCCATTAAAAAAGCCCGAGGGCACACTTAGGATAATTGCTCTGGGAGACTCATTTACAGAAGGGCCTTTTGTTGAGGCCGATCAGACATATCCCGCACAACTGGAAAAAATGTTAAATCAATCAAATTCATGTCCACAAATAAAACATTATGAAGTGCTCAACTTTGGTGTTGGCGGTTATGATATTGAATATTCCGCCCATAGATTTATGACCAAAGGTCTGAAATACAGGCCAGATTTAACGCTTTGGTTATTAAAAGATGATGATTTTTTCGATCTGACCGAGGAGTCGCTGAAACGGATTGATGACTATACGAAAACAATTCCGGATGATGTGAAAAACGATATGACGAAATGGGAAAAATACAGCATGATAGACGACATTCTTCGCCCGACAGAAGTAAACTTATGGGAAAAATTGAACAACGTGGTTCGCAAGGAAATGCAGCAGGACATAGACCAAAAGCATTATTTTGCAACACAGAGTGCTGCGTTGAGAAATGTGTCCAAATCAGTAAATTCTCCAATTCTTCTGGCAACTTTTGAGGATATTTGGAAAATACACGAAGCTAGAATGAAATCATGGGAAAGCGAAATGGACAACATCACCGTGTTTAAAGGTATACCCGTATTGGATCCAGGCTTTACATTTGAACCTTATGACGGTCACCCAAACGCAAAAGGGTATGAAATTATTGCTGAGCATGTTTTTACATACATAAAAGAAATATTCTTATGCGAATAAAACAATTTAGCATTTCTGTGTTTTTTCCCTGTTATAACGATGCAAAAAGTATTGGCAGATTGGTGTTGGACACACACAAAACACTTAAAACCCTTACACAAGACTGGGAGATAATTGTAATCAACGATGGATCGATAGACACAAGCGGGCAGGTACTAATAAAAATATCCCAAAAAATCCCACAACTCAAAATAATTACCCACGCTTATAATCAGGGTTATGGCGGTGCTTTGAGAAGCGGATTTAACGCGGCAACAAAAGATTTGATTTTTTATACAGATGGTGATGGACAATATGATCCAGCAGAACTTTCTGTTTTGTTTTCGCTCATGACTGATGATGTAGATTTTGTGAATGGTATAAAAATGGTTCGTCATGACCCAACATACCGCGTATTTATTGGCAATTTTTATAGTTATATTGCCCGTTGGCTATTTTGGTTGCCGGTATATGATGTTGATTGTGATTTTCGACTCATTAGAAAATCCATCATTGATCAAATATCACTGAAGAGTAATAGCGGCACTATTTGTATTGAATTGGTAAAGAAGTGTCAATGTGCAGGAGCAAGGTTTCGGCAAGTTTCTGTGCATCATTTTGAGCGCAGGTTTGGGCAATCGCAGTTTTTCCGTCCGGAAAAACTTTTAAAAACACTGAAAGAATTTATTCTACTTTGGTTTACTTTGACATTTTCACGCTGAGCCTATGGAAATACAAGAATATCGTAATATTTATCAGAATGAAGATACCCATGTATATTACCATCAAATACACCAACTTATTTTGGACCTAATAAAGTGTTATATTAGTCATCCGGCTAACTTAAAAATATTGGACGCGGGTTGTGGTACGGGATTACTTGGAGTCAAACTTAAAAAATACGGAGAAGTGGTAGGTATCGACATAAGCTCCCAAGCAATAAAATTTGCTAAAAAAAGAGGCCTGAATGTAAAAAAGGCTTCTATAATGAAAATCCCCTACCCGGATAATAATTTTGATGTAGTGACAAGCGTAGATGTCCTCTATCATAAATGGGTCAGTGATGATGTGGGGGCACTGAGTGAGATTCAAAGGGTTTTGAAGCCTGGGGGATTATTAATCATGAGACTTCCGGCCTATGAGTGGTTAAGGCGGCACCACGATAAAGTGGTATACACAAAGCATCGATATGTAAAAAGAGAATTAAAAAAAATATTATCTATGGCAGGATATTCAATTTTAAAAATTACCTATATCCAGCCTCTATTCTTGCCCGTTTCAATATTCACAGTAATTATTGAAAGATTATTTAATAATAAAATAACGTCGGATATAAGAAGAGTACCTAAGGTTGTTAATACTATTCTTAATCAGATTGCAAGATTAGAAATGAAGACAGTAAAATACTGTGATTATCCTTTTGGAATAGGATTACTGTCAGTAGCACAAAAACCTATGTAGTATCAATTTATGGTAAATATGCGTACATTATCTTTGTCATAAATCTGAAGAAAATTATTCCCTTTTTTATTTTCCAACGAATTTAATAAAATAAACTCCTCAATTTTTCCCCGTGCTATACCACAGGCCGGGTTTTCCATCCAGTCGTCATGAATAACCACCGTTGTTATGTTATTTTGTTTTAGTCTATATAAAAGAGTGTTAAATACACTGTTATCATGGATCGTATTTGCTTTTTCAGAGCACCCAAACTGAATTAACTCATTATTTTCTTCGATAAAGCGTCTGGGATTATCAGAGTACGCCAACCAAACAACATACCCGTTTACTATTGGTTTACCATAATACTGAGGATTTAAGTTATACATTGGTGGAAATACCGGATTATCATATGACAAGGGCAGGTCTAATACGGCTTTTGTATTTGTCTGAGAAACGACAGTATGATAGTTTTTTGACTCCAGAGTGTATGTATGAAAATTAACAGTTGTCCTTTCGAGTATTAAGAGTGCAATTGCCGTCAATAAAACCGTATTGCCTACTTTTTTAACTGTCATTCCCAATACAACCGCAAGAGCAATAATAAAATCAGTTATTATCTGAAACCGGCCTGGTTCATGTACAAATGATAATACAGTATATTTGTATAGCAATGAGAACAACAAGAAAATGCCGGTTGTACGATTGTGTGAAACACCATAAATGATAAAAAAAACCAAAGCGACTGAAAGTATTTTTTTCCAGGCTTGTGGAATAAACCTGAAAAAGTAAATGAGAAGGATAATCTCCACATACCCCAAAAAACGCACAGAATCTATTCCACGCGCATGAAAAAGTTCTGTACGCAGGCTTGGAATTAGTTGATATATAAAACCGGACAGAATTGATTTGGAGTAATCAGTCGGTATAACGTATGTCAAGAGATCAGAATATGCCGGCGCCGAGTCATAGCTGTTCTGATAGGTTATACTACTTTTTGAAAGAATATTATAAGCCATTATGTGCTTGTAAAAAAATAAAACAAAAAGCGCCGAGAAAACCAGAAACCCGATCACAATTTTTTGCCAATTGCTTATAATAATTTGGTATGAATTTCTTATAACAGGGAAGTTAAACACCGCAACGAAGGGAAGCATAATAAATATGCTTGCCATGAGAATAAGAATGCCCTGAAGTGTAGACAGGCACAACAACAGAAGGGAGATAATTGTGAAAAAGACATTACTCCACGATACGGCATTTTTGCGATAAATCAGAAGAATTGATGCAAAAAATAACGCATATCCGTACATTTGCATAATAACGGCATATGAGCCCGCACGGGAAACAGTATAGTAGGAAAAAGCCCATATTATTGTGCCAATAATACTGACGAGAGCAGAATGGGAAATTGTTCTGAATAGTATATATGAACAAACAGCGTTTAAGGTAAGGACAAATAGAATGGTTGTATTATAGACAAATATTTCGTTATAAATCGTGCTCAAGTAACCCACCAATAATACAAATAATTTTGCATCAGATCCGGTATAAAGATCAAAACCAACAGGAAAATAATATTGATAAGAATAAGAAAACGGAGAAAATCCGTTTAGAATGTTATTTTTTATCTGTTGAGTGAAAGAATAATACATCGTGTTATCCCCGTCGTCTCCGATCAGTTTGGTATTTAAATAGCGTACCGAAGGATATGTAAATAACACCGCGAGAAATCCAAAGAATATGAATATGGTGGCAGTGTTGATATGGCTTTTCATTTATGAGGGGACAATCGAGTCAATTTTATAAATTGTTACTTCGTCAGACTGATATATATAGCGTGAGGGGAGAAGATGCAGCAGATCAGAATAGGAATTTGGCATTTCCTTTTTTATAACAACAAAATATTTTGCACCCTGTTCTTTTTTCTCTTTTATAAACGGGTACATATAACAATGCAGAGAATACATTAATCCTGTATCTTCTGAGACATTTTCCCGAAAAACAGTGCGGTATTCATACGGGCAATCCCCGCTTTCAACAAGCTCACTATTAATTGGCCATCCTTGACGGTGAGTAAGATCCAGAAACGTAGGGTTTCTATAGTATCCTGTCGTGACAACCCTATCACCAGGTGAAATTATTTTAGTAATAGACGGTAATTCAGGGTAGTAAGGAACATCAGAGGCATACCAGACAGAAAATATTTGATATGACTGATAAAGATATGTTGCTGCGCCAAGTCCACACAACAGCAATATTCCAAAAAGACGCCCCCATCTATGGCTATGTATGTAAAAGCGTATCGAGTCAGTAATATAAAGAAGTGAGAGAGTAGTAAAAATGCAGATGAGCGGGACAAAAGGCAGTTGGTAATATTGGTGTTGCAGGTTTCCGTCTGTAACTATCAGCAAATACATGATACCCAGCACACCCCAAGCACCCATAAACCGTCTGAATTGATTAATGCAGGTACCCCATTTTAAATTTGTAAAATATAGAACACACCCGATTAACGAAAGCGTGAATCCCGTAAAGGTAAAGAGTGTATAAGAAAATCGTTCCATCAACATTGATCGTATGTATAGTAAATATCCTGATGACGGGGCACCTATAATGCTATACATATGTGCTTTTGGTAATGCCTCTGGGAAAAAATAAGTGTAATACGAAACCCATAAGACATACGGAGCGATCATAATTAGTCCGTATATGGCTATATATCTAAAAAGAATTTTTATATTGTTATAAAATATTTTTCTGAGAGCATACAATTCCATCAACAGGAGCGGTGAATATATTAAATAATAAGGCTTAATTATTATCGAAATTGCCAGCGACAAAGAAGAGAGCGTGTAAACACTTTTTCGTTTTGTTTGGCGATTACTGATTAATAAAAGTACGTATAATGTAAAAAACATCAATCCGGTCATATCCGGAATAGTCGCTCTTCCGAAGAAATAGGAAACCGGGAACAAAGTAAACAACATTCCGCTCATAAATCCTGCGAATTTTGATTTAAAGATGTGTAAGGTTATAAGATATATAAAAATGGATGTGACGGAGGAAATAAATATAGTAACCAGTCTTGGTATCCAATTCTGGAATCCAAACAATTTGTATAGTAGTGCAACAGAATATTGGTAGATAGGAAATTCCAAAAACATATACCGTTCGTAATTATCCGCAGGTAGAAGCTCATTTTGGCGCGGACGGAGAATGTTTGCATCCTCGAGAATATAGTTTTTAGCGACAGCCACAGTAATTGCCTGCCTCCACGCATGGACATCGATGGGGGGCGTATTGATCCGATAAAGTCTTACAGTAAAAGAAATTATAAAGAGAATCGTTGGAATAGCCCATGCGTTTTTTTTTAGGAGCGCGGGTTTGTATTTATACATGATATTTTTAAATACGGTAGATTACGTACTATTGTATGGTATATATTTACAGTATCACTATCTATTATTTTAACGAAAAATTCTGTATTTATCATGTTCTTTTTTTCAACAGCCTTATTTTATTTAAAAATTGCATTGTTATTTCTTGTTCCGGGTCTTTTATTATTCCCAAAGTTCAAAAAAATATATGGTTTTTCACTTATATCAACCCTGTTTCTGTGCTGTGTAACTACCCTGGTGTTTTATGTAGTGATATTTCCCTGGTTTAAATTTTTTAATATCAGCCTCATACATTTTATATATGTTATTTGGATAACACTAATTCCTGCGATTGTATTTACTGCTAAAAAATTGTCCAGTTTTTTGTCAGAACCACTGCTAACTATATGTGTTGATGCATTGGTGGCAATTTATTTGTTTTTCTTATTAATGCCTATCTATTTACAACAAATTGTACCTGCCGGTGCTGATATGGCAATGCATGGATACATAGCTAGACAGATATATGATAATAATGGATTTCCAGAATCATACGAACCCATTGTACCGATAAAGACTTTTGGGAGCGCTCCGTATGGGTTTGGTGTGATAGCCGCAACGATATCATTAATAACTCAGGTGCCTATATATAAATCATTATTAATGATGGTGATAGTCTCGTACTTTATTTTTTATTATTCGCTTTATGTAGTATTTTCTAATCGTTTTAATCAACCGACCGGAATAATCATATGTTTATTGTCTTTTGCATTATTCCATAATCTCTTATTCGTTATTGGGTGGGGCGGCATTCCAGGTATATTTTCGTTTGCATTATTAATGTTTGTTTATGATCAATATTTTTACAAAGGAAATAAGCACTCATTAGCATCATTAGCAGTAAGCGCCATATTTGTTTCAGCCGCATTATATATTCATATCATCCCGGTATATATTATTTTTTGTATATATAGTTTTCCGATTATGCATCGGGCATTTACAATATGGAAATTATTCGAATATAAAACACTACATATCGTCGGACTGACAACGGTATTATTTATTCCCTATATAGTCGGATTAAAGATCCCGTCACAATCAACATTAAGTGGAGTACATGAATGGCAGATGCAAATGGCACAATTCAATATTTCTGTATTTCATGATTGGTTTGTAGAGATTCCGAAATATTTCATTTTATCGTGGGGCTACCATTTTACCGGATTTATGTTTGGCATTTCAATTTTTGGGTTATTTGTATTCCATAAAATTTGGCAGCATTATTTAGCAATTTTTATTGGTGTACTCGTACTTATTAATACGCGGTATTGGTTATTGCCATTATCTGCTCTTTTATACCCGGACAGAACTATGACGATTCTACTTTTACCTTGTTTGTATATCACTGCACATGTATTGAAATTATCCTTTAATAAGTTTCGATCGATAGAATCTAAATTATTAGTACTTGGTATGTATGTTTGTATTTTTTTGATTTGTGCAGTGATTTTTCAACAGGGAATGATAAATTATAGGGAATTCTTATCTATTTCAAGGAATGAAAGCAAGGTGACATTAAACGATGTGGCCGTGATGAAATATTTATCTCAATTGGATGATTCAAATATTGTGGTTCTAAATAACTATGGGTCTTGCCCAGTTAAGCACTAGTACAATCTAAGTATTAGTGCGATAAACTGGACAAATATGACCATCAAGTTCTGCATGCGGTTAAACCGCAATAAAGTTAGTCTCATAGTTAAGTTGTTTGCTCGTGATATC
>JBGSUE010000007.1:0-48076 GCA_041753515.1 Patescibacteria group bacterium
TTCATCAATCTTATTTCAATTTACTACTCACAAATATATATTTCTTCCCAACTGCGTCCCTCGCGTCCGATAGCATCTCCACCTTTACAGATTAAGATAGTGCCAGATTCAATGGTCGCTTCATTCGGACCTGACATAAAACCATTGTCACCATTTTGTGTCGCAACTTCTTTTTTAACTCGCTTGCCTTCGCGCCACGCCGCAAGGTCGTAAGCGTTTACAGAACCATAACCGCCGCCACTACCAAAATAAGATGGGCCATAAATATTTTTCAGTTTTAGAGTACCAGCTTCTACAACCTGTGCGTCTTTCAAAACCTGCTCTGTTCTGTGGTCAAATCTCATTTTCTCTACTTTGCCTTTTACTTCAGGTGGAAGTTCTCGGTTGTAGGTTACTTGTGCGCCTCTTTGCTGATAATTTTCGTAAAGCATTTTTCTTACTTCTTCTCTAAATGCTTCATAAGCTTCGGGCGTAACTGCTTCACCAGCAACATAGTAGAAAGTTGCGGCATCTGTAATTTGAGAGAAACTAGAAGAAGAAACTTCTTTGTCTCCGATGAAGTGTCTAAAACGACTACCATCGCCACTACTTTTTCCACTAAAGGCCATTTGATCATCGTAGAGTGGTGACCAATCTCTTCCGAGAGCCAATTTTTTAATAATTTCTTCTTCTCCAACATTAACCAATGATTCTATCTGACCAGTTTTGTAGCCGTAAAAATCAGTGCTGTATACTGCTCCAATAAAATCACCTTTCACTCCTGCGATAATTTCTTTAGCTTTCTCCAAACCAGATTCAAGATGTTTTTTGCTTTCAAGAGGATTAACTTCTGGGATTGCTTTTTCCCAACGATTATCGTCTTCTTCGTATTCCTGTTGTTCGCCCGCAAATTCTGCTACACCTTCTTTATATTCAGCCCATCCTTCCTCTATCTCCTTTTTTACTTTGTTTGGGTCTTCTGAACCTCCGCGCATTTTTTCTGACATATTATTTGTCCTTTCTCTTATATGGCGTGAGCCAACTTCAAGAAATTAAGATTAATGGTTAATAAATTTTTTAATTACTTTAACAACTTTACTGATATTCTACCCCCCCCCCCGACACTTTTGCAATACCCCCTCAGTTTATCAAATCATCAACACTAACATCAAGGGCTTTCGCAACCTTTTTCAGCGTTTCTAGTGTCGGGTTTTTATTTTCTCCCGACTCCATTTTAATAAGGGTGTTATTGGCGACATCGGCCAGTCGCGCTAACTTCTCTTGCGAAAGCCCTTTGGCTTCCCTTAACCGCTTTACATTGTTTGATAAATTTTGGTTATTTGACATACCATCAGTAAAAGATTAACATTATAGTGGAGTGTCCATTTATCTATTACTACTATGATGTTACACCAAAATTTCAAACAAATCAATATGTGGAATTATTTTATGGCGGAAAGTTTTCCGAAAAAACGAAATTGGAATCCCGCCCGCATTCCTCCCCAGACCCCTCCTGCGGGCGGAAATTCAGCCGAGGCAAAGCGAAAAATCCTTTTCCCCAGAAAAAAAGATTTTCGCTTTGCCGAGTCCGTATTGAAGCCCCACGCACTGCCCGAATACTTGGAGGGCAGTGCGTGGGGCTTTCGTGGAGCGTACGATTCAGTTTCGCTTCACCACGCACGCGGAGCGTGCGAAGTCATTACCTCACTTTGTTTTGGAAATAGGTGCGAGTTTGGTACAATAGAGACACCGATTGTATGACTTCAGGAAAAAGGTTGCATGCCAAAATAAAGCCATATGCCGGAATGGTCCATGGCATTGCGCACCCCTTGCGCCTGGCGATTGCATTTTCCCTGGCCAAAGAAGGCGAACTTCCGGTTTGGCAAATTATTGAATTATTAAAGGTATCACCGGAGCTAGTATCTCATCATTTGGAAGTTATGAGAAAGACCGGATGGGTCAAGAGGGTGAGGATAGGCAAGCGGGTGACGTATTCGATTATTCCCCGGAATCTCGTGGAGATACACCGTCTTTTGCTGTATACCTGAGCATGTCAATGACTCCCTGAATATCAGGCTGAATTTGATTAGGCAGAAGGTCTAGTGATTTGAGAGTACGCAGTAAAAGAATTGGCCCGACCGTTTCTTTGTCAAGAAAAAGCTTATCAAACAGTTCGCGGTAGGTATAACCATCACTATATTCAGATCTGCCCATCAGCGGGACGAGTGTGTGGGCATTTTCAATAATCTGTTTTGCAAAACGCTCCTCCTGCCAGGGATAGGTATCATCCAGCATGCCTTCCTGTGGTAAGATGAGCCCGCCAAGAATTCCAAGAGCAGATGCCAGCCTGACGCTCGTGTCAAAATCATGGGTGCACATATCCATCCACTGAAGCACAATTTCATTGTCATAAAAACTGTTGCCCGTCAGGTCTGTCCCACGATCCAAGAGCCGTTTGAGTTCCCTGCGGAATGCCGTTACGGACTCCGGCAGGATGAGCTGTTCAAGGGGTATCCATCCGTGAATTGATTCCGGCAGTTGTTTTATAATCGGTTTCATAATTCGAAGTGCAGCGATAAGTGCTTCCTTCGCAGTTTCATAGTGGGGGTTCTCGATTGATTCAGGGAGTGAGCTCATGGTAAAGTGAGACGGATCATACAAAACGTGAAGCTGTCCGTCCGTGCCCTCTAAAATTTTTTTTGCGTACCGCTGGTTGTGTCCATGGTGTGTGCCCAGCCTCATATCACCGGCCAGTGATGCAGATTTTCGCATAAACACCATGTCGTGGGTAAAGTGGAACCGTGTAAAATGGTTGGAGACGAGATGGTGCCGCAGGGCATATCCGCGTGTACCAAATGTAAAAATTTCAAAATGATCAACCAGTGCAGAACTGTTGCTTGATTGAAATGCATCCAGTTTCTCTCCCGGCCTCCATAATTTTAGCAGCGGGTTATTCTGTATTTCATCCTTTAGAGTGAGTAGATGGGAAAGAATATCAGCCTTATCGGGAATGACAAAATAGGTATCTACATCGTGTGATCCGGCAATCAGGGATTGGAGAATGGGAATGCGGTGCGGTTGCGGCAATGAGCCGATCATGTGGTTGGGGATGGATTGCTCATCGGTATGTGCATCGTCTGCAAAGACATACCGATACGTTCTTCCGACAGTTTTGGATACTTTCGGATACCGTGCAAATGCTCCAATGGTGTGGCATATCACGGGGCGAACATCCGTGGACGAAACCGGAAGAAGAACGAGCGGAATATGGTCCTCCACAAGACCAATATTACGCTCAAGCAGTCCGGGCAGGAGGTGTTCACTGAAGATTCTTTGGGGATCGATTTCATGAAGATCACTTGTCTGCCGGATAATTGTGTCCTTGAGCGGTTCTTCAAGAAAAGCACTTTGCCCGTCAGGTCTGGATAATTCGTCGAAGACTCTCCAGGTACGGGATCGGGTTTCAAGCGTCATAGGACTATCCGAAAACCCTTTCCATGCACTGTGTGAATGATGCCGGGCGGGATGTTGAGTGCCCCAAGAGATTTTCTCAGACGGGACAGTGCTTTGTCTATCGCCCAGTCGGAATACTCATCATTGTCTCCTGAAAGTATTCGGGCAATGGCATCGCGTGACAGAACTGCGCCATCGGACTGCACAAATGCCCGCAGGAGTTTTTGGTCTGATTGGGAAAGGGCGGCATTCACGGCAACGCCATTCAGAAGAATGGTGCCGGGTTTCTGGTATTGGATACGAATCTTCGGCTGCATGTGTGAAATAAACTCCGATAAGAGGGGTATGGCAATGATGTTTCTTCCGCTGATGGTGTTGATCCACCCGGTGTCCGTTAAAAAAGACAGGCTGTGTTTTTCAACCGGATCCGTCACCTGTGTTCCCGCAAGTACTTTTTTCATCACTTCCTGTTCACTTGATAAAAGCCCGCGCCACATAATGTCGAGCCTCATGGTCATCTCGTGGTGATGGAAGAGGTCGGTGTGAGAACAATTCGGGTGTTCCCGAAGGTATCTCAAAGCTTCCTTGGGCAGAAAGAAATTGCCGCCGGCTGTATGCTGTGCGATAGTTTCCAGCGTCTCCGGTTTTAGTTTCACGTGCCACATTGCCGCCTGGTGTTTAAGGTATGTACGTGTATCAGCAGACGAGTGAAGGGGATACCGCAGGACGTTGCGGGTCCATACGCTTGCAGTATCAAAAACGTGCCGGTACGACGGATGGGTACAATCCATCAGGAAAAACAGAAGCATGCTGACTGTTTCAAGCTCTATCTGGCGGCGCATGAGAAAATGGAATATCGAGGCATTTCCTGTCTGAAGGTACCGGTCCATACCCAGAATGAGAATGAGTGTGTGTGTTTGTCCCTTCCGTACCATTTTGAGGGCTTGTTCCCAATTTCCTGACTCTTCATCGTCAAGAATGGTATCGGCATCGATTACAAAGATTCGGATGTTTTTCAGGTATTTTGTTGACAGCCAGGGATCGTTGTGAAGCTGGGTAATGCGGTACAGGAGATCCGCTTTGTTGTAATAGTAGCAGCTGCCGGTTTCAGGAATCAGGGCAAATTTTCTCCATGATCCATAGAGTGCATCATTGCTTTCGGCAGAGAGTGGCAATGGAATCCGCTTCATGGTCAGGAATTGTATCACGAAACGTATTATCTGACCATTTTTGGTCAGATTTTAAGTCAAATACTTCAGGAAAAGGTGTTATAGGATTTGCACGTACCTTGTCAGCCGTGTATCACCACTCAAATAAGGAGAATCTCATGTCAATTGTTTCAAACCGTTTCTTTTTGGTTTTTCTGGCAATCGCCGTCATTCTGGCCTTCATTGCCACGCCGCTGTACCGTGATGCAGCACGGGATGCGCAAGCTGGGGTTTATGCTTTCAGATCCAATCCGGTTTTGATCACAGGGATCACTGTGAGAAATAATATTCCGGAGTGGGGCGGAACTCTGACCACTGCACTTGGATGGCACATGGATTGTCAGCCGAAAGGGGACAACTACAATGTTTCCCTTAAACCGAGGGACAATATCACCTGGGCACTTCATTTTACAACAGCGGTTCCTTGCCCGAAAAATAATCGAGATGCATCCGGGCTACGGGCGATGGTGGAGGATCTGATTGAACAGCTGGAGAAACATCCTCAGAATCCTGTGTGGGATATATCCGGTATGGATTTTCTGCGAGGATTGCTTATGCTTCTTCCGAAGTGATTGCTGGCTGACAAAGTGGGTACAAAAAAGTCGGTGCGGGTGGAAACCTGAAAAAATCACATAGTTTTCACCCGTACCGCTGTCAGTCATTTACTCCATCCCGTTTGCCATGGAGGTGAGTTCGCTGATATCTGCAGTGTCGGATGATAGGCGGATCAGGACGTCTTTGGGTGTGATAAACCAGAGAGAAAGTTCTCCGTTATACATTGTGATATATGCCTCGCTGTTTTTAGCTGATAGAACTGCAGCGTTTTCAATGACTGTTCCTGCATCGCGTTTCTGTTCTTCCACAAACGAAATGAGTGAAAAATCGGGTAGAATTTTGACCTGTGTGAAAGTGATGGGTGATCGGATACTATCCTCCACAAATTCCGTCAGGGGAACATCATATGTGACAGTCACTGCATCCTGGACGCCGGCAAACGATATGCCGGTCTGATAGTTGGTCCACGGCGTTCTTCCCAAAGCGTCTGGAGATGGGCGATACAATGTGTACGTCACGTGTCCCGCAGCAGGTCCATAATTAAAATCAGTCGTTGTTGCCCTGAAGTACAGAAGTCCGAATGTGATCATCTGGGGAATTATTCCAAGGTAGAGAAGAATGGAAAGCCACATTTTTCCCGATCTGGTCATCGGTGTTACCGGGCGTGTATAGTATTTTTTTGACGGCAGCAAAACGACGAGTCCGAGATAAAACAGGAGTATATAATGGAAATATTGCATAAGTATTCCGACGGAAAATGTGTTCGGTAAAAATGGCGTCCCATCCAGGCGAAGGTATACAAGAATCAGTTTCATAAGGGGGAAAAATATCTGCGGCAGAAAAATATAGGTTGTAGGAGGCAGGAGAATCATCACAGATAAAGCTAAAGTCCACGCTTTTCTTGAAGATGTTACAACCATATACGATGAATAAAGCGATATGTATGCAAAAAGAGTCGTGAGGACAGGGAGAAGGCCAATGAGAGGATAGAATCGCAGGAATAAATACGGGAGGGACCCCGAATTGTACAAGCTCATTGCCAAAATACCGATTGCGGCAAGAGTTGTCAGTGACAGCATGATGTAGACGAGTGAAAGGAGTTTGAAAAGTAGACCCACAACGACAACAGAAGGATGCAATGGATCAAGAACATACTGTGAAACGATTTGCGAATAGTGAGCATCACCCAGTGCCGCTTCTATGTATTCACTCACGATGCGCGTATTTGACGGGCGGTAGGATGGAGCGTGAGGCTTTGGAATGGGCTTACCCCGCGAAGTCCCGCTTTGCGGGACGGAGTGGGGTTTTGGAGGAATTTGTTGTGACTGAACAGGTTTTGATGCGGGCTTATCATGCTTGGGAAATTTTGGGATCGGGATCTTTAAAGCGCGTGCGGCAGTGACATATTCTTTAATTGTGGTGGTTGCTTTTCCGGAAAATTCCGAAAATGCAGACGTGTCTCTTTGAGCCGGAACGATGATATTGGGATTATGAAGTCCGGTATCAGATTCCGTCTGTGGGGCAGGAGTATCTGGCATACAAGTATTATTGTATACCATTTTTCAATTGAGCCGACTGTCGGATTCGAACCGACGACCTACTGTTTACAAAACAGTTGCTCTACCACTGAGCTAAGTCGGCATGAAAATACGGGATCCCGCACTTCTATACCCGTCTTACTCCGGTTTGCAACTTTTTCGAAGTTGAAAAGCGGATTAGACGGATCTATACTCAAAAACTCACATACAAACCTGAGTTTTTGTGGTATATGACAAATTTTATCAAATTTGGCAAGAAAGTGCTGGGACAAAACAGTTGCTTTTATCCTGAAAATGTTGTGTCAAGCGTAGCTTGACTGATTCTTTGAATACAACATTTTTTGGACGAACCACTGAGCTATCTCGGCACAATATTACAATATAACAATTTAGAAAGAATTTATAAAGAAGTAAAACAATAGGAAATACAAAAATAAATGAAGAAAAACAATGTGTAAATAAGTACGCCCAGGCAAATTGAAGCATTTTCCCCGATCCTTTTAATCGGTGGGACTGGAACCAGTACCCTAGGGCACGGCTCACTTTGTCCTGTCCCAAGCGAAGCTTGGTACCTCATTGGAAATGATTTGTGGAGGAAAATGTGCTCCAACAATCACCCGAGCAATAGTATCGTAGAGGAAGTATTTCTATCTGTCAAGTACCTTTTTTAAAACCCGGCCGATTGCCTCAATCTCTTCGACTGTTTCAGAGCCCGGTGCAATGCGCAGGAATGGTTCTGTGTGGGGTGTATGTGTGGCGACTGCATATACCCGGGTCCAGGGCAAGCCAAAACTTGTTCCCGCAGCCACGTTAACCCCTAATTTTTTTGAATTTTCAATACATAGTTTTACTGTGTGCTGTAATTTTTTTTGAGAGAGTGTCAGAAATGGCCTATCCAAGTGATGAATATTGAGCATTTCCGAAAGGATGCGTGTGTTTCGTATAATTCTTTTTAATCTTTTATCAAATAATTTTCTGTTTGGCGTGGGTATAGAAAATACGTGTGTGTCGGGGAGAATTGTTCCGGAATGCTCCCGCACGTCAAAAAGATTTTCAAATTGAATGCCTGTTCCATATAAAATTCCTCCGGTCACGCGGTCCAGCCCGTACTGGTGAAATTTATTGAGTGATTCCCACACAATGACATGTCGTCCGGCAAGAAGTGGATTTGTCAAAAATTGCCGGCCGGTGGAAGTGACGGTATTATCGATGACAAGATAGGTCTGTGAATGTTTCAAGAGTGTGCGGACAGAGGCAATATCGGGAGAGACAGCTTCTTTCGTATTGGATATCGTGTCTAGAAAAATGGCGTCTGGTTTGTATTTTCTGATTGTATCTCCAAGCGGATCCGTTTCATCAACCGAAATAGCGTTGGAACCGAATACCCCGGTTAAGAGTTCAATAGCCTGAAAATAGGTGTGCCGGCCGTACAGCACTTTTTTGGCTTTGCGGTACATGAGGAGAAAATTGATGATGGTGGTGAGTGCCGCCATGCCCGAAACAGTTGCATATGCCCTGATGAACGGTTTGTATGGGGAATCCACATACTCTTTGATAAATTTCTTTTCATAATATATGAGATCGCGGTGCTGGTCGCGTTTATAGTCGTTGAGACCGCCATAAATGGTTCCTGTCTGTCGTCCTGCCTGGGATACAGTTGCATGCAGGTACGATGGCGACTGCCAGTCGGTTGAAAGAATTGCTGAGGATGCAGTCAGGGTAAGAGTGCGAAATGAATGGGTAATTTCATTCCGCAAAGGTATAGTTGGGTTGCTTTGGAACCTTTTGATATTGTTTTGAAGGTCTTTTACTCCAAGATTCGCGTGGGAAATATATATGTTGTTGTTTTTGATAAGCCGGTCTGCAGCCGAGAGTTTCTTCGAGACATCGTCTGCAAGAAAGGTAAACAACTCCGCGTCTTCATTCAAATCCATGAGGCAATTATACCCCGTACGGATATGAAACGTCTTTTCCTGCTTTCGTTTTAGACCAGTTTTCCATAGTTCCGTCCAGATGAAGGTAGAGTGCCGCTACATCCAGGTGGGGAAACAGTTTTTCAAGAATGAGCTCTGCTTTGGCAAGATCTGCTTTATGGCGCTCAACTGTACCTTCTTTTCCGTATCCTCCGCAATCTTCATGATTGATAAGGACTATTTTCTTTATATTATGAAGGCGGTTGGAAATTTCAATTTGTTTGAGAACATAATAAAAGTCGAGGATTGAACCGGCCAGGGACACGCGGTCAAATACATATCCCTTCATGGAATATTTCAGCCACTCGTCGATATATTTCTGGAATCGGAAATCCATACACGTCACCACAATTGCATCAGTAATATGAGCCATACATTGCCTCCTTGTAATAGTATGAAGTATACTACAACTCTGCCCGAAAGTTCTTTACCAATTCAGGAGTGCAAGTTTTTTTCCAAAAGATTGGTATCGGTATGAGTTGATGATGTTCGTCAATTGATATCGATACCCAATCAAAAGGAGATTTTCATAAAATGTCTACAATTATACAGTTTGTGTTGAAAAACGCAGTCGCGTATGCGTGGGCCGGACCGCTATGGATCCTTGCTTACTTGCTGATCAGCGGCAAGGCAAGTTTTTTTGGGACTGGCGGAACGGGTGCCGCATGCGGCCAGACGGATATTTCCAAGGCCGTATCGGTGTTTGGCGGCGCAAGCGCATTCACCTTCGGAATCCATTGGTTTGTGATTTCTTGGTGGATGCTGCAAAGCGGTAATCTCGAATGGGCAAGATTTTTTGTCGCGTATGCCACCATGCAGATGGCACTTTCCATGATTCAGGCTCTTCGATTCCTTGCTCAAGCTGGAAATGCAGTTGATGGTGATCATATCCCTCTTCGTGCGCATTGGAAGTTGGACCATCCCTGCGGTTACGATTGCGCTTGGAATCCGTTGTGGCCGATTTTCATCATCAGTGAATTGAAAATTCCGGTGCTTGCAACACTTTCCAACATCATCCGGAACTTGATGACGCTGGCAGATTTCATGGTGAGTCTTATTCCCGTGCTGGTGCTGTCGTTGTTGACCAGGCTTATCTATGGCGTTTTCACGATACCGATGATGAAAAACGAATAATAAATCGTAGATTCAGGAAATCCTGAAACATATCTGATATTGCACTCCTGAATCTACTTTTGTCCCCCAGAGGAGGATGAAAGTAGTTAAATAACTCCCGATCCGGGAAGGAGAAGATTGAGGACAAAATCTATGATCGGGATCATGACGCGCGAAATCGGTGCTGAGGTGCCGAAGAGGGGCAGAACCAGGAAAATAAGAAAAATAAATCCGTACGGCTTCAGCTGACGCCACTCCCGTGCATTTTTTTCGGACAAGAGCCCTTCCACAACAGAGAATCCGTCAAGAGGATGTATGGGGATCAGATTGAATATCGCCAGCACCACGTTTATCTGGATCAGGAATTCCACATAAAATCCAATAAAAGAAAGGGATCCGAGGGTGACGGTCGGGAAAAGTCGTAGGAGCAGTGAGAGCGCTGTGGCGGTAATGAGGTTTGCCGCAGGACCGGACAGGGAAATGAGCGCTCCGTCTTTTCTCGGGTTTCTCAAATTGAATGCATCCACTTCAACTGGCTTAGCCCAGCCGAAAAAAAAGGAGGATCCTGAAAGAAGCATCATGAGTGGTAACAGTACTGTTCCCCATAGGTCTATGTGGGCTTTGGGGTTGAGGGTCATCCGGCCTATGAGCCGGGCTGTGGGGTCGCCAAGCCGGTCCGATTGCCAGGCATGGGCAAATTCGTGGACCGATATGGCCAGAAGAAACCCGCCGTAAAAAAGAAGTATGGTAATAAGCGTATTGATCGCATCTGGCATGATATGGTATTATACCGTATATTGTTCAAATTCGAAATTGTCATCCTGAACGAAGTGAAGGATCTAGTTCACGACGAGATGCTTCGTCTTCGACTCAGCATGATAAAGTTTTTTTATGTCTTTCCGATGTGACATTTGTGATAAAAAGCGCCACAGCGGCGGTTCACACACGCACCACACAGGTGTTGCGGGGGGTCAGTGGAAAAAAAGGGCGCAGACCACGCGCCGGATGTTTTCCCCCAATCTTCACCGCGTCACACTCAAGATGAATGGAGTATTGAAAACCGTGAAGGCTTGTACAAAATGCATCAAGAGAATTAGGTTTGATAATGCAAGACAGGAAAAAGCTTCAGTAGCTACTGCGTAATAGAAGTGGCGGCATGCCGTAATTTTTTGTCAGGCACACCGCCACCCACGAACACATCACATCACACAAGACACCTATCGTTTATTTCAGAATCAGCGGGACGATGAATACCAATAAAATTGCCCACGCCAGGAATCTGTGTAATCCTGTTATTGATTGAACATATGTCATTGTCTTCGGCAAGGGAATGAAGACGTTGGCAGTTTCAGTGAATATCACCCACGGAAATCTGGGAATTGAAGTAACTGTTTTGCTGGGTTTTGTCATGACTGTGTCTCCTTTGTAGTATGAAATTACATGCGGTCTTGTGTGGATGTGAACGTACAACAAATCTCTCAACGCTAAACGCTTAACGCTTAATTCACTGTGTCGAGCAGACACACACGGGGCAGTTGTCGCCTCCGGTAAAGCAGACGGCTTTGCCTTCAGGGCATGTGGTAGTTACAGCAGGGCATTTTGCTGCAGCTCGAGTTCTGTAGTCAGTAGACCGGAGGTTTTTAAGGGATATGACAACCGCCACAATAAGCATAAAAGCGAGAGTCAAGAAAATGATGAAATTCCAGGCGGTCAGATCGCTTAAAATAAACTGCTGGTTGGGTTTGGAAAACGAAGTTTTTTTTGCCATAGTATTGTGCCTCCGTTATTACAATATCGTGTTTTGCACCACGAGTCAAGACAGATACGCTGTTTTGAATTGGGAAAATGATACCGGTTGTTTTCCCTCAAGCTGTACGGTATGAATTTCAAGGTTCATGGTTTGTGGTTGGTAGCTGCATGATAAAATTTTTATACGTTTATCACGAAAAGTTGTCCAAATACCGGGCCAGGGATGGAGAGCCCGAAACATCCTGTCTATTTTGGAAGCGTCCACACCGTTCATTGCACCCAACAATTTTTCCCAGGAAATAAATCCGTCTTCTCGGGTAAAACGTCGGGCGTAAGATGGTTGCTGCATTGATACATTGATGCATTGCTGGTTTGGATTTTGAATCACTGAAAGAAGAAGATCGGCTCCGAGTGTAAATAATTTGGTACGAAGTGCGTCGGATGTGTCTGTGTCGGTAATCGGCACTTTCTTTTGTGCAAGTATTTTTCCTTTGTCAAAATCCTGCGAAATCGATTGAACCGTGACGCCTGTTTGGGTATCTCCCGAGAGTATTGCCCAGGGGACAGGGTCAGCACCGCGCCAGCGCGGGAGAAGCGACGGGTGGACATTATATGTATTATTTGCAGTTTTAATAAGGTCTGCCGGTATTTTCTGGCCAAAGCTTGCAGACATGAGCGTGTCGAAATTTAGTGTTTTCAATCTATCCACAACATCACTTTCGTTTTCAAACAGCCATTTTTTGTCTTTGTCTGCCGGAAAACTATGGACAGGAATGTTTTGTTCTTTTGCCCATATTTCCACCGGAGTTGGTGTCCGGACATGTGTTCTTCCGACAGGTTTTGGGGGTTGGGTCACTACACCAATGACACCTTCCAGTTTTGAAACAACAAGAACCGAATCAGTCGTTGAGCCAAAAAAAAGAATGTTCATATATGAATACGTTATGCAATAATGTGTCATTCTGAGCCGTCTGTAAGACGAGCGAAGAATCTCGCTTATGACTAGATCCTTCCCTCGCCTTCGGCTGGTCAGGATGACATGAAAGTGTTAATGAATCTGTATACAATTATATAGTTATTTCTTCCAGTATTTCTTTTCCTTCAGAATCTTTTTTGGATTCGTAGAGTTTGCCTTTTTGTTCCAGGACGCGTTCTATGAACACTTTGCCGTCAAGATGGTCGGTTTCGTGCTGGATGATTGTTGCCATAAATCCGTCAAACGTTTCTTCGTGCTTGTCACCTTTCTCATCCTGCCAAGAGAGGGTGACTGTACTGTGGCGTTTTACCATGCCCCAGACATTCGGGATGGACAGGCAGCCTTCCATTTTCGATTCATCATCATGGGCATATTCGTCATCGGAGAATGTGAGAATTTCCGGATTGATGAAGACGTCCATTTTGCCCCGTGCCTTCGGCCGGGTAATGAATACTTTGAGAGGCACCCCGATCTGGACAGCGGCAAGTCCCACACCTTTGGGATTGTCTGCGGATGCAAGCGTATCTTTCATGTTCTGAATAAGTCTGCGGAGTTTCTTGTCAAACAACAGAGCCGGTTTTGCAGGGTTGGAAAGAACATCTTGTGGGGCACGCACGAGTGGTAGTACCATATTGGCTTATTATAGCGCCTCAAGACGGTTTTGGATATCCTGATCACCAGGATCGACTGCGGAAAGATACGTTTCCAGCTCCCGTTTTGCTTTATCTATTTCACCCAGGTCCTGGTAGACGACCGAAAGACCTACATACGCATCACGGTAATTTGGCTTAATTGATTTCGCTTTTTCCATATATTCGATCATTGTGTCGGTATCATTTTGCCTTCCGTACAAAATTGCCATATTGTAGAGGATTTTCGGGTCGTTTGGAGAGAGGTCTATAGCTTGCCGGAGAGCTTCGAGGGCGTATATCAGATACTCCGGGTTATATTCGGCAAGAGAGTAAAATATTTTCGTCCGTGTTTTCCAGTAATTGACGTTTGAAGGGGAAATGGCAAGTGACAGTTCATTTTTTTCGACGGCTGATCGTGCGAGGTTTGCCCCTTCTTCCGTTTTTCCTTCACTTACATCGGATACTGCAATGACGGAAAGCGCATTGGCCAACTCGTCATAGTAATTGGGCTCACTCCCGCGTAGGGTTATTGCGTGTTCCAGATATTGCCGGGCGGCCAAGATAGCGCCCTGGCGGTTTGCACGATATCCTTTGGCATACAGGGTGTCGGCATACCAATAGAGGAGTGTTGCGACAGTAAGATAGAGCGTTAGGAGAAGTGAAAACGGAAGAACAATTCTGGATATGCGGCCGGTTATGGGTATGGATTTTATTTCCGGATCATATGAAACAGTCAGGATGGCAGGAATAAGAAAAAACAAAACCTGGATTATAACGACTGAAAATCCGAAGAAATTAGTGACGAGGATGGAGGCCCAGCCGGCAATGAGGGCGTACGACAGAATTTCAGTATTGTCATGCTGAACTTGTTTCAGCATCTCGTTCAAACGGGATCCCGAAACGAGTTCGGGATGACGTGTATATATTATTGATTTGAAGGAAAAAAATAGAAAGGAGCAAATGAAAATAATATAACTTCCCAAACCGAATATACCGGTAGTAGCCAAGTAATTGAGGTATTCATTATGTGCCTTGTTATAGAGAAAATCCCATTCGGACACCATATTATGCTCAACCGGTCTGTATTTGAAAAACGTCCAGGCAAATGTCTCTGTACCTGTTCCTACCGCCATATTTTTCGGTGAATTCATCCAGGCATCGATTGCAGCAGTCCAGACGTACTGCCGGATTTTGGATGATGCTGTGCCGCCGTATTCAAGAAGTGTGCCGGAAGGTTGGGGTGCGGCCGGTTGTGTTTCGGTTGATTCCGATGGTGTGGTAATGAGTTTTTTGACGGACTGGAATGAAAAATATTTGTCGATCGATTCCACATAACTGCCGTTGAAGAAAAGGATGAGAGCAAATGCAAGATGGATGAAGGTGAAAGGTCTGAGGGAAAAGGTAAAAGGTTTATGTTTTATAGAAATAAGGAGCCAGAAGAGGGCGTCGGCAACGGCAAAACCCAGAAGTCCCGACCGGGAACGGGTACTCAAAAGGACGAAGAAAAACAATAAAGAAATCAAAACCCAAAACACAAATCCCAATGACCAATAAGATGTATTTTGTGATTTGGGATTTGGAGCTTGTGATTTGAGTGATTTTGCCATACTCAACGGCAAAAGTGCGACCAGGTATGCGGCAAGCCAGTTGGGCTGGCCGAGGGTCGAGAAGACGCGGCTTTGCACATCCTGCACCCATAGGTGTTTATCGATACCCATCCGTTCCAGAAGTCCATAAAAAGCTACCACGGCTCCCGTACTCAAGATGATTTTTAAGAGTGTTTGTATTTTTTCTTTGGGGAAATTCGAGACGAAAGCATAGTAAAGGAGAATATAGGAAATGACACTCCACATGCCGCCGTTGAAACGGGAGTAATAGCCAAACCACGATACATGAGGATCAATAGAGAAGGCGCTTGAAATGAGCTGAGATGCAAAGAAAAAAATAATGGGGATGTCCAGAGGGGTTTTCGCAATCCGGATTTCACGATTATGTGCCATCTTCACGATCCATGCGGTGGTGATGACAATGGTCAGAATATACACGGTGATCATTTTGTTGAATTCAAACAGTTCATAGTTCCACGGGGTGAGAATGAGGGGTACGACGATGAAGAGGAGATAAAACCCCCAGCGGATTATTGCAGATGAAATTTTGTCAATCATGAGAAAATGTATTGATTTATTTTATTATCAGAACTTACGCAGTCTCATGTCATCCTGAGGCTAATTGCCGAAGGATCTAGTTATTATGATTAAACTAGATTCTTCGCATTAGAATGCTCAGAATGACAACTGAATGCGTAACTCATTTTATTATACCGCCCCACAAATAGTCATGAAATTTCGCGGTCTGTTCTTTTCCAATAATTCGATATGATGAAATATCAAGTGATTCTGCGCGTCGTTTGAGTGTATCATTGTCGAATTTTGTCGGTGTTTCTTTTACCTCGAGTGCTGCTGTTGAATTCACAGAACGCACGATGAAATCGATTTCTCCGTCACGGTTCGTAAAATAAGAAAGATTGCCATAGAACGATAATTGGTGGCAAATTGTGTTTTCGAATTTACTGCCGCTTGAAAGATCAGCATTGACATTGGCAATTCCCGTATCTATAAAATACGGTTTTTTCAGAAGACGGTTCTGTACGTCCCCAGAATTGGAAAATGCAGGGATTGTCCGGATGAGATAGGAATGTTGTAAAAACTGAATATAATTATCAACGGTTGTTCTGCTAATCCCGATGATATTTGCCAGTTCGCTGACATTTAATCTGTTTCCTATTCTTGAAGCAAGAAGTTTTATGATTTTCCGCAGGTCAGTCGTTGATTTGAAGTCTGAAAGGGATGTGACATCCAGATTGATGTATGAGCTGAAAATTTCTTCAAGGAGTTGTTTTTTCCGTGAAATATCCGGTGTGAGTACGACTTTTGGTAGTCCGCCATACTGAATATATTCTTCATATTGGGTATGAAGTAACTCGAATGTATTGGGTGAAAATTCTTCCGCAATCGGTAATGACTCCTGAAGTGTATAGGTAATTCCTTTAAAATCAAGAAATTCGGAAAAACGCAGCGGTAATAGTTCGAATAAAAGTTTTCTTCCTGCCATTGATTCGGAAAATCGGTGTTTTATATAAAAAGAACTTGATCCGGTCAGCAGAAATTTTATCCGGTAATGATCATATAAATATTTCACGATACTTGGGAGATTAGGCAGAAGCTGGATTTCGTCCAATGCCAGGATGAGCCGGTTTTTTGTGGAAAGACCCCGTTTTTCGAACTCACTGATGAGAGTATCGTAATTTTTAGTTTCAAACAATTCCCGGTCGATGATGTTTTCAAGATCAAAATAATATTTGTTGGATGTTGGAATCTGTTCCAGAAGAAAGTGGAGCGTCGTGGTTTTGCCAACCTGCCTCGGCCCTGTGATGACAATAATTTCCGGAGTCTCGAGTTCACGCACGAGTGTTTGCCACAGCAGTCGATATTGCATACTTATACTATGCAATATACGACGTATTTTGTAAAGTAGGGAGAAATATGAGGTTATGGTTCATGGAATTTCAGTATAGTATATGGAAAGATGTAACGCGTGAACTGTCGGAAGATGGGGTTTTAAGGCAAGTTGCCTCTCCCGACAGTTCACAATCGCTACCGCGCGCCTATGGACGGACAAAGTCAATAAAGTCAATGACCAGCGATGTCTTATACTGTATCGAATTCTGCCCGTCATTTGTGTAATAGTTGTACAGGTACGTATAGTTTGTTTTGCCGGATGGGTCCCAGCAGATGATCATGAAATACATCCCCCTGTAGAGTCCTGATGCTGTTGGAGCCATATAGGAATCTTCGATGAGCCCGTCATAGAAGTCCTGCATGAGAGCCGCCATTGCATTGACACCCCAGCTCATGTAGTACGAATCGATCAGTTTTTTGTATGCAAGTACATCATTTGGGACTTGCAGTTCCTGCCTGGTTTTACACTCATACCCGGGAAGGACCTCAAACTGCACTGTCGACCTGATTTCGTAATACCGCTGGGACAGAAATGGCCGATTCAGCTGGATATCATTCGGGCATACCATACGGGCATTTTCCGGCAACTCCATCTGTGGATTGTCGTACCATTGGGGGCCGAAAATAGCCTGCCAGAACCGGTAGTCCAGTCTGTTCGGGATGATCGGGTCGAAGCTGAAGCATCCATTGTCGTATAACTCGAATACACGCTGTTCTCGGGTAGACTGTGCCGCATCCGGTTTTTCTTCCAGAATCATCGCCCATCGTGCCTCTTCCGAACCTTGCAATCTACTTGGAATATCGAAGAAGGATGCGATCACACAAACTACAAATAATCCAATTGCACATACTTTCGAAAAAGTATCCATTTAATCCTCCGTATTTTCCATCAAAACCGGTAGTGTGGGGTCGATTTCGATGGCCATCATTGTCTGGCTATCGTGTTGGTCGATAGTCAGATCAGTCAGAATCGCAAACCGGATTGGCGCTGCATACCCCGGAATGTTGCAGAGGATGTCAATGGTGATGCCGTCGGGTGAAATGTTCGGGGGTTCACATGCCCATTCCGGCGGTTTTGTGATGGTGAGCTGGCCGCTCCGGTGCGGGATCATGTATCCGACCTCGTCAAGAGTGAGAAACGTGATGTAACCATCAAGTGACAGCGACTCCAAAGCCGGATTGGTTGTCGTGTCAACAGGTTTGAGATGCACCTCCATCGCATCCAGTGTGTCAGTATGTCTCTCAACAGTCTGCAATGTTATTTTCGTTGTTGCAAACCGTATCACTGAAAACAAAATAAACATGGCGATTGTCAGATATGCAAGAAGACTGCATCCTCGTTTATTCTCTTGCCAGAGAAACGAGAGCACCCAGCCTGCAATGGCGCTGAAAATCAATCCCCATATCCACCATGTGGCATTCCATACGTCCGTCTGATGGAGGCCGGGGCTGGTTGGCTGAGGCCCTGATGGAGCACATGCACACAGAATCATCAATAAAAGGAGTGAGAATCTTTGTTTTTTCATTTGTACCTTCCTTGGGGTTGAATTATCTTGAGCTGGTCATTTTTGTGAAAAATCACGCGATCCGGTCGAGAGCCTTTGAAGCAAGCTTCCGGTCGGATCGCATGATCAAGATATTAATGTGCGCGGTAGCAAAGTTGGGCAGAATTGGTTAATTATATCCTATAATGAAATTTATGAAAAGGCATGCCGGTGGGTTGTAAATTGATGTACAACCCACCGGTTGCGCATATGCCTTTTTCACCTGACCAGGATATAATTTCCGCTTTCGCAGAAAGTACCTTGGTATTGATCTATTCCGGTCCTGCATGGGACGATATACGGCAGTGTGTAGCCGTTATTGTTTTTCTGCTTTCCGGATAACCCGAGAACATAATTGATGTCATAGTGAAGTCCATTACACACGAGTGCGTTGGTTTCCGGAATTACTGAACAATCGGCACCTTGGGGTAAAAAGATTACCAGTATTCCCTTTGGCGCATTGTAATTGAATGAACCGACCGTAAACTCGGAAGTTTCTTCCGTTTGGACAATTGTTGCTTTAATGAATAGTTCGGATTGGCTTGATTGCAGCCGGTCATAGTTCGGGATGCTTATTTGGAATTCAAGGGGAGTAATTTCCTGAACCATTTTGGTTGGTTGTTTATTTGTAATAAACAGAATACCTAATCCAACCAAACCGATTAGAAGAATGGACTCACCTAATCCTCCCAGTCCGTCACTTTGTGTACTATGTCCGATGAAAGCCAATACGAATCCAATTACAGCTATGATAACTGCAATTGTTTTCCACATGTTGTCCGGATCCATCTGCTTGAGTTGTGAAATGCCGAACAAGATGCAACCGATAATCAGGACAATCACGATCACGAGATAAAGTAGTGAATTTGATTTTTTCATTGTTCCTCAACTTTGATTATGATTGCAGGATTTTCAGGAATAGATACAGATGAAAAAGAGCGTTGGTGCAGTGCGCGCTGCAAATGGGAATTATACCTTTTTTTATCCTATAGCACAAATTGGATTAACAATTTGGAGTTTTTTTGAAGAATTGCGCAAGCCGTATAAGATTTTTTTGGTCTCATACGGCTTGTGCCGCCGCGTACATGTTTATGTGAAGTGCCACGCAAGGAGTGAAAGATCAGCGAAGGCAAGCAACAAAAACAGGTACTGCGCTGCTCCGGTAATCCCCATACTTTTTGTCCATGCACACAACATCAGCATGATGATGCAACTCAATATGGTAAATACTGTTGCAACGATGCCCAGCCGAGTCATATTTCCGGAGATTGATGTTGCGGCAAGGAATTTTTTTCCTCGTATGTTTGCCACCCAGTTCAGTAAAAGAAATATCCCAAGCGCAACAATGAGCGGAATCCAATCTGAATGCTGATTCATTCGAGCCTCCTGATACAGAATTTTCACTAGTACCCAAAAAGGATATTCGTCAAAATTCTGTATCCTCATAGCAGGACATGACAATTAAGATTAATGTGCAACGTGATGGAAATATATCATTTTTTATCCTATAACACAAATCGAGGGAGAAATGCAGTGATACAGAAGAATAGCTCTATGGTTCGTTTTAATCGGGGTATTCGGTATGGCTTTATTGGCATGCAGTAGTACCGATACGGAAACAATGACACCAGAAATCCTCCCTGCAACCGCTGTCACAGCGTATCCGGATTATTGGACAGGCACCACGACACTACAGCCGGATACGTATACCATGTGTGACACAAAAGTAGTGATTACAAATGTTTTGGTGGTGATATATGCCCAAAATTTCATAACGTACACTGTAGCGAATGGGGATATATATGAGCAAAAAGACAGCGGCCCACAGTATAAGATTCCGAATACAATTGCAGTTGTGTCATTGAATAATGGCCAATGTCAGATTTTTGTAACAGAGCAGCTTGGTCATATCGTGGCGGCTCAATAATTCAGCGCGGTAATGGGGGGATACTTTCGAATTTCGACTTCATATCGAATAATCCCCCTATTACAATCCTTTCGAATAAATTGAGGGAGAAAGAGGGTATCAGTGACCGGATTCGATTGCGGAAATAAGATCCTCCACAGCTTTCACAAAATCAGGGAGGCGTTTGAATAGTCCCATTGCCTCATTTTCATCATAAATGTGCGCAGCAGTATTTCTGTCAGTAAGAAATTGAAACCAATCGGTTGGGGATGCAATAACGCCAAGATCTGCTGCAATTCGTATTGCATCACGGGGAGACGCTGTTTTTATCCCTTTGTAGAGGGCATATTCCTGCATTACTTTCCATGCAAGTTCAAATGTAAATTCAAAGCGTTGGATTGTGCCATCCCGGTTCAGTTCAGTCGTTGCTTCTTTTAATGCTGTTTTGAGTTTTTCCGTTGCTTTTTTCAACGATTCAAGTTTTTTCATATCGGTAGTATATGTTGTTTTGCTGTATTTTTAAATGCGTCAGATACAGCTGAAAAATCGACAAGGTCCACCCGGTAGGGAATGTCAGAATTTTCCAGGTCTTCTTGTATTTGTATATACGTTGAAGTGGGGATTGGATTTCGGCTTTCCAAACCGATGTCTACATCACTGAATGTTCTGTGCATATCTGATGTTCTTGATCCATAGATAAATGCCCTGATATTTCCATCGTGGTTATATTTGCTGATGATTTGCTTAATCAAGGAGAGAGATGCCTTATCAATCATGTGTCTATTATACACCAATTTTGTGGTATCATGGACCTCGATATGCTCAATGCTCTTCTTGGTCTCTTTTCCCATGATTTGGGTATCGATTTGGGGACGGCCAATACGCTCGTCTACGTGCGGGGGGCTGGAATTATGATACGCGAACCTTCCGTTGTTGCCCGGCACAGAAAATCCAAACAGATTGTGGCAATTGGCAGGGAGGCTAAAAAAATGCTGGGCAAGACTCCCGGGACGATCGAGGCTTTGCGGCCATTAAAAGACGGGGTGATTGCGGATTTTGACGCGGCCGAGGCAATGCTCCACTACTATATAAAAGAAGTCCACAGGAAGCCGTCCCGCAGTTGGATACCAAACATTCCGCGCCCCAAAGTCGTCATCGGCATCCCATCGGGCGTCACGGAAGTGGAGCATCGGGCAGTACGGGAAGCTGCACTTATGGCCGGCGCCCGTGAGGCGTATCTCATTGAGGAACCGATGGCCGCGGCAATCGGGGCGGGACTCCCGATTGAGGAGTCGCGCGGCAGTTTTATCTGCGACATCGGCGGGGGAACAAGCGAAATAGCCGTTTTATCATTAGGCGGCATCGTGGTCAACCGTTCTATTCGTGTAGCCGGTGATGAAATGGATGAGGCGATCATATCGTTTATGCGGCTCAAGCATTCGCTTCTTGTGGGCGAGCAGACAGCAGAGGATATCAAAATAACGGTTGGGTCAGCATTTGAAACAGAAAAGAAAAATGATCGCCAGATGGTGGTGCGCGGACGGGATATTGAAACAGGATTGCCCAAAACAGTTAAGCTCAATGAATCGGAAATCCGTGAAGCTTTAGCCGGCGTTATCCGTGAAATCATTGAGAGTATTGCCGAAACGATGGAGGAGACGCCGCCTGAGTTGACCAGTGATATTGTTGAACACGGGATAGTTTTGGCAGGCGGCGGATCGCTCATTCCCGGCATTGATCAGTTGATCGCCGGCGAAATGAAAATGCCCGTCTGGGTTGCGGAGGACCCGCAGACGGCAGTCGTGCGCGGTTGTGGAAAACTCCTCGACGAGCCCGATCTGTTATCAAAAGTCAAAATCGCAGCGAGAAAGTATAGTTAATACAACGGGATGCTTCGTTTCACTCAGCATGACATGGTCCTGTCATCCTGAACGAAGTGAAGGATCTGGGTCAGGAGCGAGATGCTTCGTTTCACTCAGCATGACATGGTCCTGTCATCCTGAACGAAGTGAAGGATCTGGTCAGAAACGAGATTCTTCGCTCGTCTTTCAGACGGCTCAGAATGACAATTTGTAATGTCATCCTGAACGAAGTGAAGGATCTGGGTCAGGAGCGAGATGCTTCGTTTCACTCAACATGACATAATTTATTATGAATTACCCTCTCATCATTTCACGGCTATTTGAGCCAATTATTATTGTTTTATTCATATTAGTACTTGCTCTTTATCGTTCCGGACTAAACGTACGGCAAGTACTTTTGCTGCTTGGTGTTCTGATACCGTTTGCGATTTTTATTCCCATATTTATCCAACTTGCATCTCTTAAATCCAAAAAGATCACAGACTGGGATATCAAAGACCGCAAACAGCGCCCCATCATTTTTTTTCTGCTTCTTCTGTCAAATGCTATTGGTTTGGTTCTGATTCGAACGATTACATCCGGCTTTATTTTTCATCTCTATGCATATTGTGTCGCGTGGTTTTTGGGATTATTTATCATTACGCTTTTTTATAAGATTTCCGGTCATGTATCGATGAATATGCTTGTGTGGGGACTGGTTGTTGCATGGTATGGTGAACGTTTTTGGCCGCTTCTTTTCATTGCTCCAATTATGGCATGGGCAAGGGTGAAGGGAAAGTTCCATACACCAGGGCAAGTATTCGCCGGAGCTGCCTATTCAGGTTTGTTTATTTTATTATCAATATATTTTCATCTCATCCCTTAACGCTTAACTCTAAACCCATAACCCGTTATACTAACACCATGAAACTTGGAGCATCATTCGGTGATAGTGTGGAGAAAAGCTGGGGCCGGAAACACATACATACACAGGATACTGAAGACGCATGGTGGAATGGATATGGAAGAATTCTCATTTTTTCCGTGATTTTGGTCATTTCTTTATTCATACTCTTGGCACGGCTTTTTCATCTTACAGTTGTGAATGGACATACGTACCGCGTATTGGCGGATTCAAACCGCATACGGGAATTGACTCGGCACGCGCCCAGAGGGGTATTGAAAGACCGCACGGGTACACCGCTTGTTGAAAATATTCCCAGGTTCAGACTTCTGAAGCCGTGTCCGAAAGATGAACAAGCAGTCATCAAAGGCTGTGTTGAATCCATTACCCAGGAGGCAGGAGAAAAAATGATGAAAGTCGGGATTCCGGCAGGATCGTTTTTGGAAACCGATTATGAACGAAGATACGAGGCAGGTTCAGCACTTGCACATGTACTGGGGTATACAGGTGAAATTTCCCAATCCGAACTGACGGACGAGTCGTTTGTCCTTCGCGGATATACGGCTGGTGACAGGATCGGGAGAATGGGAACAGAGTTAGTATTTGAGGATATGCTCAAAGGCAGCGACGGAAGGGAACTTGTGGAAGTTGATGCCCAGGGCAGTATCGAAAGGATCCTTGGCCGGGATCGGGAAATACCAGGGGATGACATAACATTGTCGGTAGATTTGGCAGTATCCAAAGCTGTCCGTGATGCATTTCCATCGGGTTTTTCCGGAGCAGTTGTCGTATCCAAGCCGGAAACCGGCGAAATTCTTTCAATCTATTCCGCACCGTCTTTTGACCCCAATGATATTGAACGGGGTTTGGCACAGCACGAATATGCCTATCTGTTTGAAAGTCCGGATAAGCCTGTATTTAACCGTGCAATTTCAGGTACGTACCCGCCCGGATCAACCTACAAAATCGTCACTGCCTATGCGGGGCTCACATCGGGAATGTTGACTCCTCAGTGGTCCGTTGAGGATACTGGCATCATTCATGCCGGCACGTTTTCATTTTCAAATTGGTATTTCACGCAGTACGGAAGGGTGGACGGCAGCGTTAATCTGGTCAAAGCGATACGGAGAAGTAATGATATTTATTTTTATAAAGCAGGTGAAAAAATAGGGATCGATATCCTGGCAGAAAAATCCCGGCAGATGGGATTGGGTATGAAAACCGGGATAGAACTTCCGGGTGAAGTTGCGGGTCTCATGCCGGACCGCGCGTGGAAAAACGGCAGGTTTTCCAGCCAATCAGATATTGAAAAACGCAACAATATCTGGTACGACGGGGATACGTATCACCTGGCAATCGGCCAGGGGTATCTCCTGACCACGCCTCTGCAGGTCAACCGGTTTACCAATGCAATAGCCACCGGTTCATTGTGCATACCGACAATAGAAAAGGTGGGGAATGGTTCTCACACCGCCGACTGCATAAAACTTCCGGCTGACGGTGATGTGTATACCCCGATCCGCAAAGGAATGGTAGAGGCGTGCAGTGATGGAGGGACCGGGTATCCATTGTTTGACTTTTCTGTCAAACGACCCGACGGCTCAATGGTACGTATTCCTGTTGCCTGTAAAACCGGCACTGCAGAAACCGGAGACAGTGAGGAATCGACGCATGCGTGGTTTACGGCGTATGCCCCGGTTGAGGATGCATTCACTAGTGGTGAGTCCCAAAAAGATGTGTTTACAGGTACGCCGGAGATCAGCGTCACGGTACTTGTTGAGAAAGGCGGGGAAGGATCACGTGATGCCGCTCCGATTGCAAAAAAAATCCTTGAGGTGTGGTTTTCACGGTAAGAAGTTACGTTCTGATGTCATCAAATTGTTTATATATTGTTGATCCGGTGAAAAAAAGGCTGATGATATTGATACATCGCTGATAACCTTCCAGAAGAATTTTTTTTGTTGAGTAAAACCGTCTTCCTGACATTGTGATTGAAAGATTTTTCTTATATGCAACGTACCCATATTTTCTTAATGTTAATGCGAATGCTCTGTCTGTCTGAAGTTCTGTGTGTGATGGAAATCCACCGCTTAAAAAATAAATATTTTTCCGCACTGCAATATTTGCACCGATGGGAAGAATCTGTCCTAAACATGATCCCCATTTCGCGTATATCCCCGCAAGAATTTTCATAAAATATGGACCGTCGTAAAAATAGCATGGTCCGCCGCATGCCACAATATCCGGAAATTTCCGGAATGTCTGGGCAATCCTATCAATCCAGTGAGGCGGGTGGTCAGTGTCAGCATCGGTAAACACTAGAATGGAACCAGAAGCACGATGAGCACCCGCATTCAATGCGGCAACATAACTTTTTGTATGTATCGTATAGACTTGGTCGGCATACCGGCCGGATATCTTGCCGGTTGCATCGGTTGATCCGTTGTTCACGACGATTATTTCAAACGGAGTATCAGTCATCTGGTTTTTGAGGGATACGAGGCATCTTTCAATATACTTTTCTTCATTGTAAGCTGGTATGATGACGGATAACGTAACAAGTTTACGATTCATACGATGAACTCATTATACCAACAGGCGTATACGAAAATTCTGTATATGAAAAAATCCGTATCGGTAATCATACCAGCGTACAATGAGGTGCGTACCGTCGGGTCGCTTGTTCAGCTGTGCCTGTGCTGGCCTAAAGCTACGGAGGTTATCGTTGTCAACGACGGGTCCGGTGACGGGACAGATGCGATTTTGAAGCGGTTCGGAAAAAAAATAAGCTATATCCGTTTTCCACACAACCGGGGGCAGGGTGCGGCACTGGCGGCAGGAATCCGGAAGGCGAGAGCTGATATCATTCTCACAATAGACGCTGATGTATCCTCGGTGACCCACAGGGATCTTGATGACATGATTGCGCCGCTTGAGAAGGAGACTGCTGATATGGCTATTGCAATCCTCAATTATTGGAAAACAGGGAATTTCGAACCGTTTAATGATATATCCGGTACGAGGGCCATGCTGCGTAAATATCTTCTGCCGCATATCGAAAAAATTGAAAAGAGTAAATACGGTGTCACCGTTTCCATCAATTCGATTCATAAACATCTGCGCGTTGTTTCCGTGCGCACCCCGTATGTGTATGTGCTGGGGAAATTTGAAAAGCAGAGTGTTCCGGAGGCAATGCAGGCATATGTGAAGGAAGCGTCGGAACTGATTCTGCAGGCGCTCAAAGATCAGGCAGGCGGAAAGCTGACACCGTTTACGAAAAAAGTATTCAGATCGGTTTCCATGTATTTCAAAAAAACCCTGGATTTTTTCCAGTAACGTATGCGCTCATTTTCATACTCCGGTATTCACACGTGTACTTTTCATGACCGATCATACCCAAAATTGTTAAAAGAGATACCGGATCCGCCTGATGTGATCTACATAAAAGGAATGCGTGGCAGAATTCCGATACCGCTTGAAAAGACAATTGCTGTCGTTGGATCCAGAGAAATGACGGAGTATGGAAGGCGGACAACGAAAAAGTTTGTACAAAATCTTGTTGAGAATGGGTACACAATAATCTCCGGCTTGGCCCGCGGTGTTGATGCATGTGCACATGAAACAGCGCTCGAGTGCAAAGGGTTTACTGTCGCAGTTCTTGGTTGTGGCGTGGATATTTTGTATCCTCAATCAAACGCTTGTCTTTACGAGCGGATTATATCCTCCGGGCGCGGGGCAGTCATATCTGAATTTGCGCCGGGGGTGATAACAAAAAAAGATCTTTTTATCACGCGAAACCGGATCATAAGCGGGTTATCTTTGGGGGTTTTGGTGATAGAGGGAAGCATGCGGTCAGGAACCATGATTACGGCAAAATACGCAGCTGAACAAGGGCGCGATGTATTTGCCGTCCCGGGATCTGTGGACAGTCCAATGAGTAACGCACCTATCACGCTTATGAAAAATGGGGCAATTCCTGTTTCATCTGCTCGTGATATACTAGATATTTATGAAGCTGATCATTGTTGAATCACCTACAAAGGCACGTACACTGACACGTTTTTTGGGAAAAGGGTACACGATAGAGGCAACGCTGGGGCATATCAGGGACCTTCCCAAAGGTGAACTTGGCGTGGATGTAGAAAAAGATTTTACACCAAGCTATGTCACACCGCGTGACAAAATGAAACACGTGAAACATCTCAAAGATCTTGCAGGTAAAGCAGATGCAATAATTCTGGCAACAGATCCTGACCGTGAAGGGGAAGCCATCGCCTGGCATGTAAAGGACATCATTGAAAAGGGAAAAGTTAAAAGGGAAAAGGGAAAAGGAAATCTACTCACGCGTATTACGTTTCATGAAATTACAAAGACGGCCATTGAAGATGCATTAAAACATCCGGGAACAATTGATCAGAATCTCGTCTGGGCCCAACAGGCACGGCGGATTTTAGACCGTCTGGTGGGGTATAAGCTGTCACCCCTATTATGGAATAAACTGTCGCGGAAGTGGCTTTCAGCCGGACGGGTTCAGTCGGTGGTCGTACGGCTGATCGTTGAGCGTGAACGTGAACGTGATTCGTTTTTATCAGAACCGTTTTTTACCATTACCGCCGATTTTTCGAAAAATGACATGACAAAACTTGAGGGAATACCTCTTGTTTCATATAACGGGAAAAAATATGAAGAGAAAAAAATATTCCCGCTTTTCGACGGCACATACACGGTGACTGTATCCACTATCCGAACGGAAGAAACGGCCGAGGCAATTGAGAAGGATTGTGCAGCACCGTTTACGGTTTCCAAAGTTGACAGGAAGGAGATGAAGCGGTCGCCGTCCGCGCCGTTTACCACCAGCACTCTTCAGCAGGATGCCGGACGGCGTCTGTATTTCAGTGCAAAGAAAACGATGCAGGTAGCGCAGAAACTCTATGAAGAAGGTCTGATCACATACCATCGTACTGATTCAGTGAATCTGTCCGAAAAATTTATATCGGAGGCCAGGGAGTATATCAGCCGCATATACGGACCTGCGTACGTGCCCAAAGAAAACCGTACATTTCAAACGAAATCCAAAGTGGCTCAGGAAGCGCATGAGGCAATCCGGCCTACAAACGTTTCTTTGTCTAATTTGACTAATATGTCAAATTTGCCAAATACAGTATTTAATCACGACCATGTACGTCTCTATGATCTCATCTGGAGACGGGCGACAGCCAGTCAGGCATCTGATGCACTCTTCGATTCAACGACTATTCTTATTGACTCGGCTAACGGATATCTGTTCCAGACTCAGGGATCGGTTGTCAGTTTTGACGGATTTTTGGCTATTGCAGGCAGAACCGGGGATGAAGTTATCCTGCCGGATGTGTCTGTTGGAGATATGCTGACACTGGACGGATCGCATCACGAAAAACACGAAACAGCACCGCCGCCCCGGTATTCCGAAGCAGGTCTTGTCAAAGCATTGGAAGAAAAGGACATCGGGCGTCCGTCAACGTATGCGCCCATCATCTCGACCATTCTTGAACGGCAATATGTTGTGAAAGAAGAAAAGAGGTTTAAGCCTACGGAGCTTGGCATTCTCGTGACCGATTTTCTTGTCGCCCATTTTCCGGACATTCTTTCCCTGCCATTTACCGCATCCATGGAAGATGATCTTGACAATATTGCCAATGGAAAAAAAGTATGGGGAGAAGTGGTTGGATCGTTTTATGGTCCGTTTTTCAAAACGCTCGAACATACGTACAAGACTGTTGAGAAGGTGAAAATGGTCCAGGAGGATGCGGGTGAGTCCTGTCCATCATGCGGCAATCCTTTGGTTATCCGTGTTGGCAAATTCGGAAAATTTATAGCCTGTTCCACGTTTCCTGCGTGTTCCTATACGCGGCAGTTGTTTGAGAAGCTAGATGTGAAATGTCCGAAATGCAGCGGCGATATGCTGGTCAAAAAAAGCCGCAGGGGGAAATTGTTTTACGGTTGCGGAAATTATCCGAAATGCGACTTTGCCGCTTGGAAAAAAGAGGATATAAAGTAGGGTATGATAGGTATATATGCCCGAGTTGCATCCGGATTTTGAACAATCGCTTCCGAAATTGGCTGAAAAGTTATCCAACCCAAGAATGGAAATGTATACCGTTCCCGACGAATTGTTGCCACATTCGCCTGATTTTGAATTTCCTCCGATTATAAAGGCATACCACGAAGCGTATGTAAAATTGCGGCTTCTTGAGAATGAAGAAAGTTGCTTAATGAATAATCGTAACATCAATCCAATACCTTTAGAGCATGAATTGAGAAATCGAAGATTAGTTCAGGATTTTGGACCATTTGAGTATGCCATGGTTAATACACAAATGACACCGGGCGGCTTTGAGTGGATGGATCATTTTTTTGATGACAATAAGAATCTGGATTGGTTTATGAAAACGTACGGATTGCGGGGAATACCTGGAGTTAGTCATTCTGAAAAATTACAGTATTTAAAAGAAAATCAGCGGGTTATAACGGATATGGTATTGTTGAGTGACTGGATCGATGAACAAAAAACAGAATTGAAAATATTAAAGAAGTATGCCCTGTCAGTTAATTCATTAAGAATCAATCTATGGGCTATGGGGGTGCCATGGGAGTTGGCAAGAGACTATACTCCTTCAGGCAATCCGATAAAGAAAGTACCGGCTTTGCGCTATTTACTTGAAAAATGTATAGGCGGAGTTGACATAGATGCAAATGTAAATCAATTAGAGCGTATTATTCAACCTCAGGTAGCAGCTGCACTTGTAGACCAGTTAATACTTGAAGACCCGGAAAAAAATTCGTCTCAATTGTTTCAAAATGCGTGTGCAAGAGTGCGCCTTGATGAACTGGCTCCGGAATCTCAGAATTGGTTCAGAGAAAAGGGCATAGTGGAGTTGCAGGATGAGTCGTTTTATGTCCATAACCGTTTACCGACTTCGGAGTATCTGACACCGTGTCACGAAATTGGATATTTTCTTACGTCAGAGCGATCGGATATTATTGACACAAGATTTTTTGAAACGAACGATCCGTTGTTTCCAACAAGTGAGCATCCAAGGGGATCATTACTATTAGTAAATTATCTGGATAGATTCCGGTTGGCATTAGCATCGTCTTTCATAACCAGCAGCAATCCTTTCAGCAGGGGTATTCTTATTCCCTATGATTATGGCGATCATCCTCACATGTATTATTATAAAAAAAACTCATTTCAAAACGGATCAAGAGATGCCAAATTCAGCATTCCTCAACGCGGGATTGAACATTCTTCAGCTGTAGAACTTGCCAGAATTGTCGACTGGATGCGGGGTGATGATACGCTTAAACTTCGTGAAGGATATCAAAGCAAATAAATTTGTTATACTTATCATATGAAGCTGTATGTGAGACGAAGAAAGTATCTCATCGTTATTTTCGGTATTGCGGTTTTTCTATTGTATGTCATTTTCCGTTCCGTATTTTCGGGCGGGAAAATTCTGTCTCCCGTTCCCGAGGAGGATGCGATCCGGATCATTTTCATGACGCCGACTCCGGACACGCGGAATCAATAACGTATGGATCTTGCTCTCTTTCAATTTATCAATAGTCTGCCGCATACGGATTTTTCCGATTCAGTTGCCCTATTTCTCTCCGGTGTAGGATCATTTGGTGCCATCTGGATCATTATTGCATTTTTCGTCATGCTGAAGGAGGAGTCGGAAGATAAAGGATTTTACAAACCCATGTTGGGGGCGGTTTTTTTCAGTTTTCTGCTTGTTGAATATGTGCTGAAGCCTTTGTTCGGTAGGGTCCGGCCTGAGGTATTGCCGTTAACCATTTTGGTTCAATCGCCCATCGGGGGATTTTCATTTCCGTCGGGTCATGCGGCAACTGCTTTTGCCGGAGCAGCCGTTCTGTCCCGTTTTACAGTAAAATCGCGGATACTTTGGTATGTATTGGCATTTTTTGTCTCCATGTCTCGCATTTATCTGGGGAAACATTACCCGTCGGATGTGCTGGCAGGTGGCGTCATCGGCTTTTTTGTGGGAAAATTAGCAGTATATTTCTATGATCAAACTCAACGCAAAAGAGCTTCGTACCTTGCCGGTGGACGAGACGGAAGCAAAAAACCTGCCAAAAAACGACATTACGATCATCGTAGATAACGTGCTGGACACGTATAACGTCGGGTCCATTTTTCGCCTGGCCGATGCGGTGGCTGCTAAAAAAGTATACTTATGCGGCCAAACTCTGACGCCTCCCAATTCCCGGATCAAAAAAGCTTCGATCAACACATGGGCTTGGGTTGACTGGGAGTATGTCCCGACAGCTGTCGGGCAAATCTCAAATCTTAAATCCCAAATCCCAATAATTCAAATCATTGCCGTAGAGCAGGATAAACGAAGCATCCCGTTTCAGAAATTTGATTACAAACTTCCAATCGCTATCGTCGTTGGAAATGAAACATATGGTGTGAGTAAGGAAGTACTGGACAGAGCCGATGCCATCGTGGAAATCCCCATGTGGGGGGTAAACAAATCATTAAACGTCATGGTCAGTTGCGGAATTGTGCTGTATGAGATCACAAAAAAAATCAAACAATAATGCTTCTATGTTTCGAAACACAGTAACAACTTCAGCACCCGGAAAACTCCTGTTATTTGGAGAACATGCAGTGGTGTACGGGAGGCCGTGTATTGTGACGGCAATAAACCAACGGCTGTATGTAACGGCGGAATTATTGGACGAACCGGTGGTACGTATTGATGCGCCGGATATCAATATTCATTCGGAGACGCCACTTTCAGATCTTAGCAGCCAACAGTTTCTTGAATGTGCTGTTTTGAATATGAAAGCCACACATGGCGTACATATTACGACAAAGTCAGATTTTTTATCCACATATGGCTTTGGTTCCTCTTCCGCATCAGTGGTTGCACTTTTGAAAGCTCTTTCTCATAAGATCAATAATAATGATTTATTTTCACTTGCATACAAAACCATTCTGGAAGTGCAGGGGGTAGGGTCAGGGTTTGATGCAGCAGCTGCGGTGTATGGCGGGACATTAGTGTACACAAAAAATACACCGCCGGTTGAGTTGAAAGCATCTGGTATGCCGCTTATTGTAGGCTATAGCGGAGTCAAAGCCGATACGGCAACTATCGTAAAAGATGTAGCAATAAAGAAGGAGAAAGAACCGGAAAAAATAGGGAGGATTTTTGACGGTATTGCTGAGTATGTAAAGCAGGCTTCGGAAACTGTGTCGCAAGGCGACTGGAAACGCGCAGGCAGGATTATGGATTTTAATCATGAATATCTGCGCGATCTGGGGGTTTCCACACATAAGCTGGAAGATATGATTTCAGCCGCCAAAAAAGCAGGAGCGTGGGGGGCAAAACTTTCCGGTGCTGGAGGCGGCGACTGCATGATCGCCCTGGTGGCCGATGATAAAAGAAAAGCCGTAACTGACGCGATTGCAGAAGCAGGCGGGCAGATTATGGATGTTGAACCGAATGCGGAGGGAGTGAGAATCGAAAAATGAAAAAAGTCGTCATTCTGAGTGAAACGAAGAATCTCGTTTATGAATGGATTCTTCACTTCGTTCAGAATGACATAGTATTATGATTACCACAGACGATCAACAGGAAATGTTTGTTGTTGTCGATGAGAATGATACTATTTTGGAATATCGGTCGAGGTATGACTGTCATCACGATAAAACATTGATTCATAGAACAATCGGGGTTTTGATTTATAATGATAAAGGACAGATTCTTTTGCAGAAACGAAGCATGACGAAGGATCTTGATCCCGGTAAGTGGGGTATAAGTGTAGGTGGACATGTGACGAAAGGACAGACGTATGAAGAGGCGGCTGCAAGGGAAATGGAAGAAGAATTAGGAATTCATGCGAAATTGACGCCAATAAAAAAATGGATTATGCGCTCCGGACATGAATCGGAAATGGGAATGCTTTATACAGCTCACCATAATGGGCCATTCACATATAATATGAAAGAAATTGACCGCGTTGAATTTTTTGATATTTATAACTTGCCGGAAAATCTGTCTCACTGTACTAAGCTCACATTGAAGGAGGTTGGAATACTATGAAAGCGACAGCCATTGCTCCATCTAATATTGCATTCATCAAATACTGGGGAAAGAAGGATGAAAAACTCCGTCTGCCGGAAAACGGGAGTATATCTATGAATTTATCCGGACTATCTACAACCTGTACGGTAGAATTCAACAGGGATGGAGAGAAAGATGAAATTGATCATGAGCGTATCAAACTACACATAGATCGAGTAAGAAAACTTGCCGGCATGAAGGATCATGCACGCGTTGACACACGCAGTAATTTTCCCCATTCAACAGGACTTTCAGCTTCGGCATCAGTTTTTGCCGCGCTTACTCTTGCTGCTACAAAGGCAGCAGGATTAGATCTCTCAGAAAAAGAATTGTCGATACTAGCCCGGCAAGGGTCGGGGAGTGCATGCCGTTCCATCCCTGACGGGTTTGCGGAATGGCTGGACGGCAATACGTCTGATACGTCCTACGCAGTTTCCATCTATCCGCCACAATATTGGGATCTTGTCGATATTGTCGCGGTAGTAACCCACACAAAGAAACGTGTGTCAACGTCAGAGGGCATGAAAGGGTTGAAAAAAAGTCCGTTTCACAAAACAAGATTATCCGGTATGCAGGAGAAAATAGTATCGGTAAAAGATGCCCTCGCACGCCGCGATTTTGAACTGTTGGGGATTATTTCCGAAGCCGAGGCTCTTGAGATGCATGCCGTCATGATTACCCAGCAGCCGGCACTGTTGTATTGGACTCCCGGGACACTGGAGCTCATGAAGGCTGTTCATGTATGGAGATCGGAAGGTCTGCCATGTTTTTTCACAATAAATACCGGCCAGAACATCCACATTCTAACGCTTCCTGAGTATGTAAAAAAGCTTGAGAAAAATATCCAAGAAACGGGTTTGGCTGAAAAGATTATTGTCAATCATCCGGCAAAAGGCGCACAAATACTTTCATGAAAAAAAATCTTCTATTCCTGACTGTCTTGTCCTTCTTATGCTTTTTATCCTTCTTTTTCTTCTCCCGATACGTACGAAACAGGGTGTTGAAAGACTTCGATTTTGCCGCAACAGTGAAGATCCAGGAAAAAATAGATACATCGTCCCGTCTGCGCACGGCTGCATTCATCGCCAATATCATGGAAGGATCCACGTTTCTGGCAAGCCCTGAGGTGTCGGTCATCGCTGTACTTCTGATCACCGGATTTGCTTTCCGAAAGCTCAAATGGCGTGCATTCGCCATACCGATTTTATTTGCACTTCTGGTGGCAGGGGAAGTCTACGGCAAGACGGTGGTCGAACATCCGTCCCCTCCGTTTTCCTTCATCAAAAATCCACATACCATGTTTCCACCCGAATACATCAACGACCAGTATTCGTACCCATCCGGCCACGCGGCAAGAGCCATATTTATCGCTTTGGTTATTGGTTCGGGGTTCGTGGTTCGTGGAAAAAAGAAAATTATTGTGTGGAGTTTATTGGGAGTATATGTTGGTTTAGTAAGCGTCTCGCGAATTTACCTCGGCCATCACTGGATGAGTGATGTGATTGGGGGATGGTTATTGGGAAGCGGATTAGGTGTATTGACTGCTGTAGGAAAGCCCCGTATAATGTGAGAACAATGAGTGATTAAAGAGTCTGACCATTGCTGATTGGGAACAAGTCCCCGACCGCTGGTCGGGTTTTTTAGGCTCATTAGACCTTTGACAATCGAATGGTGATAGGAATTTATAAAGGCAGTAAGATTTTATAGTCTTACGTCTTTCTTTTGAGAGTTTGATCCTGGCTCAGGATGAACGCTGGCGGCGTGCTTTAAGCATGCAAGTCGAACGGAGAGTAGCCGCAAGGTTACAATTAGTGGCGGACGGGTGAGTACAAGCAAGGAACGTACCCCAAAGTATCGCATAGCTCGTCGAAAGACGGGGTAATTCGGTATGTGGATGCAAATCTAAAGGGACTAACCTCCCGCTTTGGGAGCGGCCTTGTGCCTATCAGCTTGTTGGCGGTGTAAATGACCACCAAGGCTATGACGGGTAGGGGGCGTGAGAGCGCGACCCCCCACAATGGCACTGAGACACGGGCCATACATCTACGGATGGCAGCAACTGGGAATATTCGGCAATGGACGAAAGTCTGACCGAGCGACGCCGCGTGTGGGATGAAGCCTCTTGGGGTGTAAACCACTTTTGATTAATCGTCGAGATTAGTAGAATAAGCACCTACAAACTACGTGCCAGCAGTCGCGGTAATACGTAGGGTGCAAGCGTTATCCGGATTCATTGGGCGTAAAGAGTCGTGTAGGCGGTGTGTCGCATCGTGCCTGAAAGCCCGAGGCTTAACCTCGGCGTTGGGTACGAGATGGATACACTTGAGGAGGGTAGAGGAAAGGGGAACTCGCAGTGAAGCAGTGAAATGCGTTGATATTGCGAGGAACACCGAAGGCGAAGGCACCTTTCTGGGCCCTATCTGACGCTGAGACACGAAAGCCGGGGGAGCGAAGCAGATTAGAGACCTGCGTAGTCCCGGCCCTAAACGCATGTCTGCTAGATGCCCCGACTCAAAGCGCAGACGCTTTGAGCAAATTTCAAATCACAAATCACAATTTTCAAACAAATATATTGGGATTTGATTATTGAGTTTTGAGATTTCTCAAAATGCTTCCGCATTTTGAGTTGGGGTGTCGTAAGCTAACGCGTTAAGCAGACCGCCTGGGGAGTACGATCGCAAGATTAAAACTCAAAGGAATTGACGGGGACCCGCACAACCGGTGGAGCGTGTGGTTCAATTCGAGACAAAGCGAAAAACCTTACCAGGTCTTGACATGATACCGTTTACTCTGGCAGAAACGTCGGAGGATCCGCAAGGATGGTACCACAGCTGCTGCATGGCTGTCGTCAGCTCGTGCCGTGGGGTGTTCCCTTAAGTGGGACAACGAGCGCAACCCGTGTCCAATGTTATATATGTCATTGGAGACCGCCCTCAAAATGTGCGTAATCCGGACAGGATTACTCAGAATGGCATGTGCCATTCTGCGCACATTTTGAGGGAGGAAGGAACGGACGACGTCAAGTCAGCACGGCGCTTATGACCTGGGTTACACACACCCTACAATGGCGAATAACAATGGGACGCAAACCGGCAACGGCAAGCAAATCCCTCTTAAATTTCGCCTCAGTTCAGATTGAGGGCTGCAACCCGCCCTCATGAAGTCGGAATCGGTAGTAATCGCGGATCAGCAGGTCGCGGTGAATACGTTCTCGGGTCTTGTACACACCGCCCGTCAAGCCAACAAAGTTGTGGGCGGCCGAAGAACCCCGCCTCTGGTGGGGAGCTAAGCCGAACTCAGCGATGGGGACTAAGTCGTAACAAGGTATCCCTAGCCGAAGCTGGGGATGGATCACCTCCTTTCTATATAAAAAACTATCTTCGATCAAGAACTAGTCCATATTGGATTAGGGTCTTTGATAGTTTTTCTCTCAATACCCTAAGTCTGAAACTTTACATGCAATCGCGACAGATCAATCTGAGTGAGCGCATGCAGGGTCGCAAGACCCTATCACCATCCGGTTGTCAAAAATATTTGTTTAGTTTATAAAGTTCATAAAGGAAAAAGTTATAAAGGTATATGTATACTTTACGAACTTAGTACTTTATGAACTTAGTACTTAAAAAAATATTTAATCCTTCGTTGTTCCTTTTTCTCTTTGCTTTAGTACTTCGCACTTGGAATTTGGAATTTCTTCCCAATGGATTCCATGTAGACGAACTCGATGCGGGGTATATTGGAAGATACATATTTCTTCATGGCGGGAAAGACGTGTACGGAAATTTTTTGCCTCTTGTCTTTGATAAGTTTGGAGATTTTCGTCCAACCGGCATTTTCTATTTATCAGGATTATCTTCATTTCTTTTTGGAGTCAATGAATTTGCCGTCAGACTTCCGACTGCATTTTTTGGTGCCCTGACCGTGCCTGCGCTCATGTATTTTGTGTATGGGATCACAAAAAACAAGAAAGTTGCATACTGGAGCGGGGTCACTCTTGCCGTGTTGCCCTGGCATATCGTCCTGTCGCGGGCAACCAGCGAAGCTGTCAACGGACTGTTATTCATGATTCTCGGCCTGGGATTATTCGTTCGGAAAAAATATATTTCAGGGTTTCTTGCGTTGTTGCTCACGTATTGTTTCTATCACTCGTTCCGTATTGTTGTGCCTTTGGTTCTGTTATCTTTCGTGAAATCACACGGAAAAACTTCCTTGGTTTATGCTGGAATTTTATTTACTCTTACTGCGTTTTTAGCTTTGGGTTCGGGTAAAGGAAGGCTGGCGCAGGTGGCATTCTGGAACAACCCGATACTTCCAAACACATTTGATCTTTTTATCAACGGTGACGGGCCGAATAATGTTGCGGTTGCCCGCACATTTCATAATAAACTCGTTATATACGGCCGGGAGTTTCTGACGCAGTATTCAAGCTATTTTTCACCGGAATTTTTATTTATCCGGGGTGGGTTTCCCGATCGCTATGTTGTGCCGGCACAGGGAGTGCTTCTTGTTATTATGAGTATTGGTGTGTTGGGTTTTATGCAGTTTTCCAGGTTTCCTGTATTCCTTGCGTTGCTTTTTGCGTCAGTATTGCCAGCGGCTCTCACATACGAAGATGCCCCAAATGTTCACCGTGCCATCATCATGATTTTGCCGTTATCAATACTTATCGGTTTAGGTTTGTCCCGCCTGAAAAATACACATCTTGCGCTCATAAGTCTTTTCATTCTTGTGGAAACCGTGTACTTCTGGCATCAGTATTCATACCACAGTGCCCAGTACCGGCCTTTGTACAGGCAGGATGGCGTGAAAGAAATGATCCGGTATGTCATCGATCACCAGTTGGAATATGACCGTGTTGTTATTCCCGAGGCAGGGGAACATGCGCTGTATTATGCCTTTTATTCGGATTCATTTGATGTGCCGTTTTCATATGGGTTGAAAACAGACAGGATCGGCAATGTAGAATTTGCTCAATCCGGATGTCCGTCTGCCCACTATCAGGGAGCCGGAAATATACTTTTTGTAGATGAGGACGGATGCCGCGACGCCAAAGGGGTCATTCTGACGGAAATTTTCAGAAAAGACAGTACAAAAGCATACACGATTCGGGAAGTTTCAAATCTTTGAGGCGCGTGAGGGAATCGAACCCTCGCATCGAGGTTTTGCAGACCCCAGCGTTTCCACTTCGCCAACGCGCCACGTCATACGTGGCTGGGACGTATGACGTCCCGCCAGTGATCTATTTTACCATTTTTGAGAGGATAATCTCCAGTACCTCTTCCGGGGTTTTTATATCCGTATCAATAACCAGGTTGTAGTACTGAGGGTCGAAAAAGTCGAACGGGTACATGGTGTGCATTTTTTCGATCCAGGCATCCTCTTTTTTCAGAAGCTTCTTCCGTTGGGTTTCCACGTCCGTGCCTTCACGGTATGCGGCCCGTTTGAGGCGGGTTTCATCAGAGGCGGTTAATAAGACTTTCAGTGTATTGGGAAGCAGTTCACGAATCTTGCCGAAAACCCGTGCATCGATGATCACATGATCGGTGGCTCTCAACAAGGCGTCGACCCGTGTATCAAAATCCTGGCTAATTTGTGCACTGACCGCATCAATATCCTCCGGTTTTTTCAGTCCGTGGCGATACAGATAACTGCGCAGAAATTCGGATATAGAAAACACCGGCCAGTTTAACGCCTTTTGAAGGTCCCAAAACAGGGTTGATTTTCCTGTTGCCCTTTTCCCGCAAAGTATGATTTTGGTCATTTCCATAGTATTTTGGTATAATTTCCATTATTATAGCGTATTTTTCGCCATATGAGTGAAACAGCACCGGATTTATTATCAGTCAGTAATGTTGTGAATGTGAGTGTGGCTGTCGTTGCCAAGAAACAGAATAAATTTCTTCTCGTTCGCGAAAAACTTCCTGACAGAAAAAATTGGCTCTGGAATTTCCCATCCGGAAAAGTCAGATACGGTGAATCAATTTTTGGAGCGGTAAAAAGAGAGATGATGGAGGAGACAGGGGTGGAGGTTCCCCTTATTGCCCTGATCAGTTCCTATTATTACATTACATCCGGCAATTCAGAAGATAAAAAGCTTGACAGGACAACGATACGGTTTAATTTTCTGGCAAACGGCAACGGTATACCTGATTTACTGCATCCGAAAGAAAACAATACAGAAGCATGGTGGAAAACACGAGATCAGTTAGAAGAGATGATGGTAAGCCGCCATATGCGCAATTGGATTGCTGTGAAGCTTGCAAAAGAAGCACTGGGAGGAATTGCATATCCGCTTGAATTGCTGGTTGATGGGAAGCCACTTGATGTGCAATGAATCTCTACCGGTATTACATTCACTGTGCTACAATATTCGGTATTCATTTGGGGGTGTGTAGTTCATTGGTAGAACGCTTTCCTGATAAGAAAGAGGCACATGGTTCGATTCCATGCACACCCACAAAAAATTCTTTAAAATAACTACAATTTACTCATTATATACTCCTGGATCCCGCTCCATTCAAACTGTCCCTGGGCGGGGTTGAGGATATACTGCCCATCCGGACTTTTATCTTCGGTAAGAATGGTATCAGTTGTGAGAGAGATTGATTGAAATGTATATCCTTCAGGATTGCCGGTGCGATCAACAAGATCGGCGACTTTCGCAAGGGTCAGATCCGTCAGAATGTTGCCGCGCCACGCAGTAAAATATGATGAAGCCTTTGTGATAAATCCCAACGATATAATTTTTTCTTTCATGGCAGATAGTACCTCTTTTTGTCGTCGTGACCGGTCAAAATCACCGCCACCATCATACGCGTGGCGGCTGCGTACATATTTAAGTGCAGTTGTGCCATCCATGTGCTGTATTCCCGGTTCAAACGAAAGAGTTTCAAACCGGCACGTATAGAGTTCTTCCAGAATGAAACCCGATGCGGTTGATTCACGCTGTTTTGCTTCGTCTTCATCGATACCGCACATATTATTTTCTTCGCCCGCAATCGGGTAAAACGGATCGATTAACGAATTTGCCGCATTCACATCGAGTCCGTCTAATGCATCCACCGAGCCAATGAATCCATCAAAATTGACGGCAAGGGTTGCATCAGGTTTTATGCCGCTGATGCGTTCCACGACATACGATGCCATATGAATGCCGCCCAATGATCCGGTAAACTGTTCGGGTTTATCCGGATAGTTTTTCGTATCTGTGCCAATGGCAAACGCAGCGTTAATTTTTGATGGAAGCATCGTATTATGTGTCGTGGGAAGTTCAATCCAAAGATCCCGGGGAATCGGAATAAGCGTAATCGTTTGTTTCTTCGGTTGGATGACAGCAAGAATCATCGTATCAGTCAGAAGTCCGCCTTCGTGTTTCCCGCCACCATATCCTAACAGGAGCAACGTAATCGGACGTTTTGGGTCAGGAGTCGGTGTGGGAGTCTGTGTGTGGATCGGGGTGGTATTGGGAACAGGTGAAAAGTTCGCCGACCCGCCAATTCCTGAACGGATCACAACTGTCAATACCAGAACTGCAACAAAAAGTACGATGAGTAAAAGAATGTGTTTCGCGGTCATACTTGCAATTATATCTCATCGTATGGTAATGTAATAAATATTACAAAAAAATAAAATGAAGGAGGTCGAATGAATAAAACTGCTATTGGAATACTTATCGTTGTGTTGGCGCTTGCAGGAGTGTTCGCAGTCACGCAGAAACCTGCACAAAAAGCAATGGAAGAAACACCAGTTGTCAATACCATGCCCGCGGGTGATGCAACAGGTGTAGATGAAATGATGGTCGGAGGTGATGCGGTAATGCCGGAAAACAGCGGTAACGTACAGTCATTTACCGTGAACGGTTCGGAATTTGCGTATGATATTAACGAGATAACAGTGAAAAAAGGCGATACGGTTGAAATAGTTTTTAACAATCGGGAAGGTTTCCATGATTGGGTTCTGGATGAATTCAATGCACAAACCGCACAGCTTGCAGAAGGAGAATCGGAAACAATAACGTTTGTCGCAGACAAAACCGGAACATTTGAATATTACTGCAGCGTGGGCAAGCACCGCCAGATGGGCATGGTTGGTATTTTGACCGTAACAGAATAAAATAATGATTGCAGTGCTTGAGATTTGCTATTCATCCATATAGACTGGAGATATGGATCTGAGAGAGAAAGTGATAATCATCACGGGTGCATCCAGCGGACTTGGTAAAGCTCTCGCCCTGCGGTTGTCCCGGGAACACGCGAAATTGGTGTTATTATCGCGCAGTGCCGATAAGCTTCAGGATATTGCGCAGAAACTGAAAAATGACCATATCGATGCCTCCTGTTTTTCCTGCAACATTACGGATTATGATCAGATCAGGCATACGGTTGATATTGTCCTTGAAGCACACGGGAGGATCGATATACTGATCAATTGTGCAGGAATTCTTGAAAAAAAACCAATCGAAGGATACGACGTCAATACGATTCTGGACATCTTTGATGTGAATGCCATCGGTGCAATCTGTATGACACAGGCAATTTTGCCATCCATGAAAAAAACCAATGCAGGTCAGATCGTCAACGTCATTTCCACTGCAGGTCTCACTGCATCGGATACGGGAAGTGTGTATACGGCGACAAAACATGCACTGGAGGGATTTCATGCGTCACTCAAAAAAGAACTCAAAGATACCGGTATCCGCATTATGGGATTTTATCCGGGAGGGATGGAAGCGAATCTGTTTACGACGAGCGCGTATGCGGATGTGGAAAGTGAATTATCCCGTGAACGCGACGACGTAGCGGATATGATAGGATATATGTTGACCCGGCCTGAGTATCTGGTGATTGACCACCTTGAGGTACGAAAGAAAGAGCAATATGTGCATTCCGCGAGTGCTTGAAGTCAAAAGTGTTTACGGCAAGCGCGCGGTCATGGAAAATAGACAGGTTGTGGATATTTCGCGGTTAAAAAATATTAAAAAAGGCGATATGCTGGAGGTGTACGGGCCATTAGCTCTCTGTAAAAAACGAAGGAGGAATGTATGAATAAAGGAATCCGTTTTGCACTCATTACTGTCTTTATATCCGGTGTATCCGTCTTCGTAAACGGATTATTTGTAAGCGGTACAAATCCTGTCGCATTTGCATTCATCCGCAATTGTGTCGTGGCCGGAGTTTTATCAATGGTGGTATCCACCCGTCTGAAAGGCATAGAGCGATCAGGCTGGATAAAGCTTTTGCTCATCGGACTCATCGGCGGAGGGTTGCCGTTCGGGCTTTTTTTCACAGGGCTTGCGATGACAGGACCTGTGACGGCAAATATCATCAATAAATCGCTTTTTCTCTGGGTTGCTCTTTTTGCTGTTCCGGTCTTAAAAGAAAAATTGTCGTGGGTATCACTTCTCGGGTACGGACTTATTTTTTATGCACTTTTTTGGGGTGAGAAAGTGACTCTGTCATCGGGTAACTTATACGTTTTATCGGCAACGGTATTGTGGGCGGTGGAGCATATGATAGCCAAAAAGACACTACCTACTGTTAAACCAGAAATTATTGCCTGGGCGAGAATGCTGTTTGGATTGCCTGTGCTTGGTGTGTTTGCCTTTGCAACACATGCAACAATAAACGTATCTATCAGTCTTCTGTCTTCTGTCATCGTCAGCAGCATGTTTCTTACCGCCTATATGTTTTTCTGGTACAGGGCGCTTAAATATGCTCCCGCATCGCTTGTATCATCTGTGCTTGTTTTAGCACCGGTAATTACCATAGCACTGAAAAATTATTCCGCTATAGATATGTGGCAATCAGTATTGCTTTTTGCCGGTGTTGCCTGCGTTGCATATTTCAGTCATCGTACATCGTATGGAGTATGACAGGAGAGGCGTAGAGCTCTGCGCGCGCTTTGCTTTTCCTCCCAACCGTCTTCATTACTGCGGACCTGAGAAACAGACTGATCTAGCAGGGTATATTACCCACAGCGTTGCGGATCAGGGCTTGGTTGAAATTCTTCAGAAATTTGAAACTCTCTATCCATATTTGAAACTTATCGCATCGGCAAACAACATAAAAGATCCGTTTGATACGCGGGTTGTCAAAGCGTACTGGATAGGTAACAATTTTCTTGATGCTGTAACACCCCGCGCATTTCATTTGCATCTTAAAGATAATAAGAAAACGAAAAATATGGCGGATATGTTTGCCATGGGTTTTCCTTATCACACATTCCATGTGGTAAATATGTATGCTATGTATTCGGATCTTGGTGATACTGTTGATCAATGCCGGATCAGGGCGGGAAAAATAGTAACTTCCGGAACCGTGATTGTTGGGGGTACGACAATAGCAGTTTCTTCGATTGCCTCGTATGAGGCAGGGGATATGGTTGCAATCCACTGGGGACACATCTGCACAAAATTATCACAAACTGATGTAAAGAATCTCGATTTTTATACCAAAAAATCATTTGCGTATGCGAAAAATATACTTGGCCGGTAAGAGAAGTACCGCACTGAAACCGTTTCTTAAGGGTTTTGATGTGACGGACATTGATCCAACGGAAAATTTTTTGCCGAAAGAGGGAAGTGTGATAATCGATACGGTTGTGGGCTTGAATGAAGTCACATTATTCAAATCTTTGAATGATTTTGTCGATTCACCTGCCGTTTCCGTCCATGATTACGATTTACTTTTACACCTCAAGCTCCTTAAAAAGTTGGGGAAAATCCAAGATGTTGTGATTTTAGGTATTCCTCGATCGGGATTGATTCAGGTTATATATACGCAGGTTATTAAAGTATTGACAAGCATGTAAATATACTTCATTCTATTAATAGAGATTATATGTCCTCACGACGGAAAAAGATGTCAAAGCAGGGGAAGTTCACAATTTTTGCCGTTATCGGAATTATTTTTCTTTCATTCCTCGTCGCTGCATTTTCAACTGGAAATTTTGATACCCGCTCAAGAGCGCAGGTGTATAGCATTACACCGACACCGCCATTAAAGTGTTTGGACAGCTGTACTACGACGACTGATGGATGTCCATCAGGATACTTCAGAATTTGTGAACAGAATCCCCAGTTGACAACAGCATGGTCTAAATGTTTCGAGCCGTGTACAAATTTAGGCGAATCAATAGATTGGATATGTCAGAATGGTGGAGGAGGATGCACGAAGTACTGTACCCAGCATAATCATTGTATGGAATATAACATTTGGGTCATTTTAACACCTACTCCTCGCATATCCACTCCGACTCCAACACCGAAATGCGATTCGTGGGTTCAGGATCAGGAAGCAATGGTATATTATTGCTGTACGGATATAGCCTGTCAGAATAAAAATGACAGCCCGAATTGGAGATGTAATAAAAGCACCCATGAATGCTACAGAGTGGAACCAACTCCAACACCTTCTCCCGTATGTCCGTATATAAATGGGTGCAGCAGGTGGGGGGCATGCTGTCCGAACACGTTATGTTTTGCGGATTTTTCAGGAACGGAAGCGTATTGTCATATACCCAGTCCGACACCCACACGAAGACCATCACCCACCAGTTGTCCTACATTATCTTCAGGCAGTCAATGTATTCCACCGAGGTTATTCAATAATACGTGCAATGGGTGTGCGTACTGTCCAATATATCGAAATGGTCTTCCGCTTTTCAAATACAATATCACCACGAGAAAATGGTATTGTCAATAATTGGTGATTATTTCTGTTTTCTTTCAAGCTCAATGACTCCTGAATCATTCCGCATGAGAATCGTTCCATAGAGTATGTCATTTTTATCTGCTACCGGTAATACCGGTCTTCCTGGGAATGTTGAGGTTACCGGAATGAGGGAATATTTTAGTTCATAGATCGGTTCACCGGGAGCTAAGTATTTTTCCGCTGTTTTGACAGCACTGATAATTTCCGATTCAGGCAGGGGGAGAAAAGCAATCATGGCAAGAGGGAAGATGATCATGGTATAAGACGCCCATTGGATAAGCGGGTGTTTGTGGTCTTCAATAAATTTTGCGGCAATGATTGCCAGAGGCGGGATGATGGGCAAAAGATACCATTCGTGGCGGGTTTGAGAAAGAGTCAGAACAATAAGATACGGCAGGATCCACATCCATAAAGTATTTTTCTGAAATATAGCAAGAATGACAGGGGGAAACAAAATGATAAGGTTCAGGTAAAAGAATGGACTGGATGGTGAATCACCGGGAATCGCACCGATATGCAGGAGCGGGAGTGAGATATATTCGCGCACAAAGGCATCTGGTGATACTACATATGCCGCGATGTGCCAAGGCGCTGCCACAAGGAGTGCAATAACAAAAATTTTTAGCGATTCTGTATAATTTTTCCGGACTAACGGAATAGCCAGTGGAAACAGGGCAAGATACGATCGGGTAAGAATTCCCAGCCCTAATGCAGATCCTGCCCAAACCGGTTTTTTTTGAAATATACAATAGACTGTCAGAAGTGAAAAAAATGCATTGGGAATGTCGATATTGGTTGTTTTTGTGAAATAGATCAAGGGGATGGAACAAGTGAGAAACAGGACTGTCCATCTCGACGGATGAAGTTTATATGCAATATACACAATTCCAATGGCAAACAGAGTCATGAGAAATCGGCCGGTTATGAACGGGTGGGGAAATATTTTTAAAAGTAATGCCAGAAACCAATAGACAAGAGGCGGTTTGGCAAAGTGTGGTTCTGCGTGAAGAGTTGGAACAATCCATGATCCGCCATTGGCCATTGCCATCGCTGTGTCGTTTATCAGAAGCTCATCGGTAAAAATAACAGTGGGATCCCAAATTTTCCACAATAATATTGAAGGAATAACAATGTATAACAACCATTTCACTTTCACCTTTTCCCTTTTACCTTTCTACCTTAAGTTTGAGAAAGTGGCTTGCGCAACTCATGCATGGGTCATACGCCCGTACGATCATTTCCACATTTTTCTTGATTTCTTCTTCACTTTTATCCAGATTATTTTGGACCCAATCGCGGATAGCCGCTTCTATTCCTGCCTGGTTCTGGCCTGTTGGGACAATGATTTTCGCTTTCCGAATGGTTGCATCTGGTGTAATTTCATACCTATGGAAGAGTATGCCGCGGGGCGCTTCGATAATGCCAATGCCTACTGACTCTTCTGTTTTTATGGATTCCGGAATTTTTTCATCCAGTGCCTCATAGTGGTGTATCAAATCAATAGATGCGTCTATCGCATGAAGGATTTCGATTGCCTGGGCGAGATTGTTGTGAAATATATTTTTGGACGGAAAAGCAGACAGAGCTTCTGCCGCATCGTGTTTTGTATTGGGATGAAGCGCTGCCCGGTTAAGATTCAGGCGTGCAAGGGCACCCACCATATGGATTTTTCCGTCCAGTTTATAGCTTGAAGCCTGTGAATATGAAAGCTGGGTACGTTCAAGCCGGACCATGACGTCTGCCGGATTGATTGCTGTGCCTCCGGATGTTGTCAATACTCCATCCAGAAATGAAAAATCGTGATTCACAAGAGCAAGAAATGATGCATCGGTTTCAAGTTTCAGGTCTGACTTCAGAAAGATGCCGATCAGCCTAATGATTTTTTCCCGTGATGACTCCAATTTCGGTATCAGTGCGGCAAGGTCTTCCTTTTTTGGAATTTTTGAGAATCCGCCTATTCTGGGTGTAGGAGCATGGACCGATCTGCCTCCAGCGATAATCGAAAGTTTATTGCCGGCCTCTTTCATATCAAAACAATCATGTAATAATTGATGTTCTTGGGGATTCTGCTCGTCGAACGCAAGAATCGAGTCGCGGTTAAAAAGATCAGGCAATACGAAAACATAGAGATGAAGCGCATGGTCGCGGATGATGAGGCCGAAATTGAGAAGTTGCCTGAGGATCATAGTTTGGGAAGTCGGCGTGATGCCGATAGCGGATTCAATGGTTTTCAGAGAGCAGAGCAGATGGGCATTTGAGCATGTACCGCAGATTCTGGCAACCGCGCCGGGGACACCGGTGACCGGTTTACCCCGGATTGCAGTAGTAAAAAAACGGCGCATTTCGTCAATGCCAAAATGGCACTCAGTCAGTTTTCCGTCGCGTATTTTCATTTCGCACGACGCTGCCCCTTCGATTTTTGAGAGTTCTTCTATTGATATGTCTGCGTTTGTGGTATGCATTTAACTGTCATTCTGAGCGATAGCGAAGAATCTCGTTTGATGAATAGATCCTTCACTTCGTTCAGGATGACATATTTTCGCTTGATTAAATAATTTTAAATTCTTTCAGATATTTATTCAGCACCATAAGAAATTGGGACTCTACCATCGGACAGCCCTGGACTTTTTCATCGACCGGAACGACTTCTTCAAGTGTTTTAACTTTATCAGCCTGCGAAAAAGCGTCAAGAAGCACCTTTATTTCTTCCTTCGTTGCATCATCGAAGTGGTTTCTTTGTGCACTGGGCATACCGGTACATGCACAGGCACCGATGGCAACCAGTTTTGTGGCAAGCGATCTTATTTTTTTGAGTTTTTCCTCCTGGTCTTTTGAGGCGATTGCACCTTCCACAAATGCCACATCCATCTTTTCCCACCTATTATGTGTTTGCAGGACTTTTGCATGAACAAATTCAATTTTGTTTTTCCAATCCATATAGTGCTGATTGAGAAGCTCCGTAAAAATAATCGTCGAATCCTCACAACAGGAAAACGTAAACCATCCGACTTTCAGTCTTTTTTGATCCATGCAGGTAGTGTATCATAGAGTCATGATTCTTTCCGATAGGGATATTGTGCAAAAACTTACAACAGGCGAAATTCGGGTACTACCCAAACCGGATCTTGACGTACAGCTCGGGTCCTGCAGTCTTGACTTGCGTTTGGGGTCCGATTTTAGGGTCTTTAATTACAGTAAAGTTCCGTTTGTTGATCCAATGAAAAATTCCGATGCGGAAACAACAACGGAGATACATGTTAAAGAAAGAGAGGCGTTTATTCTTCATCCCGGAGATTTTGTCCTTGCTGTCACCAAAGAATCCGTATTGCTTCCCGACGATCTG
>JBGSUE010000008.1:0-36864 GCA_041753515.1 Patescibacteria group bacterium
TGGACAATTTGTTTTTCAGTGCAACAATGACCTCCTGCTGGCGCTGCCCCCGGGCAAAATCCGACCCCTCATCCCCCGGGGCATGGCGGCTTCGAACATACTGAAGCGCACGCTCACCATCCATGTACTGAAAACCCTTCATAAATGTTACCGTCATATACCTGCAGGCATACGTCGGATCCCCACCGCAATCGGCATTCTCTTTTCCCGCAACCGGATACGCGTCATCCTGAAAACCTTCCGGAACTTCCACGTTTATACCTCCAACAATATCAATGACTTCTTTGAACTGTTCAAAATCCACGAGAATTGCATAATGAATATCCAATCCGGTGATATCTTCTACGACAGATTTTGATAATATCAATCCGCCACCCTGCTTTTTTTCTTCACCATAATGATATGCACTGTTTATCTTATCTTTGAGAAACTCACTCCAGATATCCCGCGGAAGGGAAAGAAGGGATACAATTCTGTCTTGCTGATTCAATGAGACAACCATCATGGTATCGGTCAGATCCGCACCTGTATGATTTCCGCCGCCAATTCCCAACAGAAGAATATTTGTGAAACCGTCGGTCTGTTTCAGGTCTGCACCGTGATCGGATAAAAGACGGTATGCGACAGCCGGCGTAATTCCTGTCGATGTCATGACAGAACGAATAGTACTATATGCTCTATAGACTCCATATAGAATAACAACAAAACACAACATCACGATGATATGTCGAATTTTCGGCATATAGACACGCTTTATTTTAGGATTCATCAGACGGATGAAGTAATCGAATTGAAAATAAGACTGAAAAATGTAGAAGCATCAAGACTTGCTCCTCCGGGCAACACACCGTCAATGGACGGCTGAGCTACAAATGATGCAACGTTTGCGTCTGTTACCGATCCGCCGTATATCGCTTTTCCGATACCCGACACCTGCATGATTTTCGCAATGACAGAATCGGCATTTTCGGGTGTATCTGTTTTTCCTGTTCCGATTGCCCATAGCGGCTCATATGCGACAACATCAACTGTGTGAGGAACCGGCATATGCGCATCCGAAACACAATAAATGACGGACAATCCTTCCTCTTTTGCCTTCTCAACTGACCGTTTCAGATCTTCATCCGTTTCATGGAAATACTTCCTGCGTTCCGAATGCCCGATGATGACCCAATCGGCCATTTCCTTTATCATACGGGCGCTGATTTGTCCGGTATATGCACCATCCGGATATGGTGATACGGATTGAGCACCCAAAGATATGGGGATGTGTAAAGATTCGATTTGCTCACGAAGCGGGTACAGATGGGTATAGGGAACAAAGATAAGAATTGTACTTCCTCTTAGATCAAGCTTCTTCTCTTCATACATCCGGGAGAAATCTCCGAACCATGTCTTTGCTTCTCCAACTGTTTTATTGCTTTTCCAGTTCCCTGCAATAGTAATGTCTTTCATATTGCATGATTACTGCCATATCCCGCCATTATAAATCTCTGCCTCAACTATGAATGTTGACCAGCTCGGGACGACGTAGTCGACGTAGTAGTATCCATGAATATCTGTTTGGGTCGTTTCAATCCAGGCACCCGTATTGCCGTCAACGATAAACCGGACACGTGCTGCCGTGGCGCCTGGTGGTGCCACTACTGCCACCCGGATCGTATCGCCCGGTTGGATAGTGGACGTACCGGCGATCAGTTCATTGGTGATATCGATCCAGTTTCCGTTTATGTAGGCATAGATCAGTATGTCTTCACATGGAAGTATGGGTGTGGGTGTCGCTGTCGGTGTCGGTGTCCGAGTCGGAGTAGGCGTCGGTGTCGATGTTGGTGTTGACGTTATCGTAGGCGTCGGTGTCCTGGTCGGTGTTACAGACGGTGTATTAGACGGAGTAGGCGTCGGTGTCGATGTTGGTGTTGGTGTCGGTGTCCGAGTCGGAGTAGGCGTCGGTGTCGATGTTGGTGTCGGTGTCGGTGTCCGAGTCGGAGTAGGCGTCGGTGTCGATGTTGGTGTCGGAGACACCGAAGGAATCTGCGTGGGAGTTGGGGTGGGTGACGGCGGAGGATTTAACGTAAATCCAAGACGGCATTGGGCTTCAACTGCTTTCGGTTCTGTAGTAATGGGAGCGCGCTGGGCCAGACGTTGTCCGACAAAATACGTCCCAACCATGAGTACAAAAATGAGGATAGTCAGAAGAACAACTGATACATTATTCCGTTTCATGTATGATATAGTTTATAAACTCTGCTGTTAGTGTATAACAGAAAATACAAAAATCAATAGATCAAATGAACACTTCTCTACTGAACCAACTTAACGATATACAAAAACAGGCGGTAACAAAAACAGACGGACCCGTACTTATCATGGCCGGTGCAGGTTCAGGTAAAACCCGGGTTCTCGCATTCCGCGCCGCATATCTCATACAGGAAAAAAAGGCAGACCCATCGTCTATTCTTATGGTGACATTCACCAATAAAGCAGCCGGGGAGATGAAAAACCGGATACAATCACTTCTTGGATCACACTCTGATGTTCCGGTTGCCGGCACATTTCATGCGTTTTGCACAAAAATCCTGCGCCGGTGGGGAATTCACTTGCGCATTCCGCCGTCTTTCGTAATTTACGACCAGCAGGATTCACTTGATGCCGTAAAAACCGTTATGAAAGAGCTGGATATTTCCGCCAAAGATATTCATCCGGCCTCTGTGCTCTCAACAATATCACAGGCAAAAAACGAACTGATATCGGAAACGGAATACCCCGGGTATGCACGGGGGTATTTTCAGGAAACAGTATCATCAATATATTTAAAATACCAGAACATGCTCAAAGAATCGGGAGCCCTTGACTTTGATGATCTGTTAACCAAAACCGTCATTTTATTACAGATTCATGATGAAACGCGCAGTAATCTTCAAAACGCTTTCAGGTATATCCAGGTAGACGAATACCAGGATACAAATAAAGCACAATACCTCCTGACGAAATTGTTGACCGGACAATTGCATAATATCTGTGTGGTCGGCGACGCATCCCAAAGCATTTACCGGTGGCGGGGTGCGGATTACCGGAACATCATGAATTTTAAATCCGACTATCCCGATGCTGCCGAATTTCATCTGGAACAGAATTACCGGTCCAACCGATATATTCTTGATGCCGCCTTCGGGGTCATCTCCAAAAACAGAAGCCATACGATACTCAAACTCTGGACTGATAAACCGAATGGGGAAAAAATAATCCTTTATGAAGCAAAAAGCGAGCATGATGAGGCAAAATACCTTGTGACAACAATTTTACAGAGCGGAAAACCGTATCATAATTTCGCCGTATTATACAGGACAAATGCCCAGTCGCGGGTACTTGAGGAAGCATTTCTTCACGCGGGCGTCCCCTATGCGCTTATCGGCGGAACGAAATTTTATGAGCGCCGTGAAATTAAAGATGTCATTGCATATCTGCGTATCTTGTCAAACCCAAACGATACCATATCGGTCAAGCGTATCGAAAAACTCGGAAAAACCAGATATGCCAGATTCCACCAGTTTGAAAACAGCTACCGCAGTGATCACATGCTCATCTCACTTTCAACACTTGAACTTCTGGATAAAGTACTTGAAACGACTCAGTATCTGGATCTCTACGATGCAAATGTTGATGAGGAAGCATACAGGCTGGAAAATATTAAAGAACTCCGGTCAGTTGCAATGGAATTTCCCCAGCTTACATTGTTTCTTGAAAATGTTGCCCTTGTTCAGGAAGAATATTATCCCGACGGGAAAAAAGACGGAGAATCGCGCAGTGCCGTTACGCTCATGACTCTGCATGCAGCCAAAGGCCTGGAATTCCCCGTCGTTTTCATGGTCGGCATGGAGGAAGGACTTTTCCCCCATTCAAAAACTCTGATGGACCGGGATGAAATTGAAGAGGAACGCAGACTTTGCTATGTGGGTATCACACGGGCAATGGAACAATTGCATCTGACCTATGCCGATAGACGGCTCTATTTCGGAACACGGACACAAAACAGTATTTCCCGTTTCATCGCGGATATTCCGGAAGATATTCTTGAGTCGCACGTATCGATTGAATCTTCACGGGGATTTTCTTCATCGGATTATCTGCTGTAATCAGTTGCCTATGGCTTTGAGAAAAGCTATATAAAACGTACACAGCACGATAATCGAGGCGAGAGACATTTCTAAACCCAAAAAAATACGCGCCCATCCGCGGACGCGTGAAAATCGGAAAATATCGGGAATAAGCCGGTGATCTATCGGCAGCCAATCCAGTTGTGAATATTCAGGTTTCTTTCCTTTTGGCATACCATGCATATTGTACCATACTCACAAAAAAACGATAATAGGGATATGCATCCACTTCAAACACAGGCATGGGCAGATTTCAGGCGAAAAATGGGGCTTATCGTAGAAATCCGCAACAATTGGATCATCACGTTCCACAAAATTCCATACTCTCATTTCACCGTCGGATATTTTCCCAAAGGCCCCGAACCCACACCCGAAATGCTGAATACACTTCGTCACATTGGCACAAAACATCATGCGCTATTCATTCAGCTCGAACCGAACACCACGAATTACGAATCACGAATTACGAATTACGAATTACGAATATCTCATCGCCCACTCTTCACAAAATATACATTTATTCTGGACCTTACAAAATCCGAAGAAGTACTTTTAAAAAATATGCATCCGAAAACCCGCTACAACATAAAAGTAGCACAAAAACATGGAGTACAGATAGTCCATGACGATTCAGATACATCGTTTGAAGAATTCATTCGTTTATCTGGCAAAACCACAAACAGACAAAAATTCTATGCGCATAATGAAACATATCTTCGTACAATGTGGGAAACGATGAAAAATGCCGGTATAGCTTCGTTGTGGCGCGGGATATATGAAGGCAACACACTGTCCGCCTGGATAATTTTTACCCATGGGGATACGGTTTATTACCCGTACGGAACTTCAAGCAGGGAGAATACAAATGTCATGGCTCCGACACTACTTCTCTGGGAAATAGCACGGTGGGGCAAAAAAAACGGTTATAAAAAATTTGACCTGTGGGGAGCATTGGGCCCCGATCCCGATCCTAATGATCCGTGGTACGGCTTTCACCGCTTCAAGGCCGGATTCAATCCGGATCTGGTTGAATTTGCAGGATCCTTCGACCTCGTCCTCAAACCGACACTCTACAGGCTTTATTGTGTTGCCAATGATGTACGATGGAAAATACTGAAAATACTGAAATAACGTACCATACTGTCATCCTGAGTCCCGGATACCCGGGACGAAGGATCTAGTAATACAATAACTAGATTCTTCACTCGCCTTCGGCGGTTCAGAATGACAATCTGATGTACTACTAGTAATTAGTATTGTTTTTTATGGAAATCCAACAATCTCCGGAATACGCATCTTTTATCCGGTCAATCGGCTGGCAGGTTGATACAGTTGACGGCATCAATCTATTTTCCAAAAAACTTCCCTTCACCGGCAGAATCACAAAAACCCACCGGCCTGATCATTTTCCGGATGCTGAATCATTTATCAAAAAACTCACATCCATCGGAACAAAAATCCTCTCTTTTGAACCTGTGGCGGATATCAACGAAAACAAATTTCATACTTTTATACATGAATGTTCCCGTCATTTCCGCATCCACAGGACCCCGTTTCTTCCTACAAAAACAATCAGAATCAACCTTGAACAATCAGAAGATAAAATATTCCATTCATATTCTGAAGCAAAACGCAGGGCAGTACGCAAAGCCATTAAAAATGGCTGTACGGTCAGGGAAAATCCGGATATATCGGATATCCTCAAAATTAAAGCCACGTCCGCAGGACTCTTTGGTTTCATCACAACTCACCAGATGGAAAAATTGAAAGTGGCATTCAAAGAAAATTGCACAAGCATATTAAGTTATAAAGACAACTCACTTCTCGGAGGAATCCTCATTCTTTTTTATGACAGAATTGCGTATTATTGGATCGCGGGGACTATCAAATCCGGAAAACTCCTGGCGGCTCCCACACTGCTTGTATGGGAAGCAATAAAACTTTCCAAAAAACGGGGAATGCAATGGTTTGACTTTGTGGGTGTCTGGGACGAACGGAGGCCTAAAGAAAACCTCGATTGGAAAGGGTTTACGAAATTCAAGGAAGGCTTTGGAGGAGAAACAGTATATTACCCCATATTGAAATAACTATTTCCGAGAAGTGACTTTAATCATGTTCGGGATTCCTGCCTGCCGGCAGGCAGGGCTTCGCCGTGAGAACGGTCTCGCAATGACAAAGAATGTCATCGCGAGGAGCATTCCGATGCGACGTGGCGATCCCGAAATGAATTGTTTAATCTATTTAACTCCATGCCTCGCAAATGAGGCGGAAGTCGCAGAAGTCGCAGTGGCGACCGGGGGTAGGAGAAAAATCCGATGTGCTGATTTTTTCTGCTATGTCTTTAATATAGGATTTTGTAGCTTCAATATCCTCTTTTGTGCGCATTGAACTGACTTTTTCCTGCGTATCGAAATAATAAAACGATACGATAACCGACTCGGGATCTATCCCATACAGCCCCCGGTCTGCCGCAGCCAATGCATACACCGACAACTGCCGGTCGGTTTTCGCATCCTTACTGGCAGAAGGATTTCCGGTCTTGTAATCGATAATCTCGATTTTTCCGCTGGACAATTCGTCTACCCTGTCAATTTTTCCTCCAAATGTCAGGTCAGGCGTAATTTTAAGTTTAAATGCACGTTCCAAATCCACTGGGATCACATCCGGATCAAAGCCTTTTTCCCAAAATCCAGTCAACAATTCCTCCCCTTGCCGCATAAGTTTTTCCTCATATTTTTTATTTCCGAGCGTTGCAGTACGAAATTTTTCATGAAACGATTCCAGGAGCAGTTTTTTTGTCGGCTTCACACCGGTTTTGACGGCTTTATAAAACTGCTCAAGTGCTGAGTGAACGGCCGATCCGAATGATAACGCTGCACGCGCTGGTACCGGAATTTTCAAAATGTTACGGTATTTGTATTGCAGGGGACATATAGCAAACGATTCCATCTGGGAATAAGAAAGATATGTCACTTTCTGACGCACAGGCATCGTTTTGACATTAGGTTCTTTTTTTACCCAGTCACCTAAAAATAATTGCTGGTTGTGCGCTTTGGGTTGAGCGTTTTGCGTAATAAAATGATCGCCTAATGCATCGGAGATAAACAGTGAGAGCTTCTTTTCCCGTTTCCCGTCGCCGTAATACTTGGCACCGGTCAGAAACAGACGATCCCGCGCCCGGGTCATGCCCACATAAAACAACCTCCGCTCTTCCTGAATGTGTGCATCTCCCACAGGCAAAATTTCTTTAATAATTCCCTCAGGAACAGGAATCTGATCTTTCCGGCTGGAAGACGGAAACCGTGCTGAAACACAATTAACAAGAAATACAACCGGAAACTCAAGACCTTTCGCCGAATGCACTGTAAGAATGTTGACAGCATTATTTGCCGTCCAGTCGACGTCTTGCGCAAGCGGTGATTCGCCGAGGGACATTGACAGGTCTATCCAGTCCACAACCGCAAATACTGAAGCATCTTCATGCGTTGCTTCATAACTTTTGAGTTTGTCAAACAGTTTAGCAATATTTCCCGCACGCCGCTCCTCTATTTCGGTTTTATATGTCACGAATTGCGCTAAAAGCCCGGAATCCTCAAGAAAATAATAGAGGATCTGGCCTGCGGATTCTTTTTTAATAAGCCCCAAATGACGGTGGACCATATCCACTATTGATTTGAGCTGTTCCTCCCCGTCGAGCACTAAAAATTCCGCCGCCTCAAAGACCGAAATTCCGCGCTTTCGTGCTAATGACACAACTGTTGAAATGTAGCGGGGATTGATACCGAAATGATCCATCGACAGGACACGGAATGCAGCCAGGGAATCTGCCGGATCATACAAGAGTTTCAGATACGAAATCAGATCCTTCACCTCCGCCTGGCGGTACAGTTGACCCGGCCCAAGAAATTGATACGGAATACCGGATCGCGTAAGAGCCCGGATAAACGGATCACTGTGATTGTTGGCACGTACGAGAATGGCAAAATCTTTCCACTCATACGATATCCCGAGATTCTGTATTTCGCTTGCAACAGTATCCGCTTCATTTTCCACCCGGTCCTCGTATATGAGGCCAATTGGCTCCCCGATGACACGCCGCATACTCTCAAGTTTTTTATCGATTTTTTCCGCAACTTCAAGCCTATCCGGATTGTTTTTCTGAATAAGATCATATGACCGGTTAAGAATTTCACTTGTCGAGCGGTAATTCTTCGTGAGGACGACAACTTTCGCTTTCGGATATGTTTTCCTGAATTGAAGAATGTTGGATATCGCCGCTCCGCGCCATTTATACACACTCTGGTCATCGTCCCCTACGACCGAAATATTTTTTCGTTTACCTGCTAAAAGTACAGTCAGTTCGTTCTGTGCATAGTTTGTATCCTGAAATTCGTCAATGAGGATATATTTAAACTGCTCATGATACCGTGACAGGACATTTTTCCTTTCCCGGAACAACCTCAATGTATTGGTAATTAAATCAGCATAATCGGCCAATCCCTCCTTCACCTTCATCTCCTCATACATCCTGAATGCTTTGGATAATTCCAGATATTTTTCATATTCGTCATGCTGTGCATTGTTGTTATTTTGGGATTTGGATTTTGGAACTTGGGATTTTACCCACTTCATATATTGGGGTGGATCTACGTCCTCATCTTTGAGTCTTGAAAAATGTGTCAGCATACCTTGGATAAATTTCGTAGGGTTCCCTAATGGTCTGAAATAGGAGAGGTTGAAATCAAAAAGGTGCGAGCGGAAAAACTGGATGGTTTCGGCTTCGCTCATCAGCCGGTAATCGGGATTTAAACCGATATGGACTGCCTCTGCCCGAAGGATCCTGTCACAAAACGCATGAAACGTGGATATCCACATTTCGGGGATTCCGTACGGAAGGGATTGTTCTACCCTCTCCTCCATCTCCCGGCTTGCTTTTTCCGTAAATGTGAGTGCCAGTATTTCATCCGGTTTTGCTTTTTCCGACGCTATCAGATACTTGATTCTTTCTGTGACTACCGTCGTTTTCCCTGTTCCGGCTCCGGCAATAATAAGCAAGGGGCCTTCTCCCCACTCCACAGCCTGTTTCTGCTCGGGATTAAGAATTCTTTCGGAAGGCTTTTGCACATTCATTGATAATGTTTTTTGAAAGTATGAACGCTAAGTACACTCATACAAAGCTCAAACAGTATCGGCAATTTCGTAATCTCCATTTCACTGTTCAGATGACCACCGTCTTTTATGACAATTAAATGTGCACCGATGTTGCTGATAAAATTTTGGGAGTATTTTGCATCCACATACGGATCATTGTTTGACATGAGTGCATAGGATATTCCTATCTGCTTTTTCAATTGGGGAAACTTAAAATTATATGAATAAAAACTTTCATTCACCAAATCTACCTGCCATGATTTATGCAATTTTTCATAAAAAGGACAGACAAAAATTGCACAATTGAATTTCAGATTAAAATGCTCCAAAAGATGTAACATAAACGTGGTTGCAATCGAATGACCAACGACACACCACTCTTCGCGTTTATCCCAAAAATTGAGAGAGGAAAATGTTGCGAGCCAGTTATCCAACAATTGTTTCGTTGGACGGACTTTTGGTCCGGAAACAGTAATTTCTTCCCAAGTGTTGACTGGAAATTGGGGAGCAACAACAAATAAACCGTTTTTTTCCAATTTCTCTTTCAGATCCGGAATCCAATTACTCTGAGGACTTCCAAACGACCCATGTATAATCAAATATTTCATACCCTTCATTATACAATACATTTTGATATACTAGAGTTCTTATGACAGGACGGACGCATGATCTGGCTGCGTTTACAGCGCTGACACTCTATCTATCCTATCAGCCTATCCCACAGATGTCTCTTGCAACAGCACTTGCGGCAGTTGGGGCCAACATGATCGGCGGACTTCTGCCGGATATCGACGATAAAAACGCGGACATCTGGGACAAGATCCGCGGCGGGTCACTCTTCAGCCGTATCATCAAACCGTTGATCGGAGGGCACCGGATGATATCGCACTCAATTCTGGGGATTCTGTTGTTCGGATTGATAACAGACTTACTTTTCAAATGGGCATCCATGTTTATTCTGGTAGACATGACAATTGTCTGGTGGAGCCTTATGATTGGCTACATATCGCATCTGGTCACCGATTCGCTGACCGTCGAAGGTGTCCCATGGCTTTTTCCCCTTCCGATCAGATTCGGTTTTCCGCCACTGAAAAAACTGCGCATCAAAACCGGTGGCATCCTGGAAACAGCTCTTATATATCCAGGTCTCGTTATTCTGAACGGATATCTCATTTACCTGCACTACCCAAAATTTCTGGCATTATTAAAATCCCTCATATCATACTCATAAGGTATAATACATCTATGAACTGGTTGCCGTTTGCGCTTTTATCAGCACTTTTTGCATCATTGACTGCAATTCTCGCCAAAATCGGCATCAGGGGCGTTGACTCAAACCTGGCAACCGCCATCAGGACCGTCGTCATTCTTTTGTTTGCCTGGGGAATCGTACTATTTCAGGGGACACACAAAAATCTGGGGGCTATCAGCCAGTATTCCCTCCTCTTTCTGGTGTTATCCGGTATCACCACCGGGCTGTCGTGGCTTTTTTACTTCAGGGCACTGCAGATGGGGAACGCTTCCAGTGTTGCACCTATCGACAAGCTCTCACTGGCGCTTACGGTTGTTTTAGCCGCGCTCATACTTAAAGAAAAACTGACTATCGGTGTCATAATCGGGACAATCCTCATGACAGCCGGCACCATCCTTATTGCTCAGGGGTAACTTATTTTTTGTACAGACCCATGAGTGTCGCTTTTCCCAATACATGCGTATTCATATTTCTCACAAGTGTCTCCTTGTCCGATTCGGGCGGGATGGATAAAAACGTATCCAATGCATAGACAGTCGCCATATACCTGTGTAATCCAGTCTGCGGACAGGGACCGCCGTACGCAAACTTGCCGAAGCCGTTTTTCCCGACAACCGTTCCGGGTGGTGTTGTACCCGGCGCTATAACGGGAGATTCCGGCAAAATATTCCACAACATCCAATGAACCCATGTACCTTTCGGGGTATCGATATCATCGATAATCAAAACAAGTGACATCGTTTTCTCGGGGATATCATGTATTTCCAATGGCGGTGATATATTTTCTCCGTCACACGTATATTGTGCCGGTATATATCCGCCTTCCGCATACACGGGGCTCGTTATCCTGAATCCTGTCTTTGGCGGCTGGGTTATGGTCGGTGTAGGAACCGGTAGTCCTTCGGTTTGCTCCGGTTTTTTTAAAAAAATAAAACTTCCGACACACAATAGAAGAATTCCTAATCCGATAAGTATCTTTTTCATATACGTGATATATAATATATTCTTATCATATTCTATGCGGGAAGTCATCTTTGATGTGGAGACAAAAAACCTTTTCCGGGATGTCATGTCCAATGATCCGGCTGATCTTGGCGTATCGATCGTATCCATGTATGTCCGTACTATTTCCGGAAATGATGAAAGTGAAGGTATCATGCTTTCCTTTTGGGAACATGAATTTTCCGGAATGTGGAAATATTTCCAAAATGCTGACCGGATCATCGGATTTAATACGATCAAATTCGATGTTCCGGCACTTCAACCGTATGCTCCTGCTGGTTTTGAAAAACTGCCCCATTTCGACCTACTTGATATCATCAAAAACATCCTTGGTTTCCGGCTCAGCCTGAACACATTAGCCACAGATACCCTGGGTACTCCAAAAACAGACAACGGAACAAACGCCGTAACCTATTTCCGGAGTGGCGACCAGGAAAGCCTCAAAAAACTGAAATCCTACTGCGAAGCTGATGTCGTGATTACAAAACAATTGTATGACTATGCCGTTACCAATAAACACTTGAATTATACGGATAAATGGAACACAAAGAAGATTATTACTGTCGATTTTTCCTATCCGGAAAAAATGGTAGCTTTGAAATCCCAAACCAGTTTATTTTAATCCCCGTCTCCATCCCGTACAATGGATATATGAATAACAGGATCCAGGCACTTGATTTTTTACGCGCTTGCGCAGTCATTGTCATGATATTCTCCCACGCGGTATACTTTTTTTATTCAGGGGAAAATATCTGGATTTCCGTTCTGACACGGACGATCAATACACTCACGTTTTCCATATTTTTTTTCACTTCAGCATCTGCAACGTATCTTGCTTTCGCACATAACCAAAAAAAACTTACCAGCGAGGAAAAATCACGGCTCTTTCATCGTGTTCGCGTCCTTCTTGTAGGATATTATCTCCTCGCACTTACCTCGTTTTTTACGCTTCATCCTGAAATCAATGAAGGTACTTTAAGCACAATCTTTGATATCCTGACATTGAAATCAGTACCGGCATTTACCGATATTCTTCTCCCTTTTCTTTTTTATGCACTTCTTACTTTTCCGTTCAAACCTCTTTTTAACCGGCTGGCAAACCACCCGGTAACCGCTCTTGTGTCGGGAACCTATATCTACTGCATCGGCATATTTCTCTATACCGTCCAGGTACCCGACTGGGCAGTCCCATATAAAGCCCTGTTTGTGGGGTCGCCGGGCCTCAACAGATATCCTGTTCTCATGTATTTTCCGCTTTTCACAATCGGACTTGCATGGGGAAAAATTCTCCAGAAAAAGACTCATACCATCAGACAGATTGTCCAATGGGTTGCCGGTAGTGCATGCATCGTTTGTATCACAGCATATGCATCATATGTATCCACCTATCCGGTTCTTGATCCGGCGATCCGCTGGCCTCCGTCTGTCGGATTTCTTGCTGTGGGAGCAGGTGCAGTTTTTTCACTCCTGGCTCTGTACGAACTTTTGAGTGCACTTCCGGCCGCATCCCGAATTCTACGCGCCGCCGCATACATCGGAAAAGATGCGTACGATCTGTATTTAACACATTTGTTTCTCCTGTTTTTATACAAAGGTCTGGCAGGGCCAGCATATCCGGGTATTATCCAATTTTTTCTCCTGTTTATCACGTTATTTATCGTATCGGTCGTCACATCATCAATAAATTACAGCCCAGCGGCAACAGTACCCTCCGGTAAACATCTGCATTGGGGGCTTCATGCACGATTTAGAATGAAAAAGCGTTATATTGCAGCAGCGACTATCACTCTTGCACTTGTGGTATTTGTCATTAACCGCAACCCGTCATCTTCCAAATACGGAGGATATATGACAGTGCCCGAACCGAGTCCGGCTCCCCTCTTCATTTCCATGAAAAGACACTGGTTTTCAGCCCCGACAGCTATCAGTGATATCCATACAATGATCATCACAAACAGTGCATATTCGATACGGAGTTCCCAAGGAGTTATTCTTGCAGATACGGATACAGTGCTTAAAGCCGGTGAATATTTTGTCGTGAGTGACAATTCCGAACCCATCAGTTTTTATGTAACACATCCGGTCTACATTTCCTGGAGTCTTGATTGGGAAGGATGGGGCGTATCCGATACAACGCTATCCGATCTTTCCGTATTGTCAAAAAAACACAGCATGCCATTTACCAATTTTGTTCATCCCAGACTATACATTACGGATGACGTCACGCCACAGGAAAGAGAACGGATTTCCGATTGGCTCAAACTTCGAACAAGCGATGAAATTGCCATGCACATCCACGCCCAAAACGATTTCGTAAAATTCGCTAGTGTTGCCCCGAAACAAAAACCCTCATGGGGATATAAAAACGGAACAGGATATGACGTGTATCTTACAACATATTCACCGCAGGATTTTCAAAAAATGCTGACTGCCGGACTATCACTTTTTAGTCAGAACGGACTACCAAAACCTGCTGGTTTCCGGTCAGGCGGCTGGTTTTCTAACACAGATATGCTCCAGATCCTCTCACAAAACGGATTTCTTTATGATTCCTCAGGACGTGTGAATGAGATGTGGGGAGGATCTGTACAGTCTCCATGGAAACTTCCATACTCTACCCAACCGTATTATCCGTCTATTCACGATATGAATACCTCTTTGCCACCAACTATTGACATAGCGGAATTCCCCAATACTGCAGGAAATACCTATGAATTTGACGCGGATACTCTCAAGAAACCTGTTTTGGAAATTCTCCGGAATCCGGTTCACATGCAAAATATATATTTCGTGTTCATGAGTCATCCGCAATGGGCTGATAAAGAGTTACCCGTTGCAGATGAGGTTCTTACATACTTTGATTCCTTCAAAATGGATTTGGATCACGGCCCGATCATCTATGCAACAATTAAGGACATGCATGATATATGGAAACAATAATTTTTGAAACATCACTTCTGCTTTTTATCAGTCTTCTTTTCTACGTATTTCTATCCGTACTGGCCATAAAAAAATGCGGAAAAAAAACACTTGTACGCACACTTCCAATACACGGAATTTTCTTCATTTTTGCCTATCTGTCTTTTGAAAATCTATTGGGAGGAGAACCAAAACTTATTTCCGCAACACCTCCGTTTACTCAGTCCAACAGCATGCCAAAAGAACCAATTACATTCACTTTTTCAACGGTTCTTGATTTTAATAAACTTAAAATATATACATTCCCTGAGTCGCTCGGATCATGGCAGACCCATTCATATGTTCCGTTTGCCAACATCGGCAGGTCCGTGACATTTATTCCGCAGACTCGTGAAACCGACAATGATAAAATCATGCTTTATTTTGCCAATATTTCAAAACCGTTATCGCGAACGTTTGGCAGTGAACAGCTTATTGAAATATCACAGCCTAAAAAAATTTTCGCTATGGAGTCTTTCGGTACATTGCGCGATCCACCTCCGTTTCCCTCACCCACTCCAGTATCACATCCGCAAAATATACACCTTGATGTTCCGTATTTTGCGCAAACCGAGATGTTCACCTGCAATATCGCGGCCCTGCGCATGCTTCTTTCATACCGGAATATTTTCGTTTCGGAAACCGATCTGAAAAAAAACGTTGGGTCTTCCGGTTCACGCGGAAACGGTAATCCGCATCTCGGATATACGTCAAGTTATGGAACATATTGGGAACCAATCGGAAAAATTGCCGGCAGCTACAGGGAATTCAAAATTTTCGACCATCCGGATCTTGTCGTTATCCTGAATGAAGTAGCGAGCGCAAATCCGGTGATGATTTGGGGCCAGAACGGCTGGTCGGACCCTCATGAACTTTCATGGACTACTCCTGACGGAGAAAAAATTTATGCAATTAACGGTATGCATTCGTACGTTGTCACAGGGTTTGACGGACCTGTACATAATCCAGAATATATCTACGTGAACGATCCGTGGCGGGGTCAATACAAACTGGATACACAAGAATTCCTGCGGCGTTGGAGCTTTTTCAACATGGCACTGGTCGTTTATTGATATGAGATTGATAAAACTTCTTCTTCTGATTATTTCTCTCATGCTTTGTTTCTATAATCTTGGTGACCGGCCGCTGGAGAAATGGGATGAAGCAACCAATGCATATGTTGTAGCTCATCCGCATGAACCGTTTTTTGAAAAACCACCGCTCTGGTACGCTCTCACACGCCTTTCTGTGGACATTTTTGGGTTTTCCAACATATCTATTCGGCTGATAAGTGCACTTTCCGGATTGGGAGTCCTGTTTTTAGTCTATCGATTATCCAATATTCTTGCCGTTCTCCTCCTTCTGACGACACCTCACCTCTGGATCTCCGGATCCGGTGGATATTTTGCCACGCACAATTTCCGTTCTGCTGATCCGGATGGATTATTTCTCTTTTTCATATTGCTGTCATTTTACCTGGTAAAAAAGAATCCGCATCTTGCAGGACTTGCATCAGGTTTCGGAATCCTGACCAAAGGTCCATTGGCGCTTGCCCCTCTTTTTTTGTCAAAAAACATCAAACCGATTCTTATCGCGCTGGCAACTGCATTGCCCTGGTATATTTATAAGACAATTGCATATAACACAGCCTTTTTAGAAAAACACGTTATGTATCACATTATTACGAGAATATCTACACCGCTGGAAGGGCACTCCGGAGGCATACTGTATTATCTGAAAGTTCTGTTTACTCCATCTGTATTTCCCTACATGATACCTGCTCTCTATGCATTTGTTGCCAACAATAGTACGGTCATGAAACCGGTCAAGACCTTGATTGTTTTTATTTTGGGAGCGGTATTTTTCACCAGGACAACATTATCTTGGTATCTTTTACCGGTTTATCCTTTTTTTGCAATTCTTCTGGCGGATACCATTGCCAAAATCTCCATCACCCATGGAGCCAGACGGTAGGTAGAAATTTTATTAAATTCCACGGTTTCATATCCGTATGCATACTGGAAATCCGGCTCTATAGGATCTGTCAGATGCACAAGGTATATGCGGTCTACTTCGTGTTCTGTATAGATGCTTCCCGGATCTTTCGCCTTGTAATATACGTTCCCGAGATATTCCGGTTTTTGGGTAGCCCCTTCACTTTTCCATTCACGGGTAAATGCTGTTTTTATCGCTTCTTCATCAGTTTGAAGTATATCGTTCATATAGATCTGGTGCGATGAAAACGTCAAATCCCAATACCCGTCAAATGCCGGGTGTTTACGGTGCTGGAGAAAATATGTATCTCCGATCATAAGTATTGCCGTAAAACCCCGGTGTAAAATCCCCTCCTCATGCGCCTTCCACCTGTCTATCCGTCCTGTTATGCGGTCTTTTTTATCAACCGCAGCAAGATATGTTTTTTGCTTATAATAATCTTTGACTTTCATGAAACATCCTTTATCGTGTAGTTTTTTATACCCGCAGGGGCGTGAATGGTAACGGTATCCCCTGATTTTCTCCCCATGAGTTGCCTTCCCAAAGGGGAAATACTGGAAATCGCACTTTTATCCGGATCCGATTCCGCGGATCCCACAACGGAAAATGTCATCGTCTTTTCGTCTGATTCGACTGTTATTGTAGATCCCACACCAACAATGCCATTTGTATTTTTTACTGTAATAATCGAGTGCCTAATCTGCCGGTCAAGACGGCGGATTTGGGCATCGAGAAAACTCAATCTCGCACGTGCAGCCTTGTAATATCCATTTTCCGATAAATCCCCCATTTCGCGAGCGAGACGCAGCTGTTCTACTGCATCCGGCCTCTCACTCATGCGTTTATTTTTCTCAGCAACCAGCGTATCATACCCTGATCGGGTTATCGGATACCGGTCCGGTTTTGGTGAGTATGTTTTTCCCATACGGGTATTATATAATACATACATGAAAACACTCATTCTTGGTCTCATCTTTCTCACAACTGCCCGCAAAACATATGCGTACCTTGATCCGGGAACAGGAAGCTATATATTCCAGATTCTCATCGCCGGACTCCTGGGAAGCACATTTTTCCTGAAATCCGCAATCAAAAAAATCATAAATAAATTCAGGAAGAAAAACAATGATGAAACGTAATGCATCATCATTTCGGGATCCAAGCGGTTTTGTGTACACAAAAAACAGCATTCTCTACCGTCAGATAAACCATATTCACAAAGACAACTACGATCTCATGCTCTCATCCGGTCTGTATAAAACGCTCACCTCGGCCGGACTCATGGTACAACACTCGGAGGTAAAAACAGAACAAACAGCATATAAAACACTGATGCCGGTAAAAATTCCGTTTCTGTCATATCCATGGGAATGGTGCTTTTCAGCGCGTAAAGACGGTGCGCTTCTTACACTGGAAATTGCCAAGACAGCTCTTGCGTACGGTATGTCGCTCAAGGATGCCACAAGCTTTAATGTTCAATTTTTTCAAGGCAGACCGATTTTTATAGATTCATTGTCTTTCGAAAAATACCATCCCGGTACTCCGTGGGTAGCATATAAACAATTCTGCGAACAATTCCTTGCACCGCTTGTACTTGAATCATATGTTGATGCACGGCTTTCCTCACTGCTTTTGCCGTATGTAGGCGGAGTTCCTCTTGATCTTGCTTCCCGCTTACTTCCTTTAAAAAGCCGCCTGAACGCAGGAATTCTTGTGCATATTCATCTTCACAGTCAACACAGAAACAAAAATATCCGAAATAGTATGCCAAAATCGTCTTTTTCCAAACTGTCCTATATGGGACTTCTGGACAATCTCACATCAACTGTTCAAAATCTTCATCTGAAAAAAGATACAACAGTCTGGAGCAATTATGCAGACAGTCCAATACACCCAAGCTACAGTCCTGCCGCACTTTCATCCAAAAAAGAAATTGTTGCTCAGTTTATACAAAAATCAAAAGTAAAAACCGTGTGGGACATCGGGGGGAACACCGGAGATTTCAGCCGGATAGCGGCACTTACCGCCGATCTTGTCGTCAGTATGGATTTTGACCGGACGGTTGTCGAAAAAAATTACCTGACAGTCAAAAAAAACGCTGAAACACGCATCCTGCCTATCGTGTCGGATATAACCAACCCGGCCCCCGGCGTAGGGTGGAACAATAGCGAACGGGAAGGGTTGTTAGAACGGTCAAAACCTGACCTCGTTCTTGCACTTGCACTCATCCACCATCTGGCTATTGCATCCAATATCCCGCTTTCAGAAATTCGGGACATACTTCATTCGCTGTCACCCTTATTGATAATCGAATTCATACCAAAAGCGGATAAACAGGTACAAGACATGTTTGCCGTACGGGACGATATTTTCCCAGACTATACGCATGAGTCATTTGAAAAAATATTTTCCGTTTCTTTTCGGATTACTAAGAAAGCGACAATTGCCGATTCAAAACGCACGCTGTATCTGTTAACCGCAAAATGACACATGCATTTTTTCCACTCTTATTTGCACTGTCATACGTATTGACCCTGTATCATCACAATATCGGTGATGTCAGACTGACCTCTTTATACAAACCAGTTGCGGTCATTACCGTCATCTGGTTACTTTTATGGCTTGTCCTTTCATGTGTTTTCGCTCAAACAACAAAACGCATGATCTATTTTTCTCTGATCACGGTCCTTATGTTTTCATTCCGTGACAACAATGCATTCATACCGCAAAAGGTGCTCTATGTACTCTATGTCTTCATACTTGCTGTATCATATTCACTACTTTTTAAAGCAAAAACAGTCAGGAAGGTATCACAATTCGTTGCAGGTATGGCTTTTGTATCTATTGGTATTCCGCTTGTTCACATACTTTATTACGAAACTGCTGTCAGATCCCATATCCCTGTAGAAAGCCGAATCATCATTCGGGACGATATACCCGATACACCACCTCTGGGATATTATCCTGATATCTATTACATCGTACCTGATAGCTTTTCCTCAACCGGAGTCATGAAGAAATACATGGGCTGGGACAATAGTGTGTTTGATGATTTTCTCAAAGGGAAAGGCTTTTATGTAGCAAGCAATGCAACGTCCAACTATCCCAAAACATATTTATCATTATCCTCAACTCTCAACATGGAATATCTGGATTATTTATCAGTTCATACGAATTCAACCGATGAAACACTTGTATCACCTCTCATAAAAAATAATGCAGTACTCCTGTTTCTTTTAGACCACGGATATGCGTTTTATCAGATCGGATCCTGGTGGGGTCCGACCCAATACAATCCGCGTGCCGAAAAAAATTTCAATCTTGACCTACAAAACAGTCTTGGCATAAGTATGTTTGACACCATCATTATTGATTCGACTGCAGTCAGACCGCTTCTGCCAAAATCATGGTTTTCACAAATCGTTACCGAATCGGAGGAAGACAAACGGAAACGAACAATTTACCAGTTCAACACTCTCGCGGCAATCCCGCCGCTCCCCGGTCCGAAATTTGTTTTCGCACATATCCTGGCTCCGCATGCACCGAATGTATTTGGTCCGGACTGCCAATTCGTAACACCCGGAAGTCTTGCCGGAACAAGCTATGAAATCGGGTACACTGATCAGGTGCGGTGCATTAGCCGGAAACTGGAAGAAACAGTATCGGCGATTCTTTCCAAATCCAAAAAACCGCCTGTCATCCTCATCCATTCGGACGAAGGAGCTCCCTATTTTGCCGATGCACTTCATCCACCAGACAACTGGAAAGATGCACCGAAAGACCTGTTACGCAAAAAATTTCCGGTAATGGCAGCATATTATCTTCCCGATGTATCAGATGAATACACCCTCTATCCTTCCATAACACCTGTCAATGCATTCCGGGTCATTCTCAATAAATATTTCCAAACATCATTACCCATTCTTGAAGACCGCAATTTTATCAACCTTGACATGGAACACAGGTATGAGTATCGTGAAGTAACGGACATTGTGCAAGCTGCAAGACAGTAAACATGGATAATGATAATATTCCAAGCGAAGATAAAACGACTAAATCACGCACACTTTTCGATGCAACACCGTTTGAAATTTTCTGGAGGAATTTTCTGGCAGGAATTGCGAGGACTCTCGGAAGTATTTTTCTTTATATTATTTTTCTTTTTCTTCTTTCCTATATTTCGTATCTGTTCGTTTTTCCGAAACTCACTCCAATTGTTGATAATTTCACAAAATTATTTCCCTAATGACATAAAGAAAATCGTTTTATGGAAAATATGCATGATGACGGACGACGCATCCTTGAAATCTCCCAGCTCTTTCCATGAAAAATTCCTGTTTTCAACGAACATGAGCCGCGATGGCGTTTTGAGGGTTCCATCCGTCGGTTCAATCAGCTGATTGAGTACCCGCAGTGCATCCATGACAATGGGCTCTTTCTGATGTTTAAGCGCATACTCGCAAAACGTTACTGCGTTTCCCGGATCGATCTGGCTAAAATCATGCTTTCCCAACAGGTTCGGCAGGTGATACAAAAACGGATCCTGGATCTGATCCGTATAGGCAAGAAGATCCCTGAGACGGGATATATGATACAGGGTGTTTGTGTCTGTTGTCATTTATGCCTCCCATCTGGATTTTTCATGATCAACGTGTGAACCCTTAAAACACACTCCCTCTTTTTCGAGCATACGCCGTTTTCCTGCTATTCCGTCTTTCCCCGAATACCCGGTAAGGGATCCATCGCTCGCAACTACCCTGTGGCATGGAGTATGCGGCGCATCAGGATTTGTTTTCATATATAATCCAACCGCACGCGCCGCTTTTTGGTTTCCTGCAAGTCTCGCAATCTGACCATATGTGGCAACTTTTCCCCTGGGGATTTGACGTGTAATACTATATACTTTTTCACGAAAGTCCTTCACATCATTCATACTTCCATAGTATACTAAAAATTCAATCAATAATGAACAGAATATCATCTATACAACCATCTATCAAAAGAGTATTCATACTCATCGTTCTTGCCGGTTCATCACTTGTCTCATACAAATCCACAACGGCTGCGCTCACAATTCTCTTTCCGCATACAAAACCACGTGTATTGGGTACTGCAGACAAGGTACCTTTCCCTACTCCCTCACCTGCTCCACACCCTGCATCCGGTACAGACATATCCCTGGCAATACAGAAAGAACTGGAAGGAACAAAAGGGTCATATAGTATTGTTGTACAGGATACGGACGGAAACGATATTTATATACGTGAACCGAAAAAAGTATACGATAGCGCAAGCCTGTACAAATTGTGGGTTATGGCAACCGTTTATGATCTTATTGAAAAAGGTGAACTGAAAACAGATCAAACACTTTCGCGCAGTATCGAGGCACTCAACAGGATTTACGGAATTGACCCGGAAAACGCGGAACAGACAGAGGGGACAATCACAAAAACTGTATCCGAAGCTGTCGGGCAGATGATCACAATATCTCATAATTATTCAGCCATGCTTTTGACAGACAAAATAAAACTATCAACAGTTTCCGAATTCCTATTGGAACAGGATTTAACAGAATCAAAAGTAGGGACATCAACACAATATCATAAGTCAACTGCCGCTGACATTACTAGATTTTTCAAACTTCTCTACAACGGAAAACTGGCAAACCCGGAGCATACCGAGGATATGATAAAACTTCTGAAAAACCAAACACTCAATGAGAAACTACCAAAAAATCTTCCACCAGGTACTGTTGTCGCACATAAAACAGGCGAACTGGATACAGTTTCACATGACGCAGGGATTGTGTATACGGATGCGGGAGATTATATCATTGCAATTCTTACCGATACGGACACTCCTGCCAATGCAAATACACACATAGCCAACATTTCGAAAATCGTCTATGACTATATTACGGGCGGTACGTAATACGGTATAGAGCACCAGCTTTATCATCTGATACAAGCAGCGATCCGTCGTTCATTTCCAGAATATCTACGGGACGTCCACTCGCATTACCCGATTCATCCAGAAAGCCGGACAGAAATTCACGGCGATTGCCTGTCGCCGGATCGACTATTTCAACTCTGTATCCGACAGACACCGAACTGTTCCATGACCCATGCTGGGCAATAAATATTTGATTTTTGTATTGATCGGGAAACATGTCCCCGCGGTAAAATTTCATGCCCAATGCTGCAACGTGAGGATCAAGATTTGTGAATGGTGGAGAGTAATTCGAACAGTTCCTGTTTGTACTGAATTGAGGATCCGGAATATTATTGCCGTAACAGTACGGAAATCCAAAATTCAGATCTTTGACAGGTGCATGATTGAGCTCGTCGGGAGGCAGACCGTCTCCCAGCCAATCGCGGCCGTTGTCGGTAAACCAGAGGGTCTGATCAACAGGACTCCAGTCGAATCCGACGGTATTTCGTATCCCTAGCGCATATACTTCAAATCCTGGATTTTCACTCCCCACATCAACTCTGATTATCCTGCCATATTCGTCCTGATCATCACAGATGTTGCACGGCATGCCGATACCGATGTACAGCAAGCCGTCGGGACCAAACGCAATATACCGCCATCCGTGGTGAGTTTCTGTTGGCAATTGATCATACACTACATCATAGTTTGGATTTTTTCTATATGTTGAGCCGATATTTTCAAATTTTATAATTCTGTGAATTTCTGAAACATACAAATCCCCATTTTTGTACGCTACACCGTTTGGACTGTTCAATCCTGATGCCACCACATACCGTGCGTCTGCCCGGCCGTCATTATTTTCATCCGGCAAGGCATAGACTGCTCCTGTCTGTCTTGTGCCGACATAAACGGTCCCGTTAACACCCAGTGTCAATGACCGGGCTCCCGGTACGTCTTTTGCATAATACGTGACTGAAAATCCTTCCGGCACTGAAAGGTAGGAAAGATCAGGATCGGACTGGTCCGGCAACTTCACTATACTCGGATATGTCTTGGGCTGCGTATCAATAATTTCTGTAGATACCGGCATATTCCGAAAGCTTTGCAGCAAGTAAATATATTTATATGAAATGATGACCAGTACAGTGATACATATCAAAACAATAATTATATTAATCTTTTTCTTCATACGTTATGCATCCGGTGCAGTTTTTTCGATATAGTGAATGTCTGGTGTATTTTTCAAAAGATCCTCATTTTCCTGACACAGGATATCATATCTTCCTGTTTTTCCCTTCTTGAGATACGCAGTAAGCATCTGAACATCGAGAATGTTTTTATCTTTCTCCATAGCCAAAGATTTCATAAATAGTAATTTTTCCGGCGAAATCACGAGATACCCGCTTTCTTTCTGCGCTCCTTCTTGATAGAAATCATAATCATACCAAAAAATTGTTTTCCAGATCTCAAATTCAAGCGGACATACTCCCAGGTCTCCCCAGAGATTTTTTATTCTATCCGGATAGAGCTTCACGAGACGGGCAATATCTATCCGGTGAGCAATAAGATCAATATCCTCCCCAGCATTCCTCAAACCATAATACTCCATCGCCTTCCCCCCAACCAGAATGGGATCTTTTTCAAATTGAAACTGCAGTTTATTCAAAGGGATGTCCATATATATTTCACTATGGTATATAGATTAATGCAGATGAGCTATTCAAATTTTTTTATCAGTATTTGCTGCGGGACTAGGACTCGAACCTAGATAACGACGTCCAGAGCGTCGCGTACTACCATTATACGATCCCGCAAGAACAGTACATATTATACAATAAAATACATATTTCAACATTGAACACATAAATGAATTAGGGGAGGGAGATGGTGGTGCCGGATATTTTGATCATATGTTCGGTGACAAGTCTGGATAGATTATCGCGAATTCTAAGTGCGTCAATTTTATATCGTGACACTATCTCCCCTATGAATTGATCTTCCTGCCAATCGCACTCTCTCAACAGGTCAATAATTCTGCCGCGTACGTAGCGATCAGTATTCTTAAACGGTATTCTGTTTTTCCGAATCATATTTTTCATATTCAGCTTCGGCAACTCCAACGCTCCGTAATCCATGAGCGCCTGGTGCCATTGCCAGCTTTTTCCCTGAGGAAGAATATGTTGAGCTGTCTGCTGAATGACGGATTCTTTCTGCACAATACCGCGAAAAAAATAATGTGTCAGAATTTTACGTATATTTATATCCACTGCTGCAACATCGGCATTGTAAGAAAAAATCATAATGGCTCGTGATGTATATGGACCGATTCCGGGTAAACTCCTCAATATGTGCTCGTCTTTTGGAAATACCCCATAATATTTCAATACTATTTCTTGTGCAGTTTTATGAAGATATATAGACCTCCGGTTATATCCCAATCCTTTCCAAGATCTGATAATGTCAGCAATCGGTGATCGTGCTAAAGAATAAATAGTAGGATATTTTTGTATAAATTCAGAATATTTTGGAATAACCCGATCAACCTGGGTTTGCTGGAGCATGATCTCTGAAACTAAAATCTTATACGGATTCCGTGTATGGCGCCACGGGAGATCGCGCTTGTGTTTTTTCCACCATGAGAATATTAATTTTCGGAATTCACGGATCTTCGTTTCTGTCATTGAGCCTTGCGTACAGGTAGTGAAAAATCCTTGATTTGGAGAACATCCGTTATTGTCTTGTTTTCCTTATCCCATAATCCCTTGATACGGATCCTATGACCGACTGATATATCAGACAGGGAAATGGGTTCCGTCATCCTGTTCACAAATTTCGTTGCGTCAGATACTGTGGCACTCTGGACTCCCCGGGCAACTGTATCAAGGGTTATCTGTTTGCCAGATATTGCCGAGACCGTTCCGATAAACACTCCGAACCTTTTCATAATAGACAGGTTTCTGATATATTTTGCCTCTATTCGGGTTTTTGCATCATCAGTATAAACGCCAACAATCATGACCTTTTGACCGACTGCAAATTCATCTATTGATGATTTTCCGAAATAATGCCTACGCAGTCTCGTTTGTTCAGATATATCAACTCTGTACATACTGCCATCTGACTCAACTGTCAGATCGGTTCCGTCTATTGCTGTAATTATTGCGTTTTGTACAATCGTATGTTTTTTCATTTTTTCACGGATATCTCCGGCACGGGTTGACACAATCTTTGAAAATTCTTCCCGCATTCTCTGCGCTTCAGCTTTCCGATCTGATACTGCAGACGCGCGCGACGGCACACTCAAAATCAATATAATAAGCACTATATATATTTTCATGGCATCCTCCTTATTGGACAGGTGTATATGTAACGGTAACTTCTTTTTCTGCAAACAATCCATTTTCATCATTTGCGACAATAATGACAGTATTTTCACCTTCATCCAATTGATACGTTAGGGAAAACCTGCCATCCAATCCTGCTATAGTTTCCGTTTCATTCACAAATACGTCTGCACCGGGTGTTGTACTTCCTGAAATTGCCAGAATTGGCACCGATACTTTTTCCGGAATGACAACATCCAGAAGAATTTCACTTGTAGGAGGTGGCGGCAATTGATTACCTGTCTCGTTTATTGTACGGGTGTCCTGCAAAGTGTTTTTGCTTTGGTACGTCGAAACCTTGATGCTGTACACAGCAAGTATTACAAAGAGAAGTAATAATCCGAAGACCGCCAGTTTTCCCATACAAGAGGTATAATATCATAAAAGTAGTGTATAATCACTTGCATGAAACGTGGAATCGTACTTCTGATCGGTAGACCGAATGCCGGAAAATCAACACTTCTCAACAACATCCTCGGCAGAAAGGTATCAATTACGTCTCCCAAACCGCAAACTACCCGGTTTCCCATTCAGGCGGTATTTGAAGATGAACGCGGACAGATTGTGTTCATCGATACTCCGGGAATCTTCGGTCGGGCTCATGATACGGTATCCAAAAAAATCAATGCCAATGCAGTACAGACGCTGGATTCAACTGCCGCCGATCTGACGCTGTATCTGATTGACCATACGCGCGATCGCGATTATGAGGAAAACAAAACCATCGGCATTGTACGTTCCATGAAAACACCAAAAATACTGGTTATCAATAAAATTGATAAAAGGGATCCGTCTTTCATTGAACATTATCTGTTTTTAAAAGAAGAATTCAACAGTGTCGTTGAAGTTTCCGCAAAAACCGGAAAAAACCTGAATATCCTTCTTGAAATAATTTTTTCGTATCTGCCGGAGGGTATAGCTCTCGTGGACACTAAAGATATGGTGCAACCGGGGATAAACATTGATTCCAAAACTTTCATTGGAGAACTTATCCGAGAAAAAGCATACATTAATCTTCGTAATGAAATCCCCTATACCATCATGACAATTGTTGATGAAGTGAGTGAACGGGAAAACGGAACACTCTATATTAAAGCACGCATTATCACCAATGATGAACGGTACAAAGGAATGATTGTGGGGTCTCAAGGCTTTATGATCCGGCAACTCAGCATGGAAACACGCAAGGAATTGGAGGTAGCATCGGACAAAAAAGTATTTCTGGATTTGACTGTCGACGTGGACCCCCACTGGACGGATTACCTCTGACAAATAATCCAGTTTCAAATTTCCAATTTCAAATACTACCAATTCAAGAAACGTTACGGTAAAAGTGTCATTGCGAACCCCGCGTGCGGGGTGAAGCAATCTCCAACGGGATCGCCACTCGCCCAATGGGCGATCGCGATGACATATTTCTGTAATTACTATTTGATATACCCAAGTTTCCTATATGTAGTTTTTGAAATGTCCGGCACCGGAATAGACGACAATTCTTTAAATGAAAACCACTGAATTTCCTTAATGTCATCACCCGGTTTTGCACTCTCCCAGTTGGACGCACCGGTAATTTTGTAATACAAAAAAATCAGGTGTGTCAACTCGCCTTTACGCATCGCGATATCCTCATCAAAAAACATCCGATCATACTTTGTAACTATCAATCCTGTTTCCTCCTTCACTTCCCGCTTCATTGCCTCATCAACAGATTCGCTGTCCATATTGACCCCGCCGCCAGGAATAAGCCAGCATCCGGGATACGGCTCAACTCCCGGAGCTTTTCTGCCTAACAAGATTTTTCCACTGCGCTCAATGATACACACTACATTCAGTCGTGATTTCATATGAATTTAACTGTTCAGCCGCGAAAGCGTTTCCTCTTTGCCGAGTATTTCTAACGATTCCAGAAGAGGCAGACCGACGGTTTTACCGGTCACGGCAAGACGAAGCTGCATAAAAACGTCCTTTGGTTTCATTCCTGATTTTTCAGCCAATTGGCGTATAGTTTTTTCCAGTTCTTCGTGTATCCATGGTATATCAGATAATAATTTTTTCAGTCTTGAACAAATTTCTCTATCGACAGGTTTTTCATACTCTTTTGGTTTTTCAAAAAAGAACTCAATCATATGATCATATTCTGCCAGATGGCTGATGCGGGGTTTGACATATTCTTCAGTTTTTGCTGCGATACGTTCGAACCGCGGATCATCCTTAAAACGGCTAAACGGTGCTGCTTTTTCAATAAAATGATCAAAATCCATGATGTAGTGCTTATTCATCCATTTCAGTTTTTCGATATCAAAAATCGGTGCTGTCGTCTTCACATTCTCAAGGCGAAAATTCTTCATCATTTCCTCTAGTGAAAAAATGTCCTGTCCGTCTGGCATGGACCAGGCAAGGGTTGAAAGATAATTGAGAAGTGCCTCGGGCAGATACCCCTGATCCCGATACCAGGATACCCAGACCGGATTTTTACGTTTTGAGAGCTTACTTTTATCTGGATTTCTCAGAAGCGGCATATGAGCAAATACGGGTTTTGGCCATCCGAAAAAATCATAAAGAAGGATATGTTTCGGTGTTGAGGAGATCCATTCCTCTCCGCGTATAATATGGGAAATCTCCATCAGATGATCATCCACAACAACACCTAAGTGATACGTGGGATACCCATCGGACTTGAGGATTACCTGATCGTCTATCAGCTTATTTTCAAAGGATATATCTCCCCGTATGAGATCATGGAACGTCGTCACCCCCTCATCGGGCACATCCATCCGGATTACATACTTTTCCCTATTCGTAATTCGTAATTCATAATTCGTAATTTTTTTACACGTCCCATCATACATCGGCGGCTGATGATTTTTTTCCTGCCTTTCCCTCATATCTCTCAGCCGTTCCGGTGTGCAAAAACAGCAGTATGCATGGCCTTTTTCCACCAGATCCATCGCATACTTTTTATAAATATCCAATCTGTCCGATTGCCGGTACGGGGCATATGGTCCACCTGTGTGCGGACTTTCATCAGGATTCAAACCCAACCACGAAAGCGAATCCAAAATCCGGCCTTGTGATCCTTCCACCAGCCTTGTCCTGTCGGTGTCTTCGATCCGTACGATAAACCGGCCGTTGTTTTTTTTCGCAAAAATATAGTTGATGAGCGCAGTATACGCATTGCCAATGTGTAAATTTTCACCCGTCGGAGAAGGAGCGATGCGTGTTCTCACAATCATATCATTGATTCTAACACCAATCGCATTTATACTCAAAAGTAATGGCATCTCTCACGGAAACATCGTACTTTGCCCGCCGAATGATCAACTGGATAATTTTGGGTGTCATTGCGTATTTTCTTCTGAAAATTTTCTGGGGACTTTTTCTGACACTTCTTGTCTATGTTTTTCCTCCTAAACCGACGCCTCCGGACCACAGATTCGGAAAACTACCCGCACTTGTTTTTCCTGCTGTTGAAAAACCGGTAACATCAATAACCTTTACTCTTGAGACAATAGAAGGAACGGTACCAAATGCGTCATCATCAGCCCTCGTCTATTTTATGCCAAAGGATTCCCCTAATATTATGGCTTTACCCAATACCCAGGACTTTGCCCGACGCCTTCAGTTTAAAACCGATCCGATTCCTGAAACGAAAAACGTCTACCGGTTCGAGGACACTGAATATCCCCAACGGACGATGCGCTATGACATCGTATCCAATAATTTCATTGTCCGCTATGCATATGAAACCGATCTTGGGGTGTTTGGTGAAAACGATATACCGGGATTTGAAGCAGCAAAAAGCGAAGCAAGAAATATTCTGCAGACACTCAATATCATGAAAAATGACATCTTAAAAGGCGAAACAAAAGTAACATATATGCGTTTGGTCAGCGATACGCTTGTTCCTACAACCAGCCAATCCCAGGCAAATGCCGTACGGATTGATTTTTTCCGTCAACCGGTAAACGGCATTATGGCAGTCACACCAGACCCGACCCGCGCATCGATATCAGTACTTCTTTCCGGGTCAAGAAACCAGAAAAAAAGAATCCTTGAACTTGCGTATACATACTGGCCTGTTGATTACCAGACAATCGCCTCGTACAGTATCATTCCCAGTACCGATGCATGGGGCAGACTTCAATCCGGACAAGGATATATCCCCAAGTATCCTCTTGACCCCTCCGTCATAATCCGGAAAGTGTATCTGGGGTATTACGACGCCTACGAGCCGCAGCTCTATCTGCAGCCGGTATATGTCTTTGAAGGCGATAATGGATTTAAAGCGTATGTTCCCGCTATTGCTGTGCCCTGGACGGAATAACAGGTTCAGATGAATAGGTTTTCCATTCGAAATTTCCCCATACCCAATCGATGAGAAGAACAGTATCATCAAATCTATTCTGGCTTCGCAGTACGACAAAAACCACCCTATGCCCATCCCGCTCAACCAGTGTTACAAGGTTTTCCCCTGCTTCCTGGGTCCATCCCGTCTTAATACCCCCCACTCCAGGAATTCTTCCTAAAAGTTGATTCACGTTTTTAAGAGAATGAAAATATGTGTGCGTTGTATCGGAAATAGTTATAGCGGGTATTGAAACCATTTTTGCAATAGTTTTATTTCGTACTGCCGCCAGTGCAAGACGCGACAGGTCATCAGGAGTCATACGTTGTGAAGGATCATCAAAACCTGCGGGGTTTCGAAACACGCTATTGAGCATTCCCAGGTCTTGTGCCATCTCATTCATGCGATTTACAAATTGTTCCTCACCGCCCTCCCAGTGCTGTGCCAGTGCGAATGCGGCATCATTTCCTGAATGAACAAGAGTTCCGTACAGAAGATTTTCCACTGTTATAGTCTCTCCATCAACCAGTCCCATAACCTGACCATCAACGACAGGATTGTGCACAGTAACAACATCGTCCAATTGATATGTATCAAATGAAACAAGAGCAGTGAGGATTTTTGTCGTTGAAGCGGGGGCAAACTGGATGTTACCATTTCTTCTGTACAGTAGAGCACCAGAGTCAACATCACGGATGACGATTCCTTCAGCCGTTATATCACCGCCCGGAACGACTCCTGTCACATTTTCGGGGTATGGATACATCTTTGGAATCTGTACAGTCGGATATGAATCGGACCGGCTATATAAAGGCTGAACAGTATAAATATTCTGACCTGGAACAAAAAGCATCAGAATTACCAATACGGCAAGAGTACAATATTGGCTTATCCTCACAGATAGAGAATGCAGACGGTGCCGGAAAATAACTCTTTTCTTTTTCATCTAGATAGGTTTCGAAAATGTACCGATAATCGGCTGTGCATAACGAACATAATCGGATCTGGAAAGTGATATCGAATGTGTATGTAAACCGGCATTAAAAACAACCGTATCATTTTTTTCAATCTGCTTGTCCATAAATACTGGTATACCAAAAATAGCCCCCAGCGGGGGTACCGCACCCACTTCGACACCAGTAATTTGCTTCACTTCATCACGCGTTGCCATACGTACATCTTTCATATGTGAAAATATTTTAAACGCTTTCGTATCTATTTTCGTATCCCCAGCCACCACAACCATGACGGGTTTTCCATCCCCATACATGAGGATCGCTTTTGCACCCCATGATACTGGTGTTTTGCGGACTTGTGCCGCCTCCAGGGATGTGGTGACCGCACCATGTTCGTATGTGGAAAATTTTACATGATTATTTTCAAGATCCGTGATAATTTTTTTAAACACATCATGACCGTCTTTCAGATGAATCGTCTGTATCCCCAATTCTTCAAGCTGTTTTTCATCAATTGTACTTGGTGCGTCCATAACACTTGTTGACCCGCCGGCAGTCTGGGGAAATGCAACCACTTCCCGAAGTGCCTCCTCTCCCGTCAACGTCATGAGCAGACGTTCGATCCCATGTGCAATTCCACCGTGCGGGGGGACACCGTACCGGAATGCTTCTATCATGTGGCCGAACTGTTTTTCGATATTCTCCTTTGAGTGTCCGATAATTTCGAATACGTTAGTAAGAATGTCCGGATCATGACTGCGAATCGATCCCCCCCCAACTTCAAACCCGTTGCAGACAAGATCGTATTGTGATGTGAGAATGTCACCGATATGTTCTTTTTTTAAAAGCCAATCATGATGGGTGGGGATAGGTGCCGAAAACGGATTGTGGGTAAACGTCCACCCTCCGGATGCATCTTTTTCAAAAAAAGGGAAATTGATAACCCATGCAAACGCAAGAATTCCCTCTTTTTTCTCTTTTTCCGTGCGTAGATCGAATTTATCAGCACCGAAAGCACCCACTGCATCTTTATAGTGATATACGGGAAACGGTTTATGTTTTATCTTATACCCCAAATTTTGGACAACATTCGTCATGATCTGCTCATCAAGCTTCATTACGTCTTCCCGCGTGACAAAGCTCATCTCAAGATCGATCTGTGTATGTTCAAATCCACGGTCTCTGCGCAAATCCTCGTCTCGCAAACACCGGGCAATCTGAAAATACCGTTCAAACCCGGCTACCATCAAAAGCTGTTTGTATTGCTGTGGAGATTGCGGCAGGGCAAAAAATTTTCCAGGTTGGATACGCGAAGGGACGATAAAATCCCGCGATCCTTCCGGCGTTGATTTCGTCAGAAGCGGCGTTTCAATTTCCGTGAAGTCTTCCCTAAAAAGTTCCTGACGCACGAGGTCGACAAACCGCGAACGAAGCCTGATGTTATCTGCCAACCGTTTTCTTCTCAGGTCCAGATATCGGTATTTGAGGCGAATATCTTCTTTAATGTCATACCCATCATCATCAATGGGAAACGGCAAATCCGCGGATTTTGACAAAAGTGAAATCTTCATTGCATCCACTTCAACCGTTCCTGTTCTCATATCAGAATTGACCATGTTTTCCGGTCTTTTTTTGATAACCCCTTCTACTTCCACACAATCTTCCGGACGGACATTGGCAAGTTTTTTGGAGGAAACGATCTGAACGATCCCTGTCCTGTCGCGCAAATCCAGAAACATAATGCCTCCGTGATCCCTTCGTTTATCAATCCATCCGTTAAGTATGACTGTTTCTCCAATTTTCTCCACTGTGTCTGCAGTGAGTGTTCTCATATGACCTCAAGTATACCCTTGAGGATGAGGGGTTGACAAGAGACGTGTTAGTGTAGTAACATGAAAAAATCATATGAAATTATCCGTAACACACATTCACTGTATTACATCCCTCCTTTGGGGGGAGGTTTCATGGTGAACTGAAAAACGGATTTTCCATGAAGCCTCCTGAAAAAAGGAGGTTTTTTTGTGTGTAAGTCAACGAATCAATACCGATTGATGAGTTTACTAACCACAAATCCCGCGAAGCCTTGGCGAAGTGGGATATAGGAGCTCTTTTACATCTGTGCAGAGAAATGAGAAATTGATTCCACATCGATTTTTCAAACTCTGCATGCATTTCGTCGCGTAGCTCAGTAGGTAGAGCAGGCGCCCTTCCCAAGTGCCGTGTCGAAGGTTCAAGTCCTTCCGCGACGACAACCTCGTTATCGAGGTACCTGAATTTTTGAGAGGAGATTTGTCATGGGACCGAAAAAGTATCATCGATGGTACCCGCGCGGGTGCCTGGGGCAATTATAGTTCGAAAGACTGAGGTCCTTTTGGAATGGGATCCTGAAGGATCTCAGTCGCTATATTGCTTAACTATACTTCTCAGTTCATACAATATATGAGAATTATCCTTTCAAAAAATGCATTATCGGATTGGCAGACGCGACGCACGAACGGTGTGATTTTTTATCAACATCAGTTTTTTTACACCAGTTGCGTCTGCCAGTCTTTATTCCAGCCGGATATCCTTCACTTTCATCTGAAGGGTTCTCTTCCCATTCCACTCATTCATATCAAGCGTATAGGCAATATCAACTGTGTCACCTTTTTTGATCTTTCCATACATTTCCCCCATCCCGAATGCAATTGCATTCATTCCGTTAATTTTCAATTTCAAATGTTTTCCGTCTGATCCTACAAGCCGTAAATCTCCAACAGTACCCCGTGATGCAAACACGGGCTCCGTGTTGCCGAATCCGAATGGTTCAAAAACGCGCAATTTTTCCCATAATGATTCTGTGGCGCAAGAGAGCGGCATTTCAATATCAATGTCAAGATTTTTCACGAGCATATCTTCTGTGATATGGTCCCTGGCAAATTCTTCCAATCTATCCTGCAGAGCAGTGATATTTGTCGTTTCCACTGTAAACCCTGCAGCCATCGGGTGACCACCAACATCTACCAGCAGATCCTGCATGCTTCGGATTGCCTCGATAATATTAAATCCTCGAATTGACCGGGCTGAAGCCTTGGAATAAATCTCTCCGACGGAAACCACAATGCTGGGCCGGTAAAACCGTTCCGTTAGTTTTCCGGCAACAAGACCGATGATTCCCTGATTGTATGATTCATGAGAAATAAATAGGAGATTGGGCAAGGGGTCCCCTTGCGTATGCAAGGGGACCCCTTGCATGGCATGATCCACCGTCTCTTCCGTCAGAGTCTGGCGCTCACGGTTAACAAGTGCCAATTTCGTTGACAATTCCACTGCCCTCTCTTTCTTTGGAGTACATAATAGCCGTAGGGCGTCCATCGCATGCTCAAGCCTGCCCATTGCATTAAGCCTGGGAGCGATGATGTGCGAAATGTCATACACTCGAAGATTTTTCTGGTCCACACCGGCACTTCGGAACAGCTCGACTAGACCGATGCGTTTTGATTTGTTGAGTGCCTCAAGACCGAATTTTACGACACTTCTGTTGATGCCTGTCAGCGGCATCATATCGGCAATTGATCCAATGGCTGCCAGAGCCAGTATTTCATCATCAGATTTTCCAGACAGCTCTTTTGCCAGAAACCAGGAGACTCCCGCTCCACACAAGATTGTCGTATGGATGAGCGTACAATCTGGGATTTTTTCAGGAGCCGAATGGTGGTCGGTCACGATCATATCTATACCGGACTGTTTCGCATACTCCACTTTTTCATATGCAGTGATTCCATGGTCAACGGTGATGATAAGCGACGGATCAAATAGTTCACGTACCGCATCAATTCCTTTTATTGACAATCCGTACCCTTCCTCAACCCTGTGGGGAATATACGGCATGACCTTGGCCCCCATTCCGTGAAGTGTTTCCCAGAGAAGTGCGCCTGCCGTAATCCCGTCTGCATCATAATCGGCATAGACGACAACTGATTCCTTCTCTTTGATGGCTTTCTGAATTCTTACAACTGCCTGTTTCAGTGATTTCTGGTCGATACCTACTTCTTTTGCAGTCAGCGAAGAGGGATTTTCCGGATGAAGATACGTATTTTTTTTCTGCGTGCTTGTGAATCCTCGAATTGTAAGAAGCACATCTACGATATCCGTTTTTCCTGCATCCTGCGCACGATAGTGAATATTCCATTTTTTCATATTTGCACCGCAACACGTTATAATATACCAGTATGTTCACTCTTCCAACAACCGCCCAAAATATTATCAACACTCTTCAGAATAAAGGGTTTGAGGCGTATGCCGTGGGTGGATCAGTGCGCGATACCGTAATGGGCATACCCACATTTGGCTGGGATTTTACGACCAATGCACCCCCCCAAATGATTCTTGAAATATTTCCGGATAGCTTTTACGACAATAGCTTCGGAACAGTTGGCATTAAAATATATGACGGCGCAGATAAACCTGTTGATATTTATGAAATTACCACGTACAGAAGTGAAAAAGGATACAGCGATTTCCGGCATCCTGACAAAATACAGTGGGGCACCACTCTCAAGGAAGATCTGTCCCGCCGCGATTTTACGATAAACGCGATAGCAACAGACGGGAGAACAATCGTAGATCCGTATCATGGAATGGATGATGTTCGTGAAAAGATGATCCGCACGGTAGGAGTTGCGCGCGACCGCTTGAGCGAAGATGCACTCCGATGTATGCGTGCGGTCCGGATTGCATCCCAACTCGGGTTCATGATTGAAGGAGACACTCTGGGAGCCATCAGGGAAACATCATCACTTCTCACAAAGATATCATTCGAGCGGATACGCGATGAATTGTATAAAATTCTGGCAAGTCCTCACCCAGCAGACGGAGTTCTCTTGCTGAAAAATACCGGACTCTTACACTATATACTCCCTGAACTGGAAGCATGTTTCGGCATATCTCAGAAAAGCCCAAAACGCCACCACATCTATGACGTGGGCACACATCTGGTTGAAGCATTGCGTGCATGCAAATCCGGCGATCCGGTGGTGCGCCTGGCAACCCTTCTTCATGATATCGGAAAAGCTCCCACATGGCGTAAAGATGAAACGACCGGTATCATAACATTCTATAATCATGAAATAATTGGGGCACGGCTTATCAAAGAAATTTCCCAACGGCTGAGGCTATCCCGGAAGGACAGCCAGCGGCTCTATATTCTTACCCGGTGGCACCAGTTTACCGTTGATGAGAGGCAAACCGACAGTGCAATCCGGCGGATCATCCGTAGGATAGGCAAGGAGAACCTCAGCAATATGCTGGATTTGAGGGTAGCTGACCGCCTGGGCGGCGGAGCTCGGGAAACTTCCTGGCGGCTTGAACTATTTAAACAACGGCTTGAGGAAGTCCAGATCCAGCCGTTTTCGGTTTCAGACCTTGCCGTCTCCGGCCACGACGTGATGGAAATCTTAAACGTCACACCCGGTCCGATTGTCGGAAAAGTCCTCAATGCCCTGTTTGCCCAGGTCGACTCCGGTACCCTCCAAAACGATCGCGAAATACTTCTGAAAAAAATTGAGGATTTCAAATAAAAGGTACAGAAATGTTAGTGTTACTATGTTTCGAAAGGTTATGACACGGCTTTTCTGTTGATATTTGCCTTCTTACATTGTACTGTATTTTGTGATCTTAACAAAAGTAGAACCCATCTCTTAAATGATTTAGGCGTCCGAAATCCTCGCGTACGACGCATCATATCTGCAATTTT
>JBGSUE010000009.1:0-11484 GCA_041753515.1 Patescibacteria group bacterium
AAAATTGCAGATATGATGCGTCGTACGCGAGGATTTCGGACGCCTAAATCATTTAAGAGATGGGTTCTACTTTTGTTAAGATCACAAAATACAGTACAATGTAAGAAGGCAAATATCAACAGAAAAGCCGTGTCATAACCTCCTGAAGCGGAATAACTGCAGGATTAAAATCAACTTTAATGACTTCGGCATGACCGGTTTTTCCGGAACAAACCTGTTCATACGTTGGGTTTTCGATAGATCCGCCTGCATAACCGGGGGTGACGGATGAAACACCCCGTAGCATTTTGAAAATTGCCTCCGTACACCAGAAGCACCCGCCTCCGAGTACAATAGTACTCTTCGGCGAGGCAAGCCCGCCGCCCAATACCATATTCTCTGTTTTATTCATAATAGATTGTCATGCTGAGCGATAGCGAAGCATCTAGTAACGAGATCCTTCACTTCGTTCAGGATGACGTCTCATTATTTTTTGGAATGAACATCATAGACAGCGAGTTTACACAATGGCGGGTATTTGTTTTGGTAAATCCTTCCCCTTTAAACACATGGCCCAAATGGGCGCCACACGTGGTGCACTGTATTTCAGTACGTCGTCCGTCTTCATCAGGTACCCACTTTACTGATTCTCCAATTTGTTTATCAAAAGCAGGCCAGCCGCAGTGCGCATCGAATTTATTATCCGATCTGTACAGGGGTGTCCCGCATCTGCGGCAGACAAATATTCCTTTTTTCCAAAAGTCATCATACTTCCCGCTAAACGGTGCCTCCGTCCCTTTGTCCTCAATGACGTGCTTATCCTCATTAGTCAGCGGCGGCATATCCATATTTTTATATTATATTGCAAGTGCGCGCCGGATTTCATGGATATCGGTGTTGCAGAAGGAGTCGGTGATGAGGGAGGGGAGATTGTAGTAGGTCGAGTCCTCGACTTTTTCCGATAAAATGCAGCCGTCGATATCGATGTGTTCGGCTCCTAAGAGATGGGCAAACTCATGAAGAATAGTGGATATTTCTGTTGCAGTACTGGATTTTTGGAGATGGGCAACATCATCGATTGCATCTTTGAATATGTACATGGCATCCGAATGATCCACAAGTCCGACGTACGACGGATGCGGTGCATATGATCCAAGAAGAAAAAGTGTAATTTCCGATCTGTATTTTTTATGCAGATTTTCGAGATCTGCATCGCCTACGGAACCGCTGGACAATGGTAATGATTCTGTATGAACTTGTACGGGAGCATTGAGTACTCTTTGTAATTCCTTGCCGACAGTTTCCATAGTACCCGGCTCTAGCGACAGTCCTTCAGCTGAATACAGATATATATCCAGATTATGTGAAGCGGCAATTTCGAATCTGGCATCCCCGGGCCGGTTGAGATTGAGGAGTTTTCTGACGGTAGCATTGCGGATAAATTTTTTTCTATATAGCGTATTTACGAAATTGTCAGGATTAAGGATTCCAAAAGAAGTTGTGAGAAATATATACACACCCATACAGGATATGATTATGAGAAGTATTGCGGCAGTAATTTTTTTCGCCATGGATTCTTAACGGACAAGCGTGTAGAGAAACCAGTTGACGACGGAAAGGACGATGGAAAAAAGAAGTGCCGGGAGAAAGCCGTCCACAGAAAAACCCGCGACAAACTCGCTTGCAAGCATAACCAGGAGCGCATTGATGACAAGTGTGAACATGCCGAGCGTCATAATCGTGATCGGCAGAGTAAAAAAAAGAAGGATGGGTTTGAGGATGGTATTGATGATGCCCAGAACGACAGACAGGACAAGTGCGGTCGCCAATCCGTCCACATGCACACCATCCAGAAGATATGCTGTGCTGAGAATAGCCAGTGCATTCAGAATCCAGTTAGCCAGGAGTTTCATGATATACGTATAGCATACACCATCATTGGGTATTGACAAATAGGAGAGGTGTGGTATATTAAAAGTGTAATATAAATTACATTCTTCTTAATCCTCACGAAATTATTCCATAAACACATGAGCCGTATGATTTTTATGAAAGGAGGTGTTGCCTGTGGGTAGATATATCCGCATTTTTGGCAATAGTTTGCTTTCCGACAAATCCTATAAAGGAAATTTATCGCCTCCGGTTGCATTAAAAAATTAAAAATATACTCATTCCGTATCATAAACGGAATCAAAGGGCCGGAAATACCGGCTCTTTCATTGCAACCGGTTATTTGATACAATACGGCTTGGTTGGCGGGAATATCATGAAAGGACAATCCTCCGGCCTTGTATAAAAGTGTTATTTGTTTTTTGAAGGAGCAGTATGGCGACAAAATTATATGTTGGGGGATTACCGTATACGACGACACTTGACTCACTGAAAAATGCTTTTTCCCAGGCAGGAAATGTAGTGTCCGCAAATATCATGATGGACAAATATACAGGGAGATCAAGAGGGTTCGGTTTTATAGAAATGGATTCTGAAGAAGAGGCAAACAAGGCTATTGAGATGTTTCATGATAAGGAATTTGAAGGACGGAAACTGACAGTCAATATTGCCCGTCCTCTCGAGGATCGTCCTCCCAGGCAAAACCGCGGATTCGGCGGCGGCGGAGGCGGATTCGGCGGACCGCGTCAGGACAGGGGCGGATTTGACAGACGGGGCGGAAACCGCGGAGGCGGAGGCGGATTTGACCGGAGGGGTAACCGTGGTGGTGGCGGAAACCGCGGAGGCGGCTTCGAAGACCGTGGCGGACGGGATTGGTAAATGCGTTCAGCGTTTATCGATTAGTGTAAATTGAATTTGTCTGTCATTACGAGACCGTTCTTACGGCGAAGCCCTGCCGGCAGGCAGGAATCCCGTGATTCCAACGGGATTGCCACGGGACGCACCGTCTGGTGCATCCCTCGCAATGACATATGTTGTCATTGGGAAAACTTCTAAATAATTTTAACTATATTCCACCAGGCGGTGATGTAGTCGGGGCGTTTGTTCTGGTACGTGAGATAGTACGCATGTTCCCAGACATCAAGACCTATGAGCGGTGTGTGAGCTTTCAGGTACGGTGAATCCTGATTCGGTAGGGAATAGACTTCCAGTTCTTTTTTTTCATTCTCCACAAGCCATGCCCAACCGCTTCCGAATTGTCCGGCTGCAGTATCGGAAAACTGTTTTTTGAAAGCATCAACTGACCCGAACGATTTTTCAATACGAGCCACCAGTGACGTATCTTTCGTATTTTTCGGATCCATAAGGCTCCAGAAGAGGGAGTGGTTCAGGTGCCCTCCGCCATGATTGCGGATCATTGTTTTATCTTTTTCATCTATGGGTAATGATGAAAGTGTGCGCATTAAATCTTCGGGTTTTTCATTGGCAATGTCAGGGTATTTGGCAAGAACCGCATTAAATTTGTCTATATACGTTTGGTGGTGTTTGGTGTGATGGATCTGCATGGTAGCCGCGTCAATATATGGCTCGAGAGCAGTATAGTCATACCCGAGTGCTGGAAGTGTGTACGTCATATGTAGCCTCCTTTTGTGTAATACATCTAACAAGAGTATACCACATGTTAAAATAGTAGGTAATGAAACAGTTTTTATTATTTGGCGGAATTATTGTGGTGTATATCACCAGCCGAATTTTGTATCTGAAGGATCTGCCGGTGTTTGTCGATGAAGCAATTTATGCCCGGTGGGCGCAAGCAGGGTATTTCGATGCAGGCGCACGACTCGTATCTTTGGCAGACGGCAAGCCGCCGCTCTTTGCATGGCTGTCTTCATTGCTCCTGCAGTTTATTGCAAATCCTGTTGCGGCAGTCCGTCTTGTATCCATTATGTCGGGATTTCTTACGATGATCGGGCTTTTTTTTCTGACCCGGGAACTGTATAGGAGCACAAGTGCCGGATTGGTCAGCATGATATTGTTTCTTTTATTTCCGCTTTCACTTCTCTATACGCGCTTCGGATTGATGGATAGTTTGGTAGCTGCATGCGGCATATGGAGCATCTATTTTCAAATCCGGCTCGTGAGAAACCCTTCCTTGGGAACAGCACTCGTTCTGGCACTTGTTTGGGGAGCGGGACTCCTCACAAAAACCAGTGCTTCGATATATCTCTGCCTTTCACCTTTTACCTTTTTCCTTCTTTACAAACATGAAAAGTTAGCCGGACTGGAAAAAACAGTCGGGTATTTTATCTTAGCTGCCTTACTGGCTTGTATGTATTACTCCGTTATACTGCTTTCACCTGATGCATCGTATATTCACGATAAAAACACCTTATTTCTCTATAGTTTTACTGATGTAATGAAACAGGGATTTTTCCCTGTATTTATCCCAAATACCATTCTTCTAACCCGTTGGCTTTTTTCGTATGCATCGGTATTTTTTATTATCCTTCTGACATTTTCTTTGCTGAATAAGAAGCATCTGAAAGAAAATTTGTATCTTTGTGTCTGGTTTATTGTACCATTTATCGGATTTGCCGTTTTCGGAAAAAGCCTGTCGACCAGGTATCTGTATCCGGTTGTCCTGCCGCTTATTCCCGTTGCCTCATATTGTATCGCACGGGGGAAGAATAAGTATATTTCCGTATTGTCAGCACTGATGATACTGCAATATGTGTATGTGAGCGGTAGTATTGTATATGATTTGCCCCATGCAAAAATTCCATCCGAAGATCTTTTTCAGTACGCAAACGGATGGCCTTCCGGATATGGAGTGAAGGAAATGGTGACGTTTTTCAGTGAAAATGCGGATAAAGGCGCAATTACGATAGTTGCAGAAGGCACATTCGGCAGTCTGCCGAAAACCATTGCAGAACTTTACTTTTTCCAGCATCCGAATGTAGAAATATTATCCCTGGATACGATTCCTTCGGAAATTCCCGGATATATTCGTGATAGACTACCATCGCGCAGAGTGTATCTGGTGACGAACGTTGACCAGCAGAAAATTTCTTGGCCGGAAGTAGTGCTTGAAAAAGAACTGCGTAAAGGAGATGGCGAATATTATTTGAGAATCTATAAACTTGAAATAGAAGATATGACTGGTATACAGTAAGAGGTATGGATACACCAAAGAAATCGGTATGGATTCCACCACTCGGAAGTTTATTTGGCGGCAGGGATGAAGACCGAGTACAAATGAATCCGGCAACCGCGTACAGGAGGGCAGAAAGCAAAACGCAGGCAAGAATCTTGACGACAGCAGCAAGTCTTCTGGCTGTTTTTGCCTTAATTGTGTATGGCGGAAATTTTATCCAAAAAACACCCCAGCAAACATCAGTCGGCGCGATGGTGAATATCCCTGATGCCGTTCAGGGCATTGTGACGGATGTCGATTACCCGGCAGGGTCATTTTTTGTTGGTGTTGAAGAGAGTACGGATCCTGATATTGCCGGCGGGCAAGACCTTTGGTCAGTCGTATTGCCGCCCGGAGCAAGTTTTGACGGTCAAAATGACGTGCTGAAAACCTGTTTTTCCGTTTCTGACTTTAGATCAATTTCAGGTGCAATCTCTGCCCCCTGTCAAGATATCGTGGCGGTTGGTAGGTCTGTGATCGTGCAGTTTGTCGTTGTCGATGTGCCGCGTGGAACAATGACTGCCAAAAAAATCTACGGCCAAGCTAAATAACGCGTTGTATGCAATTTAACGAGTATCAGAGGAAGGCAAAAACGACTGCCATATACCCCAAGGATGAAAATCCCCTGTGGTATCCTGCATTAGGGCTGGCCGGGGAGGCGGGGGAAGTAGCGGACAAGGTGAAGAAGATCATGCGGGACCGCAACGGAGCGGCAACTGATGAAGACCGGGAGGCAATCGTGAAGGAACTTGGTGATGTCCTGTGGTATATGGCAATGCTTGCGCTGGAACTCAATGTTGATCTAAACCGCGTTGCCGAAGAAAATATTGAGAAAATTATGAGCCGCAAGGAGCGCGGTGTTATCCATGGTGCCGGCGATGAACGATGATCACTTTCAAAGAAGATATTATCAGAACTGCAGAAGCTATATTTCGCCGTTTACGGAGCGATCCGGCAAGTCCTTGGGCCGGAGATGTAGCAGACAAACTTGAATCACTTTTTGAAAAAGGAAAATTCATCCGCGGAAGTCTTTTAGTATTGTCCCATGACATATTCGGCGGGATACATCGTGATGATGCGCTACAATGTGCAGCAGCGCTTGAACTGTTTGAAACCTCAATTCTTATCCATGACGATGTGATTGACCGTGATGAGACGCGGCGCGGTATGCCTTCTATCCATACGCAATATTCAAAAAATGATGTCCATCATGGGTATAGTATGGCAATCTGTGCGGCAGACGTAGGACTATTCCATGTGTATGAACTTCTGAATTCTGTTTCACATAATAAAACAGAGATCATTTCGTGTTTTACCTCATATATGACACGTTGCGTATATGGTGAAATGGAAGATGTGGAGATGTCTACACAAAATGAAATTCCTACTGAGGATGAAGTTTTGCGATGTTACAAAAATAAGACTTCGACGTATTCGTTTCAACTGCCTCTGGTGGCTGGTGCTGTGCTGGCATATACGCACGGGAAAACCATAGAAACATTGGAGTCATTGGGTGAAAATCTCGGTCTTCTTTTCCAGTTGAAAGATGATGAACTGGGCGTTTTTGGCGATGAAAAAATAACCGGAAAACCGGTAGGAAATGATATCCGTGAAGGCAAAAAAACGTTGTACTATGTGTATAGTGTACCTGAATTACGAACATATTTTGGAAAGAAAAAGATTTCTGAAACCCAGATCCGCGATGTCCAAAGAATTCTCGTTGAATCCGGAGTGAAGAATAAAGTTTCTGATATGATTTTCTTATATAAGAACACTTCAAAAGAAATGATTGACACGCTTCCCGTTTCGATAAAATTCAGAAATGAATTGAAATCATTCGTTGATTTTTTTGCCAATCGGGAAAAATGAAGAAAGCTACACTGTACGAGGCAGGAAAAAATAATGCCGTCCGGTGTACGGCGTGCAGCTGGTATTGCCGTATCGGGGAGGGTAGAGTTGGTGTGTGCGGGACGCGGATGAACCGCGGTGGTACCCTTTACTCTCTTGTGTATGGTAAAACGACGGGGCTTTCCGTAGATCCGGTCGAGAAAAAACCGCTTCATCATTTTTTGCCGGGTTCCCGCATTCTTTCATTTGGCACGCCCGGGTGCAACTTCGGCTGCGAATTCTGCCAGAATGCCTGGATGAGCCAGGTAGGGAAATTTCCAATTTCCAATATCAAATATCAAATTTCAAATAATCTGGATGAAATACATCGCTTAACTGTTGCATATTCACCGAAAGAAATTGTTGAGGAGGCGTTGAGAGAAAATTGCCAGGGGATTGCATATACGTACAATGAGCCGTCTATATTTGCCGAATTTGCCCATGATACGGCAAAATTGGCCCGGAAAAAGAAACTCAAAAATATTTTCGTGTCCAACGGATATGAATCATCTGAAACATTTGAGTATATGAAGCCGTATCTGGATGCAATCAATATCGATCTGAAAAGTTTCCGGAACGATTTTTATCTGAAAGTCTGTAAAGCAACCATCGAACCTGTTAAGGAAAATATCAGACGTTTTTTTGACTCCGGCATCATTACGGAAGTGACGACGCTCGTGATACCTGGTGAAAATGACAGCGATGAAGAATTACATGATATCGCCGGTTTTCTTGCTATGCTTTCGCCGGATATCCCCTGGCATATCAGTGCATTCCATCCGGCTTATAAAATGGCTGACGCTTTGCCCACGCCCCATAAAACACTCGTGAAAGCATATGATATCGGCAAGCGTGCGGGTTTACACTATATATATGTAGGGAATGTCAATGACACGATGCGATCGGCAACATATTGCCCCAACTGCGGGAAGGCACTCATTAAAAGAATCGGGTATGATGTATTGGTTACCGGTATAAAAAACAATGCGTGTGTGAATTGCACAGAATATATCTATGGCGCGTGGCAGTAGCATGAAGAACATACGGGAACCGGCTGTTGCCGGTATTTTTTATCCGGAGAATCCACGGGAATTGTCGCGGATACTTGACGGATTTTTTGCCGGGATTAAAAAAACAGTTGACGGAGAAGTGAAGGCGCTTATTGTGCCGCATGCGGGGTATGAATATTCAGGTCCGGTTGCTGCGTGGGGTTTTGCACAGATTTCTCCCTGTCCGCATGCAGTTATCATCGGTCCTGCACACTTTGAATATATAGACGGCATTGCGGGGAATTCGTATGACGGATGGCAGACGCCATTGGGGATAGTAAAACATATACAATCAAACCGGTTTGCCACAAATAATCATGCTTTTGATCAGGAACACAGCGTGGAAGTGCAGTTGCCGTTTTTACAGAAAACAATGCCCACAGTTTCACTGTCCTGTTTTCTGACAGGCACTGACGGAAACCGGAAAGACATTGCGGAAAAAATGTGTACGGAATATCCTAATTCACTCTTTGTTATTTCATCCGATTTATCCCATTATTTGCCTGATACTGAAACCAGGGAAAAAGACCGGAAAACAATACACGCTATACTAAACGGAGACGCTCAATATATTCTTGATACGCAAAATTCTGCCTGCGGGTTAGAGGGGATTGCATTACTTATAGAAATTGCACAACTGAAAAAGTGGAAAAGCAGTCTTGTCCGCTATGATACGTCGGCCGGGACAAGCGGTGATTGTAACCGTGTTGTGGGATACGCCGCAATTGCATATTATGTATGAAATTTTCATCTGTGAATAAACTGGCAGACTATGTCGTCCGTGAGTATGTTTCCTCCAGCCGGAGTCCGGAAATTACAGCGGCTGATGTATCAAAAAAATTACAGCGCCGCGGGGCAAGTTTTGTTACCGTATATGTAGACGGAAAACTTCGCGGATGCATCGGCAATGCGGTTGCCGCCGGTCCTGTATGGGAATCGGTTGCGGACAATGCGGTTTCTGCAGTGTCGCGTGATTGGCGGTTTGACCCGGTTGAAAGAAAAGATCTCGAAAATTTGAGCGTTGAGGTAACCGTACTAACTCCGCTTGAACCCTATACACCAGAAAACCATCAGGCATTGCTGACGTATCTTTCACATGAAAAACCCGGCCTTCTCATTGAAAAGTCCGGAAGGAGTGCACTATTCCTTCCTCAAGTCTGGGAAGATCTTCCTGAACCGGAGTCGTTTCTCACAGAGCTGTGCCGTAAGGCCGGACTTGAGGATGGCGACTGGAAAGACAGGATGACGTTTAAAATTTTCCGGAAGGATACAACATATTGATAATACAGCATACTTTACAAATGTCATTGCGAGACCGTTCTTACGGCGAAGCAATCTAGATCAGGAATGGGATTGCCGCGTCGTTTCGCTCCTCGTAATGACACTATATCATTATCAATTCTTAGAATTATCTACAATCTTTAGCAATAATTTTCTATAGAATACTAATTTGAGAAAGTCAGGAATCGAATAACAAGTCTTATTAAATTTTCCCAGGTGCCAACGTATTCCACCTATTAGGTGGAAAATTGTCAAAGGGGTTTTAAAAGAGAGTATCTTCTGGCACAATGGGGATATGCCTCCGGAAGCGTATAGTGGTCTCTCATCAGCAGATATACCGAAGCTTATAAAAAAGCACGGATACAATGAATTGCCGGGAAAAAAGAAAAACTCCGTCCTGGCGCTTTTATTGAGTGTTTTAAAAGAGCCTATGATTGCTCTTCTTGTAGCCGCCGGATTTGTATATATCCTCCTGGGCGAACCGCAGGATGCCATCATGCTCTCCATTATGATTTTTTTTATTTTTACGCTGACGGTGTATCAGGAACGCAAAACGGAAAATGCCATCGGAGCACTCAAACAGCTGGCCAGTCCCAGAGCTCTCGTTATTAGAGACGGAATACGTGTCCGCATTCCGGGCCGCGAAGTATTGCCAGGTGATATTGTAGTTCTGCTTGAAGGAGATCGAATTCCGGCAGATGGGTTTATTCTTGAGCATTCCAATTTGACGGTTGATGAATCGATTCTCACGGGTGAGTCGTTACCGGTATCAAAAAGCGTCTGGATTGGTACCGGTGACCCGCCCCGTCCGGGGGGAAAGGATCTGCCGGTGGTATTTTCAGGAACACTGATTGTTACAGGAAACGGGATCATGAAGGCATATGCAACAGGTGCTGCTACGCAAATGGGAGCAATCGGGAAAAGTCTTGTATCAATAGGGGATGAAGAGACGCTTGTGCATAAGGAAACGAAAAAACTAGTGAAGCTCTTTGCCGGTATCGGAATATTTTTATGCATACTGCTCGTTCTGGTGTTAGGAGTGACTCACGGTAATTGGCTTGAAGCATTACTGTCCGGCGTGTCGCTGTCTATGTCCATGCTTCCGGAAGAATTCCCGGTGGTCCTTATGATCTTTTTTTCACTCGGCGCCTGGAGACTGTCGAAAAAGAAAGTATTGGTAAGGAATATTCCGGTTGTCGAAACGCTGGGGGCGGCAACTGTGCTGTGTGTGGATAAGACAGGGACATTAACGGAAAACCGTATGGAACTGACGGACGGCGTGACTCTGTACGGGAAGACGGTGAAATTTCGGGATCGTGGTCAGTTGGACAAAAAGGATCCGTTTCATACGCTGTTGACATCTGCATCATTTGCCAGTGATGGAAAAGCGTACGATATTCTTGACCGCGAGATACTGCGGACTGCCGGAAAAATATTCGGTCCATGGAAACCGGAAAATGATGGTTGGAAAAAGATTAAACAATACCCTATTTCCCCGGCGTTTCTTGCCACAACACAGTATTGGAAAATGGATGACATACCAGGCATGGATGTTTTTCTGAAGGGCGCACCCGAAACAGTGTTGTCTGTAACAGACGCAGGGGAGGCGAAACGAAATGAAATTACGGAATTGATTAAAGAAACGTCCGGGAAGGGATTGCGGATTCTCGGTGTAGCAGCAGCCCATATTGATGACAGCCGGATGCCGGAACCGCAGCATATTCGGTACACTTTTTTAGGGCTTTTGGGATTTGCCGATCCGGTGCGTCCTGAAGTTCCCCAGGCAGTAGCCGAGTGCTATCAGGCTGGGTTGCGGGTAATTATGATTACCGGGGATTATCCGGGAACTGCCCAAAATATCGCCAGGGAGATCGGACTCACCAATCCTGAAAGATATATAACCGGAAGCGAACTGCATGCTATGAACCATTCCGAACTTCGGGAACGGATAAAAAGTACGAATATTTTTGCGCGAATCTTGCCGGAGCAGAAGCTTTCGATTGTCAATGCACTCAAGGCAAACAGCGAGATCGTTGCTATGACAGGTGACGGCGTAAACGATGCACCTGCACTGAAAGCTGCCCATATAGGTATATCCATGGGAGAACGTGGGACTGACGTAGCTCGTGAAGCTTCGGATATCGTTCTTGTGACTGATAATTTTATCCATATTGTAGAGGCGATAAAAACCGGAAGAAAGATTTA
>JBGSUE010000010.1:0-31630 GCA_041753515.1 Patescibacteria group bacterium
TCGGCTTTAATTGCTTCATCCGCATCGGCAATAGTAACATCGGGCTTTTCCTCCTCAGTTACTGCAGCCGGCGGCGGTGCAGTCAGAAATTTGACTGTACGCACCACTAAAACTCCGGTCACAATAAGCAGTGCCACCAATACACCAACGATTATTTTCATTTTCGACATATGCCCTCCTTAATCATCTGTATTCATTGTCATCCTGAATCCGCCAATTGGCGGATGAAGGATCTGGTTGTTGAACGAGATTCTTCGCTTCGCTCAGAATGACATGCAACTATATTGATTTTAATGAATTTTGAATATATGCAGTGATTTTATCACTCGCAATCCGTATCTGGCCGGTGGTATCCCGGTCGCGGATCGTCACGGTCCCATCCTCAAGGCTCGTAAAGTCGACAGTTATGCAAAACGGTGTCCCCGCTTCATCCTGCGACAGATACCGTTTGCCGATATTTCCCCGGTCGTCCCAGGATACCATGAAATCTTTTTTCAGCATCTGATAGATGCTTTTCGCTTTTTGAATGATGTCCGGTTTATTGGCAAGAAGCGGGAAAACCGCCGCTTTATACGGCGCCAAGGATGGTTTGAGCTTTAACACTGTCCTTTTATCCTCAACTGAATACGCATCAAAAAGTATGGCCAGCATGAGCCGGGACACGCCGATAGACGGCTCAATCACATACGGGACGACCCCGTCATAATCCAGTTTTTTTCCGCTGTGTTTTGCATGAGTTGTGAGGTCATAATCCGTCCGATTGGCAATCCCCTCCAGCTCCTTAAATCCCCAGTCGGGGAAATTGTACTCAATATCCCAGGAATCTGCAGCATAATGCGCACGCTCATCTTCCCCATGTCTGCGCAACCGCAAATTCTCCTTTTTTATTCCAAGGGACATCACCCAGTTCAAACGCTGGCTTTTCCAGTATTCAAGCATTGCGGGAGCGTGATCAGGCGAAACAAAATACTCAAGCTCCATCTGCTCAAACTCACGCATCCGGAAGAGAAATTTTCCCGGTGTCACTTCGTTGCGGAAGGCCTTGCCGATCTGGGCAATTCCGAACGGGATTTTCACGCGGGTCGATGAGATAACGTTGTTGAAATTGACGAATATCCCCTGGCACGTCTCGCCGCGAAGATATGTCTGGTTTTTGGAATCCTCAACCGGTCCTACAAATGTCGTAAATAATAGGTTGAACTGCCGGGCATCTGTCCATGAAGGCTTGTCATGTTTTTTCTCATGCGCTGCAATTTCATCCGGCTGGTCAGCCCGCATCCGCTCATGACAGACTTTGCACTCGACTAAAGGATCGGTAAAAGACGACACATGCCCCGATGCTTCCCACACGTTTGGATGTGTAATAATGGAAGAATCAAGTCCTACCACATCATCCCGGTTGCCGACCATTGCCCGCCACCAAGAGTCTTTGAGATTTCGGGATAGCTCGGTGCCTAAAGGACCGAAATCATAGAACCCGCCGATACCTCCGTACAACTCACCTGTGGGGTAGACAAAACCCCGGCGTTTGGCAAGCGCGACAATGTCCTCAATATGTGTCATATGAATGAATCAAGTATACCATTATCCGGCGATCTTCGACAGAATCTTCGGCGTTTTGAGTTTTCTTTCTGTAATCGACTCGACATACGCAATCAGCCGGTCATGAGTAAGTTTTTTTCCTTCTTCAAGATACCCGAGTGCTATCAGGAATCTGTGGGTATACTCATCGATATCAACCGTCGATACATTCTCTAATGCCTGAACGAGCGCATCATAGACTTCCTCATGAGCCTGGCCGACTGCCGTCAGAGTATCGACAAGTTCACACAGATAGTATGCTTTCGTAATACGAATAAGATCGGATTGTCCGGTATAATCCTGGACAGTCACGGCTTCAGTCACCATATCGCCGGCATGTGACTTGTACACTGATAATGTACTTTTGCGCAAGGGCTCGATGTGGGCATTGCGGCTGCTGGTGATTTTTCTTGAGCCCTTCGCCAAAAGAGATAATTTCCCAAACTTACGGGTAAACACTGTCACAAAACGGTCCATATCTCGCCAGTTGCGGCGCTTGAGGATTATTGCAGCCACTACATACCTGCGCGGTTCCATGAAGTCAGTAGGAAAATTCCGTATCAGTATCCAGAGTAAATTCCTCCCGCGTTTTTCCGTTGAGAAGGAGCTTCCACTGGCTGCCAGTTGTCCCCGGCTGCTTTTGAATGAGGAGTTTGTACCCGTCAGCTGCCGTGACGGGACTCGTATATTCAAGCTCAAGCTTTGCTATGCCTTTCGGATTGACAACGATAAATCCCTCAAACACTGTTTTTTCCAGGCTATCGTATGATTTCATATCAGCGCTTTTTCCGCTCGACGGTGACTGGCTCCCTTTACTTGTCACGAGTGTACTTCCTTTTGGTACATACACCCGTACCCAGTTTCTCAGGGGTGCGTTCAAACACAATCCCCCTGATTCAAGGTTGCAGTCGGACCCAGGATATGGATTTTTGTAATCTATGGTCAGTTTTGTCGTAATCGTCCCGTCGGTATTGACTATCGTATCTTTCGTCACCTCGTCACTCACAAACATATTCGCTTTCTGGCCTGCCATGTTTGCATTATTGATATGCAGATAATCCCAGCTGACTCCCTCTGTGTATTTCAGTATGGGTGCAGTTTCTTTTGCTGTCATAATACGGCCTGCCATATTGAACTTTTCAACGGCAATCTGTTCTCCCTCATCTTTAAAATATGCCAGTATATGCTTCTGGTTCACCTCGTCAATCATCATCTGAAACAGCTTTCCCCAATACTGGCTCGGAGAATACCCCAGAGCTTTGAGTAAAATTTCCCTCATGAGGACACCGATAATGTCTTTTCTGGTCTCACGTACATAATTCACCGGACGTGTCGCATAATCCTCAAGTTCATAGACTGCACGCGGGCAGTCGCAACGGCTGTCGTTTTCTGAGGAAAATTCCCTGCCATACACGTACGTAGGTCCAAGAATCTTCAATGCTTCAACCAATACATGGGTATCCATGGCAATGATTCCGTCAAACTGCACCCGTCCGCTCGTCATCTCATAGAGCTCCTCAAACTGCGCCATGGACACTTTAAAATCCGGCGACAGGTTAGAATCGCGGATATTAAACGTGTTGACGTTTATATGGTACGTCTTAATTTCAGCAGGTGCAGGCAATATCTTGAATCTTGCCGCATCAAGCGTATATATATCGTCCGATTTAATAAGATCGATTTTTCCTTTATTTACCTCAAATAAAGCAAAAGCCGTCAGGAAACCGCCCGTTGGGCGAAGCTCTTTGTCGTTCTGAAACAGAATCAGATATCTGCGCATCTTTTCATCTCCCAAAATATCCGGAATACTTGTCAAGAGCGGTTGGGCATTCACAAACAGATTGGCGGAACTGTCAATCATGGCAAACGCTTCGGTCATCTGTTTACGCACTTCAACACCCTTGAAATGTTCCGGGTACCTTGTGGGGTCTACCATGTCTATTTCTTTCTGAAGTTTATCGATGCTTTCTGCCATTTCATTGATTTTGGGGGTGAGTGCCTTCATTGTTTTGACAGCGGTCTGGATACGCTGATCTGTTGTCCCCTCCACAAATTTGCTTCCTCCTTTAAATCCTAAAAGGTCCGCATTTGGTTCCAACGCCTGGATTGCGGAATCTGCGGCATCCATGCCATGGGTTGCTGCACTGAGCATGTGGTTGCCATCCTGTACATATACACCTAAAAAAGGGAAAGATGACAGCTTTTCGACTTTTTTATACTCTGACTTCACATCATCAAGCTTTGTCCGCGTATCAGCAAGCGCTGCTTTTGCAGCGTCTATATCCTGATTTTTTATGGAATCAGCAACAGTGCGGGCTGAGGCAATCAATACCTGGCCTTTTGCATAAACGGTTTTTAAAGGCATCAGGTTATACGCCAAAAATCCGGCAATGAGAAGAACAATAACGACGACAATGCCCAAACCGGAGAAAAGATACACGAGTGATTTTTTCTTCTTTTTCTTTTTGGGCTCATGCCCGGTATCGAGCTTGATCGGTTTAATATTCGGGTCCATACACGCTATTGTGCACGAAACCCCGGAGTTTTGTCAATTATCCCAAAAATATCCGTACTATATCCGATTCCACGCCACCAACGAGTGATGAATTGGATTCGGACAGGGAACAGATTCAAAAAAACACTCGAGTATTTATACTCAAACTTACATCTGTTCCCTATCATATACACAAACAGATTATGCTCTATCAGTAAGTTTAAAAAAATCAATGACATAGTTCTGACATGCTTTGACCGATGCCATATAAGATATCGGGTAATAATATCCGGCAATTAAAATTACCAACTGCTGGATAAAACCACCTGGAATTTTTCGATCCTCAGCGTACCGTAATATAATTGGTAACGGTACACGTTTGCCATTTTTAAAAACGACACACACCCAATAGGGTGCTTCACTGTGCGCTTTCACCCATACATTTGCATGCTCCCTTTGCTGAAGACCTGCGTATCCACTTTTGATAGATTTATATGCTTCCACGCTAGCGTATAAAAGTCTGATTTTCTTCAGCAATTTTTTGAACAATCTTGTTTGTACGATCTTTTTACTCATTTCTACTCCTAGTTAATCAGATCGGATAACAGCGTTATTTTCCATTATGTTTTTAATCTGTTCGATGAAACGCAGGAGATGATGCGGGTCTCAACCGTTTTGGATTTTCGGATCCCTCGTCTTTCCTTTTCCATCAACACGTCTTTCTCCATTCTATCCATTACCGCGTAACTCAGGCGGGATTATTCCTCGCCAGGCGCTAGGATAAAAAACCCAATTGAAGAGGGTATGTCTGTTTTTTAATCTTGTGCTTTTTTAATGCAGTTGATCAGACAAGTGCTTATGTTGTTGTTGGAGGAAGGAATAGTACCAACGGATTTTCCGTTAGCACTATTCCTTCCTCTTGAAGAAATTCGAGGTTTTATTTTTTAGTCTGATAGACATAATTCTGTGAATGTGCACTCATCGTTTGCCTATCCGGCATCGAGAAAAAACACGACGGGTATATATGCCCGTTTAGCCTCAAACCGAAACCGGGATAAGAAACTGTAGTATACTATAGGATAAAGAGGGTGTCAAGGCTCACACGGCGCCTTTGCCGGAAATCATGGCCCAGGGGGTTTTGAGGAGTATGATGATATCCGTGGACAGCGATCTGCTTGTCACATACTCGGCATCCAGCATGATGCGTTCGTCAAAGTTGACTTCGCTTCTGCCCAATACCTGCCATTGTCCTGTGATACCGGGCTTGGCAGATTTTACAACTGCCACCAATTTTTTTGTATGGGGAAATTTTTTCTGCTGTTCCTTAAGTTCGTCCGGATAATACGGCCGGGGACCAACCAGACTCATATCCCCCGTAAGGACATTCATAAATTGGGGAATTTCGTCTATCGAGTGCTTCCGGATGAATTTCCCCACACGTGTGACGCGCGGATCCTTCATAAGTTTATAGCTGTTGTGCTTGTATTCGTCATACAACTTTTTAAAATGCGGATCAGTTCGCAATTTCTGATGGGCATTGACGATCATGGACCGGAATTTGTAAAGCTTAAAAAGTTTCCCGTCTTTCCCGACCCTTTTTGGAGTATCGGCAAATATTGGACCGGGTGAATCCAGTATGATGGCAAGTGCAGTGACAGCACACACCGGAAGAAAAAAAACGCCAATGACGATACTTCCGGCAATATCAATACACCTCTTCGCACTGTAATAAAACATACGCTACGTTAAATGATCGAAATCCGTCCCGTTCATTTTTTCCACCAGTTTTTTGATTTTAGGTACTGACGTTTTTTTGCATACGAGAACCACATCACCAGTGTTCACCACAAGAGACTCTTCCATATCAATGGTGGCGACAAGCTGATCGGTAAAATTATATACCAGGCTGTCCCGTGTATCGGTGAGCATTGTCTTACCCTGGGTCACATTTTTGTCTTCAGTTGTTTCCAGCGCCTCTTTCAGCGCTTCCCATGCCCCTACATCACTCCACTCGATATTTTCCGATACGACACTTGCGTGTTTTGCATCAAGTTTCTCCAAAATAGCATTATCAAAACTGATTTTCTCAAGCGTCGGGTAGACTCTGGTAAGCACTTCGTTGTATGAATCTGAATTCCAGGTTTGTGCTATTTCATTCAATGGTCCTGCCAGATTGGGCGCAAACCGCTCATATTGCTTCCATAAAAACGATGGCGTCGTCACAAAATACCCCAAATTCCATGCGTGATGACCGCTGGCAAAATATTTTTCAGCGATATCCCTGTCCGGCCTATACTGAAAATCGGTGAACGCAAAAAACTGAATCCCGTCAATCCTTTCTATTTCTTTTCCGAATTCAATCCACCCTAAGTTCACGCTTGGAAACCGCGGCTTCTGTGATACAAAAATAATCGAATCGGGATTTTTCCGTATACGCTCTGCACACGACCGCAGAATTTTCCTGAAAGTCTCTTCACGCCGCACCAGGTGATCGCTCCAAAGAATAACAATGGGTTCATGCGGATCGTTGAGACGAAGCCGGGACGTCACAAGACCGACGGCAGGACCTACATCGCGGGATTCCGGTTCCCCGATGATGTGTGAGGCGGGTATATTTTTTAACTGCTTGCGCACTAACGGAACATAATACATACCTGTGGAAATATAGATATCATCCCATGCAAAATCCGGCCGCAGACGTTCGGCGGCCAGCTGTAAGGTTGATTTGTTCCCGATGATTTTTTCAAACTGTTTCGGGGATTTTTTTCGAGATAGCGGCCACAGCCGTGTTCCGACACCCCCTGCAAATATGACTGCTTTCATACACCCCTCCTGTTTGCGTTATACCACATACTTATACATGATTGTATCCTATCGGTAAATTTCCGTATAGAATACGTGAGCGCCTGTTTCCGGCAGAGGGTTGTAGTATACGCTTTTGCGTTGAATGTTTTCAATATGCCCGCAAGGGAATCAACTGTCTGAAAATCAAAAAGTTCCCCAGTTTCCCCCTCCCTGATTATTTCCGCTACCGCGCTTTTCCTGTAGCCTATGACCGGTGTTCCGCAGGCTTGGGCTTCGGCCGCCGCCAGTCCAAAATCCTCCAGTGCCGGATGGATAAGAGCTGATGCGGACCGGTAGTAACCGGCAAGATCACCGTCACTTATTGTCCCGTTGACGAAGTGAATTGTCGGACCTGCAATTTTTCTCAGAATCTTCTCATCATGCCCTCTGCCGATCACAGTGAGGTACAATCCAAGACGATTACACGCCTCAATCGCCAAATCAACACGTTTATAGCCTACAAGACGAGATACGACAAGAAATCCTCCGGCTGGCACATTCACTTTTTTTGGTGTAAATGCATCCGTATCAACCGGCGGATATATCACGCAGTCCACAGGTCTTGCGTAATATTTCCGGATCCGGCCAGCAACAAGATCCGAAATTGCAATATATTTGTCAGGGCGGCTTGCCGCGACTCTATCCCAACTGCGAAGTGTCCTGATGCTTCTGGACAAAACCCAAGGCGCTATACCACGGTACAATCCGGAAGAATACTGTTCATACCCGCTCCAGAGATACCGTGTCGGTGTAAGACAGTAGCAAACATGGAGCGTTTCCGGCCCTGTAATGACAGCCTTTGCCTCAGCGCTTGTGATCGAAATGACCACATCATACCCGTGGAAACTAAATGACTCAAACGCCATCGGAGTCAGAAACGGCAATACCTCATGATGGGTATTGGCAAACGGCAAACGGTTAAGAAAACTGGGACGGATATCGATTATTTTTGCCCAGCGGGCATTGTGAGGATTATAGACGGCCGTGTAGATCGGTGCATCCGGCCAGATTTTGTGAAGGGTAAGTAACACCCGTTCCGCTCCGCCCCATTTGGTAATTCTGTCATACACGAGCGCAATTTTCATACGTTTCAAGAGTATTCCGGGCGCACTTTTTCCAGGAAAATTTGTCTAAAAGTGCCGCATCCGGTTTCCCACCGGCTGCTCTGGCTCGTACGGCTTTTTTCATGAGACCGGTCAGTGTTTCAATGTCATCGGCGTCAAAATACGATGCATGATCGCCTACGGTATCGTGAAATACGGGTAGATCTGAAAGAATGAGAGGACAGGACTGTGCATAAGCTTCCAAAACCGGAAGTCCGAATCCTTCGGCTTTTGAGGGGAAAATGAGAGCCAGAGCATGCCGATATAAACCGGCGAGCGTTTCATCATTGGCATGTCCGTAAAATTGAATATTTCTGTCCTGCGTTTCCTTCATGAGACGCTGATAAAAAATATCTTTTTTTCCGACCAGAATCAGCCGGGGAGGCTTCTGAATAGATGTTGAAAATATGCCGTATGCCCGCATGAGCGTGTCCAAATTTTTATGCGGATATGCATTACCCACATAGAGAAAATACGAGTGGTGCACTGGTTTATTTTTCGACGGCTCAAGGAAAATCTCGTCAATCCCTTCAGGAATAACGGTAATTTTTTCCGAGACACCTTCATATCTGCCGGAGATATCCTTACCCACTGTTTTTGAAACCGCAATGATACGCGCTGCATGATCAATACCGCTTCGCAGGACATGCATGAGTGCAATCTTTTTTATTGAATACAGCGGAAATGGAAGTGTGGAAGCTTTTCCGGTTGTTTGCGCAAGCACGGTCAGATCGTGAATAGTAAGAATCGTGCGGCCGCGGTACAATACAGGCACGGAAAAATACGGGATGTGAACAAGGTCCGGCTGTGTTTGTGCATATATGACCGGCATAACAATCTGCTCACGGACAGTATGCCAGTGTACATCGCAGCGAATTTTCGTCCATTTCGATCCCGGCACCCGAAAATCCCCATAAGCATCGGACCCCAAAATAATGCAGTACGAATTGACAGTATCATACTTGGAAACATACTTCAGGATATTCCGGATATATCTACCCACTCCAGTCTGGTAATACAATCTTGCGTCAATAGTAATCCGCATATGTCATAGAGAGAATTTTTTCAGAATAAACAGACGGACCGTATAAAAACCGTTCACGGCATACGTCAGAAGAGGTCCGTATACAGGTGCATAATGTTTTTTGTAAAACAGCCAGTTGTACGTATGAAAGTATATTTCCGTTGTGACCCTCCGCTTTTTCAAAAAATGGGCTCTCCCGCTTTGTTTCTTCTTATGCAATATTGTTGCGGTAGGATTGTACACAATTCTCCACCCTGCTTTTTTTATACGGTAGCACCAATCAATATCCTCGCCATACATAAAATACTCCTCATCCAAAAGTCCCACATCCCGGATCACCTCACGCCGTACAAGAAAAAAAGCTCCCACAATACAATCCACGTCGTGGATAGTAGAAAGATCCTTATAATACTGATGGTATTGGGAAAACACACGTGATTTCGGGAACAGTTTTTCCAAACCCGCAAGATAGGTGAATGATGCCCATGGAGTCGGAAAACCTCTATGGCATGCTGGATCCATCGAACCGTCCGGAAGCAGCAACTTGCATCCGGAAGCTCCTACGTCCGGATTCTTATCCATATACTCAATCATGATACGCAGCGTATCCGGCGGAATCTCAGTATCGGTGTTGAGAAGCAGCACATATCTGCCTCTCGCCTTTCTGATGCCGGGATTATTTCCGGCGGCAAATCCGAGATTCTTTTTGTTATCAATCCTGCTGACGGGTGGAAATGTTTTTTTAATCATATCAAGCGTACCGTCGCTTGATCCGTTATCACACACAAGCACTTCCATGCAATAGTTTCCCAGATGTGACGAAAGAAGAGTCTCCAAACAGATACGTGTCAAATCTTTTGTATTGTAGTTAAGCAGTACAACTGATATGTCTATTGTTGTGTCTTTTCCCATGCATCCTCCAGTTTTTTCCCGATTGCCTCCCATCCATACTCCGATTCTATCAGTTTACGGGCATTTCCTGTAATACCTGTAGTTTTTTTGGTCTGTGTCAGTATCGACACTGATTGCCGGACATACTCATCCGGTGATGTAGCCGTATATGCATGGACACCGTCTCGCGCTGCCAGTCCGCCCAACCCCTGGGAAGTGGTCAGAACCGGCAAACCGCTTGCCATAGCTTCGATAATCTTATATTTACTCCCCCCTGCAATATCCGTAGGTGCCAGGAGGATATCCGCACTCTCATACTCCGCACGGATATCATCAATAGTATTTTTTGTCACCACATGATCGCCGGAAATTACACCGGGAATATTTTTTCCGACAATTGTGAGCGTTGAGGCGGGCAGTGCCTCATGTATCCGCGGCCAAATATCATAAAGCAGCGGTTTCAGCAGGCTTCTGTTGGGCAGCCAATTAAAATTTCCGACAAACAGGAAATTCGGCTGCCGTGTTTTTTTCCGGATTATATAGCGGTAATACGTCACATCAACACCATTGGGAACGACGCTGATGTGCGTTTTTCCAACCGTTTTTTTCCAATACTCCCTATCACTACCGGATACCGTAATCAGACGGTCACATGATGTTACCGTATCAATTTCCTTTTGTTTTATCCTCTTTGCTTCCAGCGCCATCAGGGGCATCAGGATACGGTTGGATTTTGCATACTCTTCATAGACCCGGAATTCAATATTATGTTCACATACAACGGTCGGAATGTCCGTCTGCGGCACCGATGGAGACACATAAAACGGCTCAAGGTGCAGAAGATCGTACTGTCCGGCTGCCAGCTCATCAGCGATAATTTTTCTCATCGTGCTGTTTGTATATGATGCAGTCAGAAGTGAGTCTCCCAGAAAAAAACGGATCAGATACGGCAGGCGCAGCCGTTTGCCGCGATATACGGGAATTACCCTGACAAAATCGAGATGTCTCACATACTCGCGCTCTTCTTCATTTCGAATGAATGCACATAGTGTCACGCTGTGGTGTTTTGACACTTGTTTTAACAGATTATATATACGGATCTGCCCGCCGGATAAAAGCGGATACGGCAACAGCGCTGATACGAAAAGGATGTTCATAAAGATATTGGTTTTGTCAGATCGATGATGATGTAGGAAGGTGTGCGGATGAGGGTGGTGTATGTGGCGGCAAGATCGGCAATTTCGGTATCCGTTTCCTGGTTGCCGACCGACACATATGCGGAAGCTCCCATCGCAAGCTTTTTGCCGATATCAAATCCGAGCGGCCAGCCGGAACGTTTTGTGAGAGTCAAAAATGTGGTATCCCCGTTGTACGGCGCGATCACTTTTGCCTGAGGAGGCAATAGTTCATCAGCCTTCATTCCGGCTTCCACGATTTCAGGCCGGTTGATCCAGTAATATGTCCGCATAGTATACCAGGAAAAGGAAATCGAAAAGAGCAGTGCGGCAATACTGATGATTTTCCCTGAAAAACTTTTCCGGAACAATTCGTAGAACCCGATTGCCGAAATGAGGCTTACCGCCGGAATAGCCGGAATCTGGTAATAATCATGCTGGACGTTGCCTGCCGCAAACACGACAAAATACAGAAGGACGCCTGCCGCCATGCTCCAGGCAATCCAAGCATTTTTTTTGACAGATGCAAATCCGGTTAAGATAAAACCCGCTCCCCAATAGCCGAGCATCAAACGGCCGATTCTTTCCGCAAACAGCCAGTAAAACCATGCTCCCTTAAACCTGATATTGTCTTTATTCAGAAGCCATCCATACACGGGAATTCCTTCCGGATAACTCGCGATATGCATTCTCCACCAGAGAAGCGGTATCGGGCACAAAATCCAAGCCGCAACAGACCGGACGGTTTTGGGAATAAGAAAAACGGCAGGAATAAGAAGAAATACAGCCGTCGGTTTGACTAAAAGTGCGATAGATGCCGCAAGTATTGAACCTATTGACGAACGATTGATCAAAAAAAGCGACAACAGAGCCCAAAAAACCATGAAAGTCTCGGGTAATATCGTACGGCCATAATAAATACTATACGGCAGGACTGCATACAAAAACGCCGATAAAAGCGCCACGGCATCACCATAATATTGACGGACAAACAGGGCAAGAAACACGGCAGATAAAACCGATGAAATAATAGTTATGACACGCAGTACTATCATAATGTCCAACAACGGAATTACACGCACAACTTGAGCACCTATCGCCTGATAGAGAGGGAATTCCACCATGCGCCAACCCTCTGGGTTGTCAAATCCAGACTGGATGTTCGACATGTCATAGTAGCGTGGATGCAGAAGATCTATCCCGTCTTTCACATATATTTGGGCAACAGCAAGAGTATCTGCCTGCCGCCAGCTGTGCCAATCCGCGACAGCAGCGTCGATCCTGTAGAGTCTGACAGCAATATGCACAATGCTGATGCAGATAAGAAGTATCGAAAATTTCGTCATCATTTTCATTCGTATACCACCTCTGTATCCATTTCCACCCTATTGAGCTGGTAAGAATCAAATTGCAAAACGTACATGGCGCCCTTAATGGAATGTGTGAAAGCTGTCGGCAGATCCGGGGCAGTAATGGCAGAATACTGACTTCCCCGGAAGAGGTGCCACAGTGCATCATCGACTCCGTTCGGGTACACCCATGCGTGTCCGTATTTGGCTGGTATGTCTACAAAAACGAAGAGCGTCGGAATCCTGATCGGGAAAAATTCCGTTTTCATTTTAAGAAGAGACCGTTTCGTCATATCGTGCGCCATACTCCATTGGGATGAAAGATCAGTTATCTGGCGCATATTCCACCATACCATTGCCAGAATACATACAGACAGAAATACTTTTTTCCGGGTATCTGAATTGTTGAAAATTCTCTCAACGAATAGTGCCAGTCCCATCGCAAAAAATAAGGATGCTGAAAACAGATACCTGTCAGCTGCTCCTCCCAAACCCAAGTACGGCACCAGCATGAAAATTCCGGCAACCAGAAACACAACACTCTGTTTACTGGATACTAATCCCTGTTTGAATTTTCCAATCAGGAACACACACGTGATACACACAATTGACAAAATTATTCCCGCAATTTCGGGATACGCTTTCATCTGTAACCGGACCGTACTCATCCAGTCGATGAATACCGGCCCACCAAACACTGATCCTACATATGCGACGGTGTTAGCAGGAATATTGAAGAGAAGTTTAGTTGGATTGTACGCATAATCACCTGACTGGAAAAGTGCTCCAGAGGATAACCGCATATACCAATACACAGGCATGAGAAGCAACAACCACACGTACCTGTCCCATCGATGTTTACCAATGAACGTCGATATGAACCAGATTGCAATAGGTGCAAAAAAACCGCCTTCATACGATAGCATGGACAGGAAGATGAAGAGGGAGGACAGAAAACGGATGACAGATCTTTTGTGCAACATCATCCAGACGGAAGTAATGAGAAAAACACCGGACAGAAGACTGCTGGCGCCCGATATCCAGAAAATATTTTCATGATGAACACTTAAAAGTCCGAATAAAACAGCTCCAAGAACAGCAAACCTTACGCGGACATGCAGAATCCTCAGTATGCTATAGATTGCTATCGCACAGTATGCATACAGAAGCATGGTGACAACATGATAGGAAGACGCTTTAAGCCAAAATACGGAATACATGAGAAAGTACCAGATTTTAGGTATTGGCCGGTAAAAAAACCCATCAGCATTGCTGAAATATCCCACAATATCTCCCACAGTGCTGGATGAGGCCCATTTCAGCCATGTAAAATCATCCGCCACGAAATACATGGACAATACCGGACCCCATATATACCATATGACTCCCGCAATTCCCAAAAGAACTGCGGTATTACTGGTACACACCCGCACAAGTACTCTCCCGTATGAAAGACGGGTATTTTGCCCGGATTCCATGATTGCCGCAGCAGCTCCCAAAAGAAGCCACACCGTGAATGCAACTTTTGATGCTTCAAAAACGTCGATAAGTAGTGCGTTCAGAAAAAGCCCTACAAATCCTGCAAATAATCCCGAAATATATGCATCGTGATATGTACCGGATTTTTTATACCTGAAAAACAGGGTGAAAGCGACGGCAAATATTCCCAGGAAACTTATTGTGCCAAGTATTCCGGTCTCACCGAGCATCCGCAGATAGTCCCCGTCACTGGCCACAGACAGGGTTGAGTACCCGCTGCCGACTAAAACATTCCGTTTGAATGCTTCAATGGCTTTCGGCCATTGCCCCTGGAAACGGGTTGTCATGGATATATCATAGACAAGTGCTTTCTGGATGAGGAAACTGCCCGATACCGTGGCGATTTCACCGGAACCGGTGGCAAGAGGAGATTTTCTGAATACCTGAATGGTTTTTGCGGTTTTGTCGGAAAGTTGGGATTGAGGAACATTGATAAATTCCGTGCCTTTGGGAAGATTTTCAACAGCAGGATTTTCCTGGTTTTCCACATATGCCATCCCCCCTTCCAGCTTATCAAGTGTTCCGATCGGTCTGCCTGTTGAAAGGTCTACAATGACATCGCTGAACCGGAACGTCTTGTAAAACCGTTCGGAAGCGCTTGATACCATATTGAGCATCACAAAACTGACGATGACAACCGGAAGGATATACATCTTCTTTTTGATCCATATGAGGAGCACAGTGACGGCGGCAAGATACACACCGAAGGACACACGGGAGGCAGTCAGAAGCAACATTCCCAGTGACCCGATAAACATCATGGTAAAAAACAGTTTCAGCACGACCTTCTTTACTGAAAAAACCAAGCTTAAAAATACCGGAATGATGAAGACGAGATACGCCGCCAAATCGTAATGACCGCCGAATGTAGACGGAATACGGGCTGTCGCGGGAAGCCGGAGCGGTATACCTTTGGCAAATTCCTCGTTCATTGTCAGGTATGCCGGCCATCCTAAAATTTTCTGTCCCAAACCGTACACCATAACAGCAATGACTGTGAGAGATAGCACGCCGATAAGAATCGGAAGGTTTTTCCGGTTTTTGAGCGCCCGGTACCCAATGAAAAATACCGCCATGTATTCGATGCGGCGGATATAATGAAGAACTGCCAAATGGGGGAAATAATTAGCCAGTTTCGGGCCGATAAACAAAAGTGATACCGCAAGCGACAATGCACCAATGATCCAGTACCATAGGATGGGCGTCGTGAGAGAACTTTCCGGCAGCTTCCGTTTTTTTACGACATCAGAGAGAACATACAGAAGGGCGAAGAGTACGAAAAAATCTTCAAGCCTGATGGAAACCCATGTTCCGTAAATATCGACCGCCGGTAATTTCGGATAGAGCGGAATGAATGCCGCCAGAAAAAAAACAAAAAAGGCGTCAATATTGTTCTTACACCAGGCGATAAGCCTCTTCATAGGTTTCTATTATATGGGGTTTTCCCATGATTTTCCCGAATAACACTGCAAGAATTGCTTTCATTTTCAGCATCAGTTTCAGAAAAGTAAGCTCTCCGGAGGAATAATGTTTGCGGTAAAAAAACAGGAGTCCTTTGTAAATATTGAGTACAGGCTGTTTTCTGTATGTCGTAGAACTGCCGCCGCCCACATGGATAAATTCAGCTTCCCGGCAGAAATATGTCCTAAACCCTTTGCATTTTGCCCGGTACAGGAGATCAACTTCTTCCATATACATAAATATCTGTTCATCAAACAGTAATCCGTCAAAGAATAATTTTTTGGATGCGAATATGCACGCTCCCGACAACCATCCTACCTGACGGCTCGAATCCGGGCTATACCGGGTGAGTCCGATCCTATCACCTCGTAAAAATAATGAGACAAAAACAACCGGCAAGGTAAAAAACGGACCGGCTGAAGGCTGAGGTGTTCTGTCCGTATTGTACAGTTTTCCTCCGATGAACATATCCGGATGTCTTTTTGCACATTCGTACAGTGCATCAACAGCTCCGTCATATGTTTCCGTATCGGAATTCAAAAGAAATATATGACCGCCGGAAGCCATCTTCATACCCTGATTATTGGCTTTGCCGAATCCGGCGTTGGTCTTGTTGAGTATGGTTTTGACCTGGGGATACTTCTTTTTCAGCATCGCCCGTGTACCGTCTTGTGACACGTTATCGACCACAATGACTTCAACGTTCAGTGGTGATTTACGGATGCTGTGATAAAGGGTTTTAAGGCACGTATCCGTCAGTTTTTCTGTGTTATAACTTACGATAATTACGGTAATATCTGTCTGTGTTTTCATATTATTTATTGGAAAGGTCGGGCAAATTTTAACGTATACCTTACATTTTTGTTTCGGTCTTTTATGTATTTTGCAGGTACGCCACCAACGACTGTGTAAGACGGGACGTCTTTTGTGACAACCGCCCCAGCGGCTACCACTGCACCTTTCCCGATTGTGACCCCCGGCAGGATTGTCACCCGTGATCCGATGACGGCATAATCCTCAATAACAACAGGTGCCCCAATTTCCTTAAAATCTGGATCATCGATATCATGTTCCATTGTATAAATCTGAACATACCCGGCTATTGAAACATTATCCCCAATGGTTAACGGTCGTCCCTCAACACGTGTAAAGCTTTTCAGGTACGATGAAAACTTAGATTCTCCCGGCTGATACATCCGGTAAAATCTGCCATCCAGAAACGCATCGTTTCCGATTATCGTATTATTTCCGATGGATATTCCGGTTGGTGCGTTAAAACGGGCTCGCCAGTGAATACTGCTGTCATTCCCGATTCTCACACCGAAAAAATTCCTGTACAAAAACAGGCGGATGATATGACTGGGGATATACCCCGCAAGAGTAGCCAAATAAACCCAGAAATCAATGATAATTCTGTACATATATAATAATGTCATCCTGAACCGCCGAAGGCGAGTGAAGGATCTCGTCACAACCAATACTCGAGATTCTTCGCTTCGCTCAGAATGACGTATTGCTTATTCATTCATTTATAACGACTGTAAAATATCCAATGTCTTTCGTGCTGCTTTTTCCCAGGTAAATGCGCCTGCCCTCTTGAGTCCTGACGCTATCCTCTTCTTTCCTTCCGGTGCATTTTTTTCAACCAGACATTTTTCCAGCCCCTTTTGTATACTGTCCACATCTTCCGGATCAAAATACACAGCCGCATCGCCCGCGATCTCCGGCAGGCTTGACACACGACTGACGGCAACGGGACACCCGACACTCATTGCTTCAACGACCGGCAGTCCGAATCCTTCATACAGGGAAGGCATGCACAAACATCCGGCGTGTTGGTACAAAACGTTTAAATCCGCATCGCTTACATAATCGAGAAAATGCACGCGTTCTGACACGTTGTGTTTCTCCGGCGCCCCGAGAATTGGATCGAATTTCCAACCCTTTTTCCCCACAATAATAAGATCATGCTCAGTATCTATCATGTGTGAAAAAGCGCCAATAAGCCTCTCATAATTTTTTCTCGGTTGAAGTGTTCCCACCGCAAGAATATACTTTATGCGTATGCTATATCTCTTTGAAACTTCCTCAAAATTCTTTTTCGGTTTATCCATAGACAATCCCGGATACGTCACGGTTATCCGGCTTTCCGGTATGCCGTATTCATCCATTATAGCATTCTTCGAAAAATCACTGATTGTAAAAATATGCGCGGCATGACGCACGGAATAAGCGCTCCAATTCTTCAGCTTAAAAAGGTCGGTCATCCGGAACAACTCCGGATAGGTAAGATACGACAGATCCATGATGGCGCAGACCCTTTTAACGCTGGTAAACCGCGGACTGTAGTGGGTAGGGGAAAAAACGATATCCGTATCCCTCTCTTTGGCCAATAATCCCGGAAACCCGAAAAACGTCCAGAGCCCCCTTTTGGCACCGTTTCTGTACTCCACATTCCCGGCGGCTTCCGGCATATGAACTCCGATGAGCCCCGGTATATATATACGCAGACGCGTATTGCCGTATTTTTTACCGCTATTCACAAGATGTGCCATGGTCCGGATAATTTCATACGCATACCGGCCAACACCGACGCGTCCTGCTGCATTTGCTTCATATCCGTCAATTGCGATAATCATGTGCTTACCCCCGGATAAACGATGTGCAGCATTTTTTGCGCCACACCGAAGATTTTCGATATGTCATCTGCAGTTGACCGTGAATCGCACAAAACTGTACTGCAGTATCGAACAACGCGATTCATTCGTTTTTTTTGGATATTTACAATGATGTCACTGTGCTCATCAGGATAGAGAAACGGGCTCAAATCATGAACAGTCGTTACCCCCTGTGCCCGGGAAAGCTTCGGCTGGATCCAGTCACTTGACCAGAATACATCAATACTTCCGGTAAAAACTTCAAGAGGTATATTGTTTAAAATATTTTCAGCAATTTTTACCGGAATCGGGATCAATAGTGTTTTGACCAGCGGATATTTCTGCCGGATTTCACTCAAATATTTTTTCAATGCATTTCTTCTCCCCCATGAATACCCCACAAGTATGTATTGATTTTTCCGGTCAATGTCAAGCAGATGGTTGACCATTTCCGATACATACCGTGCAACACCGGTCCCCTCGTACACAACCTGGCTGACGTCTATACCGATTCTCATGGATGCCGCGTATGCCATTTCCAGGCAGATTCTACAATTGTGGTTATATCGGAATACTTGGGATCCCATTCCAGCGCCGTGCGTGCTTTCGTGTTGTCCGCATAGATACTGTCAGGATCTCCCGGACGACGGGGAACGACGGAAAGCGGTATCTTTTTCCCGGTCACTTGTTCAACCGTTGTGATCACTTCCTTATTGGAATACCCTTTTCCAACTCCGAGATTAAATGCATCGCTTTTCCCGCCGCGTCTCATATATTCCAAAGCTTTCAGGTGCGCGTCGGCCAGATCCATCACGTGGATATAATCGCGTATGCACGTGCCGTCCGGCGTCTGATAGTTATCACCGTACAGGGAAAATTCACTGCGCCGTCCCAATGCAACATCAAGGGCAATCGGAATGATGTGGGTTTCCACAGGATGAGCTTCACCGAGCATACCGCCCGGATAAGCGCCTGATGCATTGAAATACCGCAGATTAACATACCGGAATTGAAAAATGTTTCCATACCATTCAAGAATTTCCTCAAACATCCGCTTGCTGGACCCATAGACGCTGACAGGTTTATATTCTTCAACCTCCGTCACGGGTAACGTATCCGGAAATCCGTACACTGCGCATGTTGAGGAAAATACCAGAGTATTGCACCCGGAACCTCTCATTGCTTCAACCAGGTTCAAACCTCCTACAATATTATTTTCGTAATACGCATACGGCTTTTCCATCGACTCACCAGCCAATGCAAGAGCTGCAAAATGGATAACTGCATCAAATGATTTTCCGCTCATTGCACGTTGAATAGAATCTTTATTTTTCAAATCCCCAACGATAAGCTCCGTATCACCACACGCTTCACGTCTTCCGGTTGAAAGATTATCGAATATGACCGTCGTGTGGCCTATGTCACGCAGAAATCTGTTGGTGACCGATCCGATGTACCCTGCCCCTCCTGTAATAAGTATCTTCATACCCGTGCCCCCTGCACACTTGCCCACAGGAAAAATCCTGCAGCATACATGACACACCGTTGTGCGGTAAATATATTACCTGCAATAAATAAAACAAATGCAGCCGGTATAAGGAATAAACCCAGAATTACAGCATGATTATCCTGTTTGGTGTACATGATAATAAATAATATGGAAAAAAATACTATGTCCTGAATTTTCACATGATGCTCCTGTAGTATGCAATAGTTCTTTCGAGTCCGTCTTCAATGGAAACTTTCGGTTCCCATCCTAATATACTTCTCGCTTTGGAAATATCGGGTTTGCGGCGCTGCGGATCATCTTCCGGCAGGTCTTTATGTTCAATTGATACTGCTCCTATAAGTTTTCCTACAATTTTCGCTAAATTCTCGACGGTTCTCTCTTCGGGGTTTCCGAGATTGAATATGTCACCGTTCGTTTTTTCCGAAAACATTGCCCTTTGAATACCGTCAACCAAGTCAGACACAAAACAAAACGACCGCGTTTGTGATCCTTTTCCATATATCGTCATCGGCTGATTACGGATTGCCTTATTGATGAAATTCGATACGACTCTCCCGTCATCCGGCCTCATACGCGGTCCGTATGTATTGAAAATCCGAATGATCCGGGCATCCACTTTGAATTCCCTTCTGTAGATCATCGTCAGTGTTTCACCGAACCGTTTGGATTCATCGTAACAGCTGCGTACACCCGTCGGGTTTACGTTTCCCCAATACGATTCTTTTTGCGGATGCTCCAGGGGGTCGCCATAAATTTCGGATGTGGAGGCAAACAAAAATTGCGCCTTATATTTTTTGGCATACTCAAGGGCAATACGGGTACCCACCGAGTTGACAAGTGCAGTTTCAAGCGGATATTTCTGGTAATCAGGAACTGATGCGGGTGAGGCCAAATGGAAGACATAGTCAACATGTCCCACGGAATCCGGATATGCCAGACTCACATCATGATTTATAAATTCTACATCCCGGGCAACATTTTCAATCCTTCCGGTCATCAGATTATCAAGAACTATGACTCTATACCCCGACTCTACTAGAGATTCACACAGATGCGAACCGATAAATCCGGCACCCCCGGTTACCAGACATGTTTTTCCTTGCATAGTTGATCAAATTGTATCACAGACCCGGATAGTGCATAATGGATATATGAAGCGTATGGTTATCTTGATAGTGTTTATTCTATCATTGTATCCGGGACCTGTTTCCGCTTCAGGATACGTACAAAGTCGCGGATTCCAGACATCCGATGCATACAGCCCGAATCCGGATCACGAACCCTATACCATCGAATTCTTTACCCGCTGTACCGATGGGTCAACCCGATCAGCATGGCTTCAATTCTGGAACAGTTTCGGACTTCTGGACCCGGAAGGACGCTATTACAATTACCTGTCGGGTCATACACCCTTTGTCGGAATGAAATGCGATTCCCTCTGGCACCACATTGCTCTCGTAAAAACAGTTCAGGAAGTACGGATCTATGTGGACGGAACAGAAAGAATACATTTCTCTGGCTCCAGTGCTATTCACAATACACCCTGGATATTCCAGAATACGTATAACACCTATGAACTGGACAGCTATCGTGTGTCGGACGGACAGCGGTACACCACCGATTTTTCCCCGCCCAAGAGTGAGCTGGCTCGCGATGAAGCCACACTGAAACTATTTTTGTACAACCGTGGAGTAGAGTTTACCAATCACTATGGCAATTGGGTATACGACGATCAGGGCAAATATTACCAATGGCTGGGAGAAGGAACGGTTATTGATGGAGGTATTCCATCCCAGCCGATCCCGGGTGATGCAAATGGGGATTTTGAAGTCGATGGCAGTGATTTCACCATCTGGAGCACGAATTATCTCAAATCAGGACAGGGCCCCCAAACCGGTGATTTCAATTCGGATAGCGCGGTTGATGGAAAAGACTACCTCATCTGGATACGCAGCTACCAGACATCACTGTCCGGGGCAGGAAAACTCATACCCGACAACCCGTCGTCATACAATTACTAAATTCTCCGTGAGTGTTGTATACTTTCGGACATGAAGATATTTATTACCGGCGGATCAGGTTTTATCGGATCATATCTTACGAATGCTCTTCTTACTCGTGACCACAAAGTAACCGTATTTGAAAAATATCTCAATTTTACCGGAAAAAAATCATATTACATGCAGGCTCTTACACTGCGGGAAAATTTGTTCCGCCGGAAACCTCATGTTATCAGCGGCGATATACGATCCAAAAAGCAGGTAACCGATGCACTGCGTGACACTCAACCGGACGTGGTAGTCCACCTTGCAGCCATCTCCAATGCCCGCCCACCGACGAAATTTGAACATCTGATGGGTCCGATTAATCTCTATGGGTCACTCACCGTGTTTGCCGCTGCCGAAAACACGCCAAGCGTCCGAAGAATCATATTTCCGTCTTCCAGTTTTGCATACGGCTCCTATTCGAAAAATCCCCAACCGGAAGATGCACCTCTCGCCCCCCAAAACGATTACGGCAAAATGAAGGCGGCATGCGAATACGCCCTCCAGCTTTCACGCAAAGAATGGGTGATTCTCCGGCCTACATCCGTGTACGGTTTCACGGATGCCGCAAACCGCGTCACCCAGCTTCTGTGGGATGCCGCACTATCCGGCAAACCGGCATGGGTCGTGGCAGGCGAAGCACTCGACTTTACGTATGTGGATGATGTTGTGGACGGATTCGTCCGGGCTATCACGGGAAAAAAAGCAGCGCGACACATATTCAATATTTCCCGGGGAATTGCCCGCACCAGTGAAGACTTTGCACAAATACTGAAAAGATATTTTCCGGATTTTTCGTATGAAGTACGGGAGACATCGGCAAACTTGATCAGCAGGGGCGCCATGGACATTTCAAAAGCCAAAAAGCTATTGAGGTACCAGCCAAAATTCGATATCGAGGACGGCATCGCCCGCACCCTCCGCCTGATGAAAAAATATGGACAGATATAAGATCACACTTCTGTACATACCCGCTTCGCCGGAGCTTCAGCGAGGCGAGTGCACACAAGTGTGATAATCAGATCATTATTTTCCGGATTTCAATCTCTGAAGGATTTTTTCCTGATGAAACATACAGGGCTGCTGCGGCATTGGCAAAACGGGCGCTTTCGGAAACGGAAAACCCCTTGAGAATACAGTATACAAAAGCTGCATTGAAGGTATCTCCTGCTCCCACCATATGGATCGGCTTGACCGGAAATCCAACAAACTCATCCCCGTCAGCCATGCAACCGTCTGCCCCATTTTTCACGACCACATGACCTACTCCGCGTGTTTTAGCCCACTGTACAGCATCTTTCAGATTTTTCACTCCCGAAACATCCATAAGCTCACCGCTGTTGGGCAAGTAATAATCAACATATCTTAATGATTCAACAAGCACATTTTTCATCTCAAGAGACATATCTACCGGCATGCGACCATGGTCAAAAAAAATGGGGATATTCATCTTTTTTATCAGTCGAAGCATCTCGGGGTAGTCTTTATATAAAGATACCTGCTTCACAAAACCGGCAATATAACAGGTAGTAATTCCCGACCGTATGGAAATATCCACAAACTGCAGATGCTGGTTTGCATTTCCCGATACCACCTGTACGCTTTCACCGGAATGGCTGAATACTAAGCCGCTGTCAATTGATGTCTGAACGGTACTGTCAACGGCAAGCATATCTGTGCCGATTCCTTCATCATGCAATTTTCCGAGAAGTATTTTGCCTATCTCATCATTGCCGATTTTTCCTACAAGCGATACCTGTTGGCCCAAATGAGTCATTTGCCTGGCAAAATTAACAGGAGATCCGGCAGGACGGATTTCATACCTGTCGGACCTGTACTCTTTTCCTGATGCAAGAACATCCGCTCCTGCCGTTTCAAGATTGTGATATATCGTTTCCAGATATATATTTCCGATTGCGGCAATTGTCTGTTTCATACTAATTTCTTCCTTATGAAAAAATACAATCCGATGCTCAGCATAATATAGATCGCGGAAAGTTTTAACCCTGATTGGAAGAATGACTGCGGGGCATAATAGAATTCGGACGGCTGGCTGCTCTTGGGCAGGGTAAACACCATCTGACCCAGCACATTTTTTTCGGGGCTTACTTTTTCATCCCCCTGCCACAACTCCCACCGCGGATCAAACGCCTGATTGAAGACAATCCGATCCCCTGCCTTCAAATGCCCTGTATCGGCAAATATCTGATACGGATGTTGGACAGTATAGTCTAATTCTTTTTTATCACTATGGATGAGAGGTCTATTTCCACTCACACGAAAGACAGCAAGATCTTTATACTCAGGCAGACGAACGAGCCACGGAATATCATCAAGGTCCTCTAAAACGGCAGATCGTACGTTTACGTCAAATTTCCTGTCTGTGACAAATATTTTCCCCTGGATATCTAATGGTACAATGACATACCCGACTCCTAACTCACGGATTTCAGTATCCCTATACCTTTCCGACAACCATACAATACTTTGATCCAAATCATATAACCCGGACAAATCAGATAATGGCACTGCAGGATGCGCGAGTGTTTTTGGCGTAAAAACATCCGTATTCCCCACCCACAGTGTCCGGTAAAACCGTGAATCGGCAGAAATCATTTCCGATAATTGCCTGTATTCCTGCGGTACTTCCCGGATATGTAACGGTCCAAGAGGCTGAAATACTGCACTGCGCATCAGAAAAAACCAGACAATTAAGAATACCAAAATCTTTTTTTTCACCATTGCCGCAATCAATATGCTGTACGATAAGGCACCAAGCACATAAAATTTCGTGGGGTCACGGAACAAGGAAAACCCCGGAATATTTTCAAACATCCATTGATACACAAATCCGAACGGCTCATTGACGCCTTTTGACAGAAAACCTCCCAGAAGTGCAATCAATGCAAGATGCCTGATATGTATGATCCTGTTTTTACGGAGTGCCGCAAATGCAACAAATGGTATCACGAGAAATTCCGGTTTCATAAAATACGTTTTCCCGAAGATATTCTCCGGCCAATTGGGATGCAGGAGGGAAAAAGAATGCACAAAATCGGCAAAAGAATAAAACGCGGGCGCCAGCGCACCCGTCAGTGAACTCCCTGCCTCCGCAACCGGACGCACTCCCCCAAATACCACCGGATACCAGAGATACGAATGATACAAGAGAGCCAAACTCCAGGGTATGACGTATCCATACAGCATGTATTTCCGTTGCCAGAATATACACAACAAAAAAAATATTACCGATATCCGAATATCAAAAAGGATAAGAAGTCCAAGAATCCAGGAATACATGATGGCTTTTATGGGAGTATCTGAATCAAAAAACAAGGAAAATGCCAGAGGAACAGCGGCATATGCAAGCGCTATCCCAAACTGGCCTCCGTGGATAATCATCAGGATATAAGTATTTGTCATGTACACCAGATAACTGATCCAAAAACTGACAGAAAATCTCTTCGAAAGTTTTTGAATTCCAATAGATGAAAGAACGAAAATAGGTATGACAAAAAAGAACTTCTGAACGATAACGGCAGGAATGCCCAACGAAAGAAAGACCGACGGGATCCACTGAGAATAGATGTCAAAATTTACTGATTGAAGCGCATTGGAGCCCATCCCGCCTCCTGCCATCGGGCTCCACACGGACCATGCGCTTACCTGATTTTCGGGATTGGTAATATACGGGAAAAAATAATCCCCTCCGGAAAATAATGAAAACCCTAAAATAGTCCGGTAGCACAGGATGAGAAAGATGAAAATTATGACCGGTGTGAAAATTTTTTGTAATCCCATAACCGACGGATCATAGTATATACCAAGATATAATACACGGTTTCAAACAGTACTGCTGCGGCGTCATACCGGATAAGGCTGACGCCCGGCAATATGATAATCATCACGGGCAATATATACACCCTTAATGATTCGGAAATTACACCTGCATACATCAATAAGACCCATTCAACAGCAAAAACAATGCTCAATGGGATATACACGTTTACGTACGGTATAAATCTGACAAGTGAAAAAATACCTGTGATTACCAGGATAAGCAACAATCGTGAAACCTGGTCGTTCCACATCGACAACAGTACATGCATGGTCACTTCATTCCCCTTTCACTTCGCCTCATTACACAGTACATTATATATATACCTGACCCTACCCAACACAAAACTGAAAATACCAAAGCAATACGGTACACACTCTGAGGATAAAAATCGATGACAACCGAATAATCCCCGTCCCGCTCTATTTTCCAGGCATTGGAAAACGCATTCACCATAAAATGTTCTGATTCGCCGATCTCATATTTCCGGTCGGGCAGCCGGGAAAAATATCGATGTGTTGCCGGAATATCATCGGACCCGTTTGATTGATCTATGACGTATGCTTTCCAGTCAGGACTGAATGATTCGGATAATACAAGATAAAACGGGTCCATTACCCGTTTCACGGTAACTATATACCGCGTCGGCAGAATTCTTTGAAATGTAATTTCAGGAACAGACCTATGACGCGGATTTTTTTTCAGAACTATCCATTGCATATCATTTTTCTGGTACACAGTCAACGCATCAAGCTGGTAAGTAGAAATGTCCCCGACCGACGCGGGAATGCTGAAACACAGCGTTACACTATCCATGGTTACGTCCGGGACTATCGAGTAAGAATACGATTTCCACCCGGCACCCGACAGGACACTTCGTATCATTGGAATATGCCGGACTAAACCATCCGCGCCGGAAAATGAACCCGAAAATTCTGCAGGAGGTCCATCCGCCCGGAGCCGGAAACTGACGGCATATGAGCGCTGATCATTCACAGGCATAGGATTCGTACAATATGTACGCGGCATTTGCCCTGAAAAAACCAAAAACCCGTTTTCAGCAGGGGCAAAATCTGAAGTATTTACCGACCGGGAAAAACCGGCAAATATATTTTGTTCCTGCCCCAGTTCTGCATCAATATATGATTCCCCCTTTTCAAATGTATGCGAAGTAAGATATGTAAATCCTGCCTGCCCGACAGGATCAACGGCAACCCGCTGTGTGCCGATCGTAATGGAAATAGGTATAGCTGATCCCGTTGCAGCCAGGATGTCATACAGCCCCGGTTCATCAAGAGTCACGACATGTCCGCGCCTGATCTTTGAATCAATTAACGGCATCAATGTATCCAGAGTTGTCCGGATATCAAGATAGTCTGCGCTTGTTTGCCTGCCAGGATTTTCAAGGATCAATGTGTTTACTGTATTGTAAGCAGACCGCAGTATTACTTCCGATTCAAGAAGACGATAATTTATCCGTGTCGTACTATTATCAACAGTTTTCACATACCCGTCAATTGCCCGGGTAAGAGCCACCAAGTCTTCTTTTTGCTTTTGAGAAACTGTACTCACGTGCGGGGATATATCCTCCTGCAGTTTCAGTTCGGCTATCCTTTTAGCAAGCAGTCGGACTGCAAAACTGTATGATTCGTCCGGATCCCCAGCAAGAGATTTCTTCATCCTGTTTTCCCTGTACTGCACCAACGGGTAAAAAACTGATTCCGGCAAGAACCGTACACCGGGATTGAGTACTGACTCGGGAATATCTGCCCTCACATCCGCTTTTATACGTGTAATTTCCGATGACACTGCATCCCAATCATCTATTACCGGACCATTATGTGGCGATAGATTAAAAAATGCCGGTTTTTGCGTCATATCCGGTATGGCAACATACCGGGCAAGTACTGTCTGGTGTCCGGAATATCCGAAAACTCCGTCCGGCGTATACATCATCGGCAGTGAATTTTCCACTTCATAGACATCAGTATGGGAAAATAAGCTGCCCGAAAGGGAAATATCATGTTGCATGTTCAGATTTTGATCCACTCTTGGTTTATAATCTTTTACTCCGGGAATAAACTCTTCATATGATTCGAAATGGTCATAACGGGGATAATAAATGCGTGAGACTGCTGCCAATGAAAACAGTTTTCCGAGATTGTTTATTGGATTATATGAATACAGTTCAGATGTAATCACATGTGCCAACGGTTGATCGGGATATTGCAGAAATACGGATGAAGGAAAATATGCGGTAGACCAGGGAATATGGCGGTCAGTCTCCCCCGGCCACGACAGAAACGCAGGCGGCAGAAATGCAATCCGAGTTGTGCTATCACGGGATGCAATGTCTTCGTACACCCGTCTGTCTTCACTGTTGATTTTTGTTACCTTCAGAGACAGCGGTTGAGAACTTTCAGTAATGACGGGTTCTGCTATATCCCGGAACCACCACGGATATGTTAATACAACCACACCGCATACTGTCATGAACCGCAAAATAATCTTTCCTCTTCCCACATATCTTTCGGTTAAAAAAAGTACGGATACTGCTGTAATGGCCGATCCGGCGTACCATATCGATGATAATCTGAGCGGATTTGAAAGCGGAGCAAATACCTGTGAAACCGTATGCAAAAGACCTTCATAAAAAGATAATCCGATGATATTTGTAGATCCAGCTGCAATGCCCAGCCCCACTATTGAGAAAGCGGCAAATTTAGTCAGATTATTATCACTCGATCGAGTGAATGTTATGAACGGTACAAAAACAAGAACCGAAAATGCCACGGAGACAACCGCGAATGCAAGCCTGATGTTCTCAACCGGATATACATATTCTGTATGAAGTCCCGGATCGATGGTGCCGGTGATAATCGACAGCATATTTTGGCTGACGGAACGGAAATACCCCTGCCGCCGCACGACTTCATCCATAATCGTTTCATCAGTGCGCACCCTGATGGTACCGGTCGATACGATGCTGTAGCCGATCGGCATCATCCAATAAGCATTCAGCACCAATATTAAACAAGCCAATGGCAGGACGGTTCTGAAATAAGAGATAAAATTTTTTGCAGGGTATAAAAATGAAAAAAAGGCCATTAAGAAAAGGCTGACAAGTGTAAAAAGTATATGGACCGATGCCAATGAAAAAAGGACGGACAGGAGTAACGTATGCATGAAAAATGACCGAATATACCGGCCCTGAAGAAGACGGATGAACAATTCAAGAATCAGGGGCAGGAGTGCATATCCCACGAGAATCGTCATATGCCCGGCGATGATTCTGGAATAGGCAAACGGTGAACAGGCATATAGAATTCCTCCCGTAATCTGCCAGAAAACCGGAGCCCTGAAAAAATACTTCAGCGCATGCATCATCGATAGTACACTGATCAATACAAGAACAAGAGGAACGGCATGAGAGAGTATTTCCCCTCCCAAGGGGGATACGGCACCTAAAATTGTCCAGTACGGCAATTCGGCTTTGTACAGAGAATACATACCGCCTTTGAGGTTCGGATACCATACATATAGAAAGGTTTTGAGATGCAGGATAAACTGCTCGGGATAGAGGGGAAAATTCCAGTCCCACGTATGGCCGATAATGCCCGCATTCGAAAATAAACTTTTTATCAATGATACTATCATGGAGCGGCCTTCTTTCGCGCTTTCACGATCAGCGATTTTCCCAGAGTTGGAAGCATTTTGGCAAGAAGGATTGAACGGATAGATCCGGAGGCATTAAAATTCACAACGTCGGATCCGAAATATTCAATTGTAAGTCCGTGATCCGTAAGCAAGGGTAATACCGTATCTTTTACAAAGTATCTGATGTGTCCTGCCGTATGCTCCCTGGCGTGAACTTCGATAAGCGGATTTTTCCCGGCCATAAGAAGCAGTCTTCTGCCGAGGGTAGCGATATTTGGTGTTGTTACGATAAGAAAACCCCCGGGCTTGATACGTTTGACGATGCGTTCCAGGAGCGCATCGGTATCAAACACATGTTCGATAATTTCCGCAAGAATTATTCCATCGAATTTCTTCTTGGCAAAAGGAATCTCTTCTTTTTCGATATCACAGACTTTTGCATTTATTCCGGCCTGTTTTGCCCGCTTTACCGCTCCGGAAGAAATATCCAGTCCCCACACCCTGTTTCCGTTTTCCATTAGTCTTTTTCCGATAGCACCCGTACCGCAGCCAATATCAAGAATGTCATTTCCTGAACCGGAAAGTCTGACAATCTGATCAATCCGCACAATATCACCGGATCCCACGACCCAGTGTGCATATTTTTGTTCGTTAAACGTTGTCTTATTCATTTTTCTCCCACAGCAACTACAGCACTGCTGTTTCCCAAAAGGATAAACGGAATGTCAATTACCGAAAAAAACCGAAGGGCTGGCAGAAATATATGGGTATAGAAAAAATATATCAGTGTAATTTTATGCCGGGATGATACTCTCAGATAATATTTCAGGAATTTCGGATATATTTTCATATCATACAAAGCATGTAAAGGCGGATATAAGACAAACGTCTTCACGTTTCTGAAACCAGCCGTTTTAAACATTTCCGATAACTCTTCTCTCGTATAATACAGCTCATGGTCATGTCCCATCCGGGACAGCTCCCGATCCCTCACAGATGCAAACATTGTGCCATACAGAGAACGCAGTATAAATTTTTTGTTTACTGTATAAACATACAGCATTCCATTGGGCTTCAGAAGCGTATATGCATGACTGATGGCTTTTTGTGCTTCAGCATAACTGCGGAAATGTTCCAAAACCGTTATCATACTTACCAGGGTATATCCGCTGGATTTCCCGATATCAAAGAAATTTTTCCGGGAAAAAGTAACCAGACCTTTTCTTACGAATGCCGAAAAAATCTTCCGCCCGGCATCCAGACCGGACCGAGCAAAATCAATGCCGTCTATCCGTTTTACCTTTGAAAGAAACGGCAAAAACGACGCTCCTTTTCCGCATCCTACGTCCAACACAATATGGTTTTTCCGGTGTACAAACAGCGATTCCAGCGTCTTCGATTCAGTTGTGTGGGAAAGCGGTCTCGGGTATTTGAATGTTCTGTCAAGATTTTTTTTCATGAAAACATCAAGATATAAATCCTGCAGATCGCCCTGCGTCAGGACATATTTTTTATCAAATAATACCTCCTGATTTTGAACTCTTTTCATATTGATATATTCCTGTATGCATTGATAATCGGCAGTACATTTGTATTTGTAAAAAATTTCCGGGCATGATGTACCGCCGCCCGGGCATATTTTTTCTGTACAGTACTTTGCCTCAACAAACCGCATAGGACAGGCAGGATTTCTTTGTCTGATTGCCCTGTCAGCATTCCGGTTTTTTCATGTGTCATCATCTCGGGCATACAACCGGACTTTGTAGCTACAACAGGCAATCCTGATGACATCGCTTCCATGACGACCCGTGCCATCCCTTCGGGATACTGTGACGGCACAAGAAGGTAATCCGCCCCGCGATAATATTCGGGCAATTTCCTGTTACCCAAAGCACCCAAATATTTCAGGTTGGGATAACGGCGTGCAGATTGGGCGACATACTGCTCATCCGGTCCTGTACCCACAACAACGAATTGTGCCTGTGTTCCGGTCATACGCCCGGCAAGCTCACTGACTATCCGTGTCCCCTTCATCACAAGGAGCCTTCCGACGAATAAAAACACCGTTTTTCCTGTCCAGCCCAATTTTTTCCTTATTTCCTGTCTGTTTCCCGGCTTAAATATGTCCTGATTCACCCAATACATGTATCGGTCTACTTTTTGAGCCGGCACTCCTGCTGATATCAGCTCAATCTTTGATAATTCCGACAGGGTAAGGATCCGGTCAAAACCGCGAAGAATGGCTGTAAAAACACGTGCTAGTATGGGATTTTGCGGCAGGGAGTAGATAGCGTGGGTGCTCATGATGATGCGTTTATGAAACACGATATTCACACACCGCGTGATCAGTGCCGCCGTGATTCCCTGCGCATGAATAACAGATATATCAGGATTCCGCAACAATAGCCGCACTGTCTGGAAAAATAATCCGGGAAACAAATACAGGAGGGTAAGAACCGGAT
>JBGSUE010000011.1:0-42342 GCA_041753515.1 Patescibacteria group bacterium
TCCACCTCCGTGGCAGCTCCGACGTTGATGACGGCAACTCCTCCGGTCAGTTTTGCAAGCCGCTCCTGCAGTTTCTCCCGGTCAAAGTCGCTGGTCGTTTCATCAATCTCACGCCTCAGCTGTGCCACACGGGCACTCAGCGCCTGAGATGATCCACGGCCGCCGATGATCCGGCAGTTTTCCTTGTCCGCCCACACTTTATCCGCACGTCCGCAGTCCTCCACCGTCACGTTTTCAAACTTGCGTCCCGTATCCTCGGAAATGACGGTTGCGCCAGTCAGGGTTGCAATATCCTCAAGCATCGCTTTCCTGCGGTCGCCAAACCCGGGAGCTTTGACTGCCAGTACGTTGAATGTGCCCTTCAGACGGTTTACAACGAGTGTCGCCAGAGCCTCCCCTTCGATATCATCGGCAATGATCACCAAATTTTTAGATACTTTGATGAATTTTTCCAAGAAAGGCAGCATGTCCGAAATCGATGAGATCTTCTTGTCCGTAACCAGGATATACGGATCGGAAATTTCCGCCTCCATCTTGTCCGGATTGGTGACAAAGTATGATGACGCGTATCCTTTATCAAACTCCATCCCTTCTTTATACTCAATCTCCATCGTAAGACCTTTGCCCTCTTCAACCGTCACGACGCCGTCTTTGCCGACCTTATGAAGTGCTTCGGCAATGAGCGACCCGATCTTTTCATCCTGGGCGCTGATGGTTGCAACTTTGGCAACATCCGCGTCCTTGATGGTTTTTTTCATCTTTTTAATTTCATCAACCACTGCAACCACAGCCTTCTCCATTCCCACCTTCATGATCATTGGATTAGCGCCGGCTGTCACATTCTTGAAGCCGTTATTGACAATGGACTGAGTCAAGAGGGTCGCGGTTGTCGTCCCATCTCCTGCCACATCATTCGTCTTGGATGCTGCTTCCTTCACGAGCTGTGCACCCATGTTTTCAAACGCATCTTCAAGTTCAATTTCTTTGGCAACGGATACACCATCGTGGATCACGTTGGGAGCTCCCCACTTTTTGTCAATTGCCACGTTTCGTCCTTTCGGACCTAAAGTCGTGACGACTGCTTTTGCCAGAATATTGACGCCTTTAACCAGTGATTGCCGGGCGTCTTCGGAAAATTTAATCTGTTTAGCCATATAACCTCCTTTTTATAAAAATTATTTAACAATTGCCAATATATCTTTCTGTTCCACGATCATCCAATCTTTTCCTTCTACTTTCACCTCATTCCCACCCCATTTCTTGTACATAACATGATCTCCTACGTGAACCTGCATCTTTACAGTATTTCCTTTTTCATCCACCCCACCGGGGCCCACTGCCATGACTTCCCCCATCTGCGGTTTTTCTTTGGCGCTATCCGGCAAAATGATGCCGGCCGCCGTCTTTTCCTCACCATCAAGTGGCTTCACGAGGACGTTATCAAATAAAGGTTGTATGTGTACTTTTGCCATACATCTCCCTCCTTTTAAAAAATAGATTATTAATACAATACTTTTATATAATTTTTGGCACTCTTATTGAGTGACTGCTATTTTAACCGGAAAGAAAAAATGTTGTCAAGGGGTATATTATATTTCTTCAACCGAATCTCCAGTTCCCGCCGTACATACCCGGTATTATCGTGCGGGTGAAATGCTAATACGGTATCCGTCACTGTTTCACTCGTCCTGTGACGCCTCATGTACAATACCTGAACCATTTTTGCGAACGGTTCCAATAAACGCAAAAAAAATATTAAAAAATCAGTGTTTTGGGTTTTGGGTTTTGGGTTTTGGGTTTTTATCTTCTCTTCCCACGCATTCGGCAAAAAATACCGTACCCATGCATTTGCCCGTAAAAAATTGTTATATATTGTATTCCTTTGCCATAACGGTTTCATCTGCATCACCTCATGTGCGATATACAGATTTTGCATGTCCGGAACGATATGCATACCTGACTGTGTGACAAACATATTCAAACAGATACGATCCCCAACTTTAAGATCCCCAAACCGCCGCCTATTGGATACCAATTCCGTTAAGAGAATGATACACACCCGTGAAATCCAAAGCGTTCCGTCAGATACAATAAAAAATAAATCAATATCATCATTGGATCCGGCGTTACCGATTGCGAGACTTCCGGATATCCCCACAAACTGTACACTCGGAATACAAGCATACCATTTAGCTACTCGTACAGCATTTCTGTATTTCTCCTCTGATTCCTTTTCATAATTCCTGCGGCGTTGTGCAAACTTCGAGTGATCCGGCAAAACATACCATGTATTCTTTGACGTCCGTCCGGACATTTTTCCCAGCATTCTGTCCGTCTCAGCGTGAGAGGTGCGACGTCTCACCATCCGCTGCCAAATCTCACCGGCGGAAAGCGGATAACAAAAAATATCAGCATACGCGACAGTAGTAATAATTGCCTGTCCAATAGTCGGGATCATGACACCTTACGGCTGGGCAGAGGCAGAAACCAGTCCATACCGGGATAATATCTGGCTGAACCCTTTTGAGGCTGTTGAGAGTGCCTGTGTTGCCGAAGAACCCGAATTGACCGAATTGACCGCATCTTCAAGATATTTAATCATCTGATCGTTCAGGCCATTATCGTGCGTATAGGAAGCCAATGGGAAAGATTGGGCGCTTGGCGCTGACTGCACGTATGCTTCCACATACCGGTCTCCGGCTAAAAAACTCGCCATATCGAGTCGTGAATACGGTTCGCCAAAAAGCCGCGTCTGGGACGCATTTGTATATAATTTTTGCATACTTTCACGGCTTGTTAAAAATGACAAAAACTTCCAAGCGGCATCTTTATTCCTGCTTTTTGCAGATACTCCTTCAACCCAATAAGACGCCCAGTTGACGGTATTTCCCGGAAGCTGGGGAATAGGCGCAATCCGAAAATTGACCGAAGGGTTAATCTGTTTAATATCAAAAACCCTCCATGATGGGGAGAGAATCATCGCAACCCTGCCATTTGCAAATGCAGTAATGGAATTATCCAGATTTGAGTTCCAGGTATACGCCGGATCTCCCGGATCAGCAAATTTCCGGAAAAAAAGCAGGGCTTCTTCCGATTCCTTGCCAGTCGGGTTGGTAAGCTTGGCTCCATTTTGCATCATCATGGTTGCCAGGATATCACTCCAATGTTCCACATTGGATGTGGTACCCAATGCGATAGCTGATGTCGTAATCATCTCATCATTTTTCACTGTCAGCCGGGGAACGAGCGACAATACATCCTCCCAGGTTACCGGTGGGGAGGCACCTGCTGCGGCAAAAACGTCCTCATTAATATACAAGCCTAATCCGTCAACCATGAGGGGAATGCCAAATATATTCGTCCCGGCAACAAGATCATTCTGGGCAACGGGATAATATGCTGAGGCAAACGTCTGCGGACTCATGACATCGGCAGGGACAAGCGCTAAATCGCTTCGAAGCATTGCTACCCATGTATTATGAAATCTGAATACATCCGGACCATCCCCGCGCTCGATGGATGCGGACAACCTCTCACGGTATTGTTTGTGCGATTGTTTCACATATGTTACGGTAATCCCGGGATTCTGCGCTTCAAACTCTGCTATAAGCGGTGTGATAATACCGTCGGTTTCCCACAGCCCCCAATAGGTAATAGACCCGCCCCCTGATCCTGCCGATCCCCCTGATCCGTTGGAGAGAAAATTTGTTACAGCCCAATACCCGCCACCGATAATAAGTCCTAAAAAAAGAAGGAGGAATAAAATTTTCACTATCCATCCTCCGGACCGTTGTGGAGGCGGATAATTTCCTTCACTTACCCCCCCAGTCTGGTTGTCGTTCCCGGCGGGCACCACAATTGTTTCGGGTACGGGAACAGACGGTGCTTCGATTGGCGGGTTGGCCGGAGCCGGCTGACTGTCTGCCTGCGGTGTTTCCGGATTTTGTGACGGCGGCTGCATCATGATTCTATCATACCTTTTCCTCTCTATTCTTTGCAACAGACATGATACTTACAGAACAGAAATTTCATGATATAGTAGTGAACATTGAAACCAAAACAAAAACCCGCCGATACTCATAGACTGCCGATATTTGAACGGTTTATTGTCCGTTTCCTCGCCTTGATTCTTCTTGGCATCATTCTCAGCTTATCCGGCATCATAAGTTTTGATACACGTTATAAAAATAAAATATATCCTAATGTATTTATCGGCTCTGTCTGGTTCGGCGGTAAAACGCAAACGGAGGTTGAATGGTACTGGAAAGAAAGAAATCGCGCATTTGAGCATACCCGTTTCGAATTTGTCTGGGGGGATATGGTGGCAACAGTTTCAGGAAAAGAACTTTCCATGGGGTATGATGCACAAAACGCTGCACTGACAGCATATGAGGTGGGCAGAAGCGGCATCATTCTCAACGATCTGAAAACAAAATTCCTCATGAAAACTGTTGATATTTCTCCCGCATTCTTTTACAAAACCGATCTTGTCGACCAAACCCTGTCCAATTTTCAATCCGTTATCGATACAGCGCCGGTTGAAGGATTATTTACATACGAAAACGGTAAAGTCACTGCATTCAAACAATCAAAAAACGGTCAGGAAGTTGATATGGCTCTTGCAAAAAAACTCTTTGCCGACGCCGCGTATTCCCTGCCCGATTTTCCGATGGATAAAAAAATTATTGAAATTCCGGTTACGAGTGTAGAGCCGACCATCAGCACAGATAATTCCAATGAATACGGAATACAAGATCACATTGGCACAGGATATTCTGAATTTCATGGTTCTATCCCGGGAAGAATCCATAATGTGGCGCTTGCGGCATCACGGTTTCATGGAGTACTTATTCCACCTGACTCAGAATTCTCATTCAACGAAACATTGGGGGATGTATCCGCCGCAACAGGCTACAAACCCGCATACATCATAAAAGACGGTCGGACCATCCTTGGCGATGGAGGAGGTGTCTGCCAGGTATCAACAACGTTGTTCAGGGCTGCCATGAACGCCGGACTTCCAATCTCAGAGCGTCATGCCCATTCGTACCGAGTCCACTACTACGAGGAGGCAGGATACAAAGCTGGAATTGATGCAACCGTTTTTTCACCGTCCGTTGACTTGAAATTTGTCAATGACACGCCGGGATATATACTAATCCAGGCAATGACCGATACGGACACCCTATCCTTATCATTCGATTTTTACGGTCAGTCGGATGGAAGAACAAGCACCATAACCGATCATATTGTATCCGGTTCAATTGCCCCTCCCCCACCGTTGTACCAGGACGATCCGACACTGCCGGAAGGCGTTGTCAAACAGGTCGATTGGGCTGCATGGGGAGCAAAAGCATCATTCAATTATTCAGTCATCAGAAATGGCCAGATAATCCATGAACAGACATTTATTTCCAATTATCAGCCCTGGCGTGCAGTATATTTGAAAGGCACCAAAGTATAATATGTCCAAATTTGACAAATCAGTCCAATTAGTCAATAAACCGAAAATAGTGTTAGTCGGAGGATGTTTTGATGTCATCCACTACGGCCATGTATCGTTTCTGACGGCAGCAAAAAAACTGGGCGACGAATTAGTCGTAGCACTTGAATCGGATGAAAACGTGACCCGCATGAAAGGTCCTATGCGCCCGATTCATACGCAGGATCAGCGAAAGGCTATGCTTGAAGCATTGGGCGTAGTAGACCGTGTCATTCAGCTTCCTCCCTTGCGCTCTGACCGGGAGTATTATGAAATGATCAAAAAAGTGAATCCGGATATTATTGCCCTGACGGAAGGCGATCCCATCTTAGAGAAGAAATTTGAACAAGCCCGGCTCATCGATGCCAAAGCAATCGTCATCCCGAAAATTACTACTCCATCAACCAGCCAGCTGTCCAAACTCATAGGTCTTGAGTAGCATATGACGACGATGTATCTCATGCGACACGCACAGACGCTATCCAACACCACCGGCATTATTCAGGGACATTCGGATTCGCATCTTACTTCACATGGTGAAAAACAGGTGATTGCACAGGCAAAAAATCTGAAACATATTCATTTTGATGCAATATTCTCTTCAGACCTTCTGCGCGCACGACGGACTGCAGAGATTATCGCGCTGGAGAAAAAAATTGCCGTTAAAACCACGCAAATCATCCGTGAACGGCACTATGGTGTGTACGAAAACAGGCATATCGATGAGTATATGAAAAAATTCCAACCGGTTCTTGCCCAGTTTAAAAAAATCACGTATGACAAACTCAAACATCTGTCGATTGATCCAACTGTCGAAACCATCGACCACGCTGTTTCGCGTCTCATAACATTTATGCGTGAAGTGGCTGTTGGGTGTCCTGACAAAACCGTACTCATCGTCTCCCATGGTACTCTCATCCGGTATTTTTTGATCCACATCGGATATGGGACTCTCGATACGCTTCCCATCCACTCCATTACTAATACCGGATACGCCATCATAGAGACCAACGGCACTGAATTTGCCGTCAATGCCATTCACGGCATCAACAAACTTCCGGATTAAACGGCTATGGATACAAATACTTTATTCGTCGGGTATATCAACCGAATTCCCGTGCTGAAAAATTTTCTCACAGTATATATTCAGGAATCTATATCATCAGGACCAATACGTTCTGCACAAACACTCGCTCAACAATATCATGTTGCGCTTAACACACACATTCCGGACGCATCGAAACGAATTCTTACCAAAAATCCTTGTATAGTGGTTTTTAACCATCCCTATGAAATTGAAACCTTTATATCAGCAGCCTCACTCCCCTCACGCCGAGACATGAGAATGGTGGCAACCGCCAGCATCCTGGAAATTATCCCCTCTTTTCATTCAATAATCGTGCCGGTCTGGATTGATCATCATGCACAAGCCGAAAAAGTTCACAAACTCTCCGGTCGTATCGCAAAAATATTATCTCTCCGTCCGAAGGTTGCCGCACACGTTGCACACAAACGAAACGTCCAAAGCATAAGGAATGCGGCAAAATTTGTTGATTCAGGCGGCATGATTATGCTTGCACCGGAAGGATATCGAGGAAAACATGGTGTGTGGTTTTCCGGCATCGGACATCTTCTGACCCAAATCAAAAACCAAAATCGATGCTATTATGTTTCCTGCCACATCCGCGGCACGTCAAACTGGGACTGGTTCAGAGTAATCCCAATTGTGAACAGACTTTTTCCGCCTATTCATATATATTTTTCTGAACCCCAAAATATACGTGAGGTTGTTAAAAAAAGTCAAAACCCAAAAATTCTGGCTAAAATACTCGAAGCAGAATACCGGGACTGGTCGTCAGTTCTCATCAGGTGAGAAAAAAAAGAAGTATAATAATCAAATGGAACGCAATATCAGGCTGCTTGCTTATCATAACTTTTTCACGGATTTTGTCTTTTTCGCGCCGGTTGCCATCATCTATTTTGCCAAAGTAACGGGAAGTTATACTCTCGGTATGAGCATTTTTTCTGCGGCATATGTTTCATCGGCTTTTTTTGAAGTACCGACCGGAATCATATCAGACAGAATTGGCAGGAAAAAAACTATCATTGCCGGATCGATAGCTTCAATTCTCTGCATGACGTTTTATGCACTTGCACATTCCTGGATACTCCTTTTTATCGGCAGTCTTTTTCAGGGTGTGTCCCGAGCATTCTACAGCGGCAACAATGACGCACTCCTGCACGACACGCTTCGGAAGCTTCATAAAGATCACGAATACCATACGTATTTAGGGAAAACAAGCTCGTTGTTTCAGGTGGCGCTGGCACTTGCATCCGTATCCGGTAGTATACTTGCCGCTCTATCATTTCCTCTGGTCTTATGGATATCAGTATTGCCGCAGATTGCGGCATGTATTATAGCACTGCAAATCCGGGAACCGGAAAAAGACAGTCCGTCAGAAACAACACTCCTGCGCCACACGTTTGGATCCGTTAAAAATATACGCAATAATACCACATTACTTTTCCTGTCCGCCGCATCAATTCTCCGGTTCTCACTAGGCGAATCCGCATATTTTCTGCGCTCTGCATTTGTCAATTCCCTTTGGCCTCTGTGGGCGGTTGGCATATCAAATACGCTGTCACATATATCAGGAGCACTGAGTTTCTATTTCAGCGGAAAAGCCATAAACAAATTTGGGCCGTTTAAAATTCTCACTTTCGAAATAATTTCAAACAGAATTATCAATTTTACTGCATTACTTTTTCCGACAATTGCATCTCCGGCCCTCATGGGAGCTACGTCACTCACGTATGGAATGAGTTCTGTTGCGATAAACTCACTCCAGCAAAAGGAATTTACCCAATCGCAACGGGCTACTATGAGATCAATTATTTCTTTCATTGAAAATGTTGTTTTTGGAATTTGCTCGCTCCTGTTGGGATTCTTAGCAGACGCTACCAGTCCGGCCACAGCGCTTATCATCATTCAGGTACTATATTTCGTTCCGCTGTGGTTTTATCGGAAAGCTTTTACGTCTAAAACATGAAAATTCTTGCCATTGAATCCAGTTGTGATGAAACGGCAGCAGCGGTTGTTGAGGATGGAGTAAAAATACTTTCAAATGTCGTTGCGTCAAGCGCTGAAATGAATAAAAAATGGGGCGGGGTCGTGCCGGAAGTGGCGGCACGTGAACAGCTCAAATCCATCATCCCCGTCCTCTCCGAATCCCTTTCCCCTTTCACCTCAGTATTTTCACCTCATAATGCATATAAATCCGTTATCGAGAAGCATATCGATGCTATTGCCATAACGGTAGGACCGGGTCTCATCGGATCACTCCTCATGGGAGTAGAATCAGCAAAAACCATAGCTATGATCACCGAAAAACCCATCATTCCAGTAAACCACGTTTTAGCTCATATGTACGCGAACTTCATCGATAACCAACCCACATTTCCGGCTATCTCCTTAGTCGTTTCTGGTGGTCATACGGAATTATTTCTTATGCAGTCTCCAAAAAAACTCAAGTGGCTCGGGGGCACAATTGATGACGCGGCAGGGGAAGCGTTTGATAAAACCGCCCGGCTTCTGGGATTCGGCTCGGGAGGTGGAGTAACAATTCAGGAAAAAGCAAAAGAATTACGAATGAAGAATTACGAATTACGATTGCCCAGACCGCTTATACACGAAGATGCTCTCAATTTCTCGTTCTCTGGTCTCAAAACTGCAATTCAACGGGAATGGAAAAAAGAACATCATGAATCCGTCGAAGTATTTGCTCACGAAGTTCAGGAGGCTATAACCGATGTATTAGTAGCAAAAACTACAAAAGCTGCCGAAAAATACGATGTGAAATCTATTCTTATCTCCGGTGGCGTTGCCGCAAACTTGAAACTGAGGGAGAAATTTTCCAATCACGATTCACGATTTACGATTTACGCTCCACCAATTCAGCTCTGTACGGACAATGCCGTCTCCATCGCCTCCTGCGCCCACTTCCGCGGCTCACCAGCCGACTGGCACACCATTCAGGCCGATCCCGGACTTTCTGTTGAAGTATATACATTATAAAACTATAATCACCCAATGAACTGGATACTTGCAAGCATTCTAATGCTTGTTTTTTCAAATATTTATTATTTTGTCCTAAAGCTCGGTCAAAACCGCGGTATCACCGTCAAACCGTCGATGCTTGCCAACTTCTCCATCCCACCCGTTCTATACTATTTTCTTGGTAAATCATCAGGAATATCATTTTGGATATCACCGTCAATATTTCTCCAAATAGTAACTGCTGCATTTTTCTTCAGTTATATCGGATCAGCAGTATCGTATATTGCCATGCAGAAAGCACCAAATGCCGGATACAGCGTCATCATCACAAAAAGCTACGGTATATTCACAAGCATCGCCGCCATCTTTCTGTTTGGAAGCTCATTGTCCCCCGTTAAATTTCTTGCAATTTTGTTTACGCTCGCTTGTACTGCTGTTGTAACAGGCGTTTTTGAAAAAAAGAAATCTGATGTACAGACAAATTATATGTGGGTCATTCTTTCCTTTGTCTCATTCTTTTGTTTCGGATTCCTCCGGTTAACCGGAAAATGGATTGTCGGAACTGATAATATTCCACAATTTGCATATCAGTTTTGGCTACTTTTAATTGTGGCGATCATTTCAGGAATCGATTTGTATATACACAGAAAATCCGTTCATCTCAAACTTGATCTACCGAATGTATTGATTCTTGCAGGGACCGGAATTTTTGTAACTGGATTTTACGGATTTTTGCTTGCAGCCGAAGTTTCTGCTCCAAATATCGGATACGTCGGTGCAATCAACACGGCATCCAATGCTGTTTTTACCGTCATTTCAGCCAAATTTTTGGGAGATAAAATTTCACTCGTTCGCTTTCTCGGCGTCCTGGGGGTGACTGCCGGGATTATCCTTTTAGTGATATAAGAAGTATAAGCTCTTTTGGTGAAACGATCGTGAATGCCGTTATGCTTTTTCTCAATACGAGGAGATGTTTTTTATCAAGCGTAACCAGGAAGTCAGTTTTTGTTTCAAAACAGGATGCAAGTACATGCGCATCTCCTGCATCAAGGACATCTTTTTCATGTTTTGACACGAAATTTTTCTTTGGAGCCGGAATAATATGCTTAAAAATATCCTGAATTTCCTCTTTCAAGCCAATTTTATTACGCGATATCTTCTGTGCATGCCGTAATGCTTCATCAAGTATCGTATCGCTTATTATTCCATTGATACGACCGGTTTTCACCCATTCAAGCAGTTTTGCAGATCCGCCGGTTGGCGACCGCAATCCCGACAGAATAACGGATGCATTAAAAAATACGTTCAGAGTATCCCCTTTTTCTTGAGATCTTTTGATTGTTCATCGTCATATGCAAAAAACTCATCCATTTCGCTCTCCGTATAACTCCTGACCGGATAATCAAGAATACGCACAGGCTCAAGAACCAATCTTCCTTTTTCCTTTCTCGCCCGGACAAATGCATGTTCTTCAAACAGACCCGTACGTAAATTTTTGGGAAGAGTGATCAGCCACTTTGGCTGTATTTTTATAATTTCTTCAGTTATCATCTGCTGCATATACATTCTCCTTATTTCTAACTTTCTATAATACGGAATTTCCGCTAACATGTCAATACCTTGCCCCATAGCCTCCTATCACCTACAATAATCCCCATGGACAAAGCATACAACCATACTGATCATGAGACGGATATTTACCGCATGTGGGAAGATGGTGGATATTTTACCCCCGCAATCGATAAAAAGAAAAAACCTTTTACCATACTCCTTCCCCTTCCCAACGCCAACGACCCGATGCATATGGGTCATGCACTGTTTACTGTCCAGGATATCCTTGTGAGGTGGCATCGCATGATGGGCGATCCTACACTTTGGCTACCAGGAGGCGACCACGCAGGGATCGAAACACAATACGTATATGAAAAAAAACTCGCAAAAGAGGAAAAAAGCAGATTTGATTTTGACCGTGACACGCTCTACCTTATGATTGAGGAGTTTGTGGAAAAAAATAAATCCGTGAACCGCGACCAGATGAAGCGGCTCGGATTTTCGCTCGACTGGACCAGGTATAAATATTCTCTTGACCCGCATATTGTTTCAATCGTTCTTGATACATTTCGGAGTCTGCATAAAGACAGACTGTTGTACCGGGACGCGCGACTCGTCAATTACTGTCCCAGAGACGGTACGGGGTTTTCCGACCTGGAGGTCGTGTACAAAGAACAGGTTGACCCCTTGTATTATCTGAAGTACGGGCCATTCACGATTGCAACTGTTCGTCCTGAAACCAAATTCCGCGATACGGCCCTTGCCGCCAACCCGAAGGACAAACGGTATACACAATTCATAGGTAAAACACTCGAAATCATGGGTCTTCTGGGACCAATAAACATGACGGTCATCCCCGATCCCGATGTAGATATGGCATTCGGGACAGGTATCATGAAAGTAACGCCTGCTCATGATGCACACGATTTTGAACTTGGGAAAAAATTTGGCCTACCGGTCACCCCCATCATTGATACGCGAGGAAAAATGGATTTTTCCTGGTTTCTCACGAAAAAAGATGCGGATCCGAAATATCGCCAAAGGGCACAGAAATATCACGGCCTCAAAGTGGCGGCGGCACGAAAAATCATGGTCGAAGACCTCGCGTCCGACGGACTTTTGGTCAAAACGGATGAAAACTACACGCATCGGGTCGGGTCGTGTTATAAATGCGGATCCGTTCTCGAGCCCCTTCCCATCCCCCAGTGGTATGTGAAAACAAAACCGCTCGCCCAAAAAGCCGCCATGGCCATACGCAAAAAACAGACTCGCATTTTCCCTCTCAAACGCTTTGAAAAAATGTATCTCGACTGGCTGGATAACATCGAAGACTGGAACATCAGCCGCCAAATTGTCTGGGGGCCGCGAATCCCCGTCTGGTACTGCCTGGACTGCAATCCCGGCATCATACTGTCGTTTCTTACAAATGAAAAACTACATGTTCGGGGTACGTATGACGAGCTGAAAAAAACATATACATTCGACGAAATATCACACGGCCTCCAGACTCTCTCAGCCCCTCTTGAGGCTGAATTTTCGCTTAACGCTAAACCCTGCACCCGGTGCAATGGTACCCGCATCCTCCAGGAAACTGACACATTTGATACATGGTTCCTGTCTAGTCAATGGCCCTATACGACTCTTGGGTACCCTGATTCAGAAGACTTCAAATACTTCTACCCTACCTCTGTTTTGGATACCATGTGGGATATCCTTTTCTTTTGGGTTGCGCGCATGATGATGATGGGTGCATATCGGACCGGCAACGTCCCTTTTAAGGCCATCCATCTTCACAGCAGGGTCGTTGATGCACACGGACAAAAAATGAGTAAAAGCCGCGGAAACGTGGTCAATCCCATTGAAATGGTCGACCGGTATGGCGCAGATGCCCTCAGGATGGCACTCATTTACGGTGCGGGACCGGGAAGTGACATTGCACTTTCCGAAGACAAAATCCGCGGTATGAGAAACTTCTCAAACAAGCTTTGGAACATGGGCCGATTCCTTGTCATGAATATGGAGAATACCAAAGATGTTCCCTTTTACAATGTAGATATTCACAACGCGTTAACAGCGAGCGATAAACGGATAATCTCAGAACTCAACATGCTCACGACTCAAATAACAAAAGACCTGTCGAAATACCGTTTCTCCGATGCATCTCAACGTTTGTACGAATTTGCTTGGCACAAAGTGGCCGACGTGTATATCGAAAAAAATAAGGAACGGTTTACATCAGGCGACCCGGTTGCACTCACTGCGCTGCGTCATGTGATACTCACTCTCATGAAACTTCTTCACCCGTTCATGCCGTTTGTTACGGAAGTCATCTGGAGCAAAATCCCAAAAAAATACGACAAACCATTAATAGTCTCCCCTTGGCCGGGAAAATAACAGACAAAATACTGCCCGAACGCTCTTTACCATACCGCACAAACACCTTTGATATGGAGAGAACCATGACTTCCCGACCACGGAAATCATTGACTCTCCATATCAATACATCCGGAGGTATACCATGGATTGTAAATTGCTGAATAAATTTATTCAGGCAGAAAAATTTGAAAAAAGAAACAGAATAATGAGAATTCTCTTGCCTGTCGGCACGCTCATCTGTTTTTCTTACGTCACTTTCCAAACCATTCAAAATACAGCATGGACGTTAACGGATTCCATCCTGCTTATGGTTGGTGCATATGTAAGCACAATATCATGCTTGATGAAATCTTCAAACTATATCTACAGGAATTGGTGGGTAACGTATATGCAGGTAGGTGATGGCCGCCCACACAGCATTCGATTAAATGTAAATGCGTGGTTAACAACTACACTTTGGTTGCTCACGGCACCGGAAGAACCAATAATCCGTATTTTTCTTGTCACCACGACCGTTTTGCTGTTAACTGTCTGGTTTTTGGGAAGGTTTATCAAATTACCTTTTCGGCAATAAATTCAATGCAAGTGAGTGCGCAGAACCTGTTGATGGACAACAGCTTCATACCAGAGAGTGTATGAATGGGTTATGGTCAAACCACTGCGCACCTGTCTGATAGACTACAAAATTTGTGCGGTATGGATTTATTTTATGCTCACCGTCTTCACGATTTGTTTCCATGTTTCGTCGTCGCGATTCCAATCAGAAGGCACGCCGGATTGTTCAAAGTGATTTATCTCCATCGTGGTGTACTGGTCCAGGAGAATCATAACGCCATGCATCCGGGTAAACCCGTACCCGTTAGTCGTAATACCATTGAAGGCTCCGTAATAATCCAGGGCAACTTTTCCGTTTACCGCACTAACCTGAATTTGGGGAAATGCATTACCTGCCGCATCCACGATCTTTGCCAGCTCAAAGTTGATAATCGGTTTTGAAAACCGGTGAAAGGATACGGTAAACCTGGTTTTGCCGGACAGTTCGGTTCCATACGATGCACACCCAGATGGATCACAGGAAAGATCCTTGACGTCTGACGGTATCTGAAGCGTAATCGTTCCCACACTAAAGCCAAGTTTATCGCCAACACGCACTGTCTCCCACCCGCCGACCGTTTGCGGTGCCTGAATTGTAGGAGTAGGTTTAGGCGTAGGTGACGGCGTATACGTCGGGGGCGGCGCTTCACTGGGTAAAAGCGTCGGAGTCGGTTGCGGTGTATTGGTTGGAGTAAAGGTAGGTGAAATTGTCGGTGTTGGAGTCGGTGCCAATCCTGCAGATTCTGTTGATCCTTCAGGTCCGACTTGAATATTAAATTCAGGCTCAGGAGATGGAGTGGGGTCAGATATATTTTTCAAAAACGGAATTGTTCCTCCCGAATTTCTCCAATACAGTGCTCCTAAAATACCGATAGCAAAAAAAACCATATACAGCATGATATGTGAAAAACAGGAACCTTTTTTCGGATGTTTTTGGAGTGTTTTTATGACAGGCTTCGGTTTCGGTTTTGGTTTCTCCAATTTTGGCAACTGCGGCTTTTCCGGCTGCTCTTCTTCCGGAGCGATATATTCATCTTCAAGAGGACTAATTTCAGGAGTTTCCTCATAGACGAGCGCTTCGTTGTGTTTGTTGAACACTATCTGACCTTCCGGCTTTCCCTCTTCATCCTCCGCATCCTGCCCGGGTTTTGATTTACCATACAGGTCATCCAACGTCAGTTTGCTCTTATCACCTTTTACCGCACTCATAGTCCCTGTATTGTTTCAAAAACACCCCCGGTACGTCAATCTGCACTCTACCGCCGTACAAAAACTATAGCATTTGGAATGTTGCGTCCCGGTCCGACTTTATACCCGCCATGCCAAAGAGCTGTAGATCCGCCGGAGTCAAGATTAAGGCCATTATCCATACCCATCGCTTTCAAAACCCTTGCTGACTCGGCAACAGTAGCGTTATGGACAACTCCGATATATACCGTATTCCCTTTGTTTGCGACAAAACTGCGCGGGCCTTTCGAACCCTTTTTCGGATCACCGTCACCACCAAACACGACACCACCGCCGGAAACAAGAAGCGGCTGGTTTGCCAACACTCCATCATTTCCGGTATCCCTCCCCCATTCAAGCGATTTTCCCACAAACCGGACGGATGATCCCAAAAAAATAACAGCCGGAACAGTAGAATATACATTGTTGTTGGAATTGAGGTAGTGTTTACGTACGTTCATGAGAAGCGTATCGAATGAATTTGTCTTTCCCTGACAACTTGGGTATGTTGATGGGCAGAAATACGATCCGTTAATCCCTGCATAACCGCCGTTTGCCGCCACATATTCCGAAAGCGATTTTACCGGGCAATCATTTGCACAGTCAGAATCGGAAGCCGAATCAACGATTACCCGTGTTGAGGAAAGGTCACCGGCTACCATATCAACCATAAATGTCCCCGCATCACTGTTCACGCTCTGTCGCGAGTATCCTCCAGCCGGCGGCGTGTTATTTTCCACAACGTTTTTCGGAATCGAAAAAGCAGCCGTCACCGAAGTACGAAGATCCGCAATCCCCGTGGATAAACCTGAGAGTGTTGCGGAAGCTGACGCATAATTTCGAAGGGATAAATAACTCAATGCTACAGAAAAATCTTCATCCAGCTTTCCTGTTTTACTCGTCAGTGATTTCACCTCCAATAGGTCTTCATAACGGTCAACTGCGCTTTTATAAGTATCATGGATCTGTTTAATTTCTCCCTCCAGTGCGCGGTTGGTGACGTACTGATCCTCGCCTTTAATCTCGGCAAGCTGATTTTCCACGTCCTCAAGGGATGAGAGAAGTTCGGAATTGTTTGTTTCCAGTTCCGTAATGCGTATCTCATACGCCTTTTTCTGATCTTGGTATACTTTTATACCATAGAGAATAATCCCGGCAAGAGCAAAGGCAATACAGTATGGAAGGAAAATTATAAGTGTCCGAGCAAGCCGGGCAGATGGTTTGCCTGTAGTCATACAGACAGTGTACCAATGCGGTGGCGGTCAAAGCAATGTCATAATCTGCTGCGCAGTAAACTCAGGGAGCAACATCGGATACAAATGGCCTTTTCCTTCAAACGTGTGAAGGGCTGCCTGCGGAATCTGTTGTTTCATGTGAACACCTTCATCCGGGGGAACCACGGAATCCTCACTCCCCCACAACAGATCTACGGGATTGCAGATTGTCCTGATATATTTTTCTACATTGAAGACCGGTCCATGCGCATAAAAATACTGCATATCCTCGGGATGACATACGAGAGTGGATACGAATGATGAGCTTGCCGATAAAACTTTTTTCAGATCTTTCACTGTTGGCTTTGTTTCCATAAACATTTTGACCTCATTTTTTACTGCAAAAATGAGAGAATTTTTTTCCGTTATTCGGATTGCATGAATCGGCGCATCTATGGCGATAATCCGTGCATCAGGAAAATCGGAAGCCATCATCAATGCCAATGTCCCACCAAATGAATGTCCGATGATTGTGTACGGATCAATGGATACGCCCTTTATAAATTCCAGGCATGCTCTCTTCAGTCTCACGATACCCCACTCTTTTGGTATAGAAAAGGACCGGCCGTGTCCGGGGAGAACCGGTGCTATGACATGAAAATTTTCTGATAACTTCTTCAACAGTTCATGGTACGCAGTTGGAGTGGAAAAAGCGCCGTGAAGAAATAACAATGCTTTTCCTGAACCACCGTCAACATATGATATATTGCCGTATGGCGTTGTACTATTTTTCACATCCATATGTCAGGACCGTTCCAGATATGAGTTTGTTTCCGGATCAATGGCTATCTCGTCGCCTGTCTTTATAAAAAGAGGTACGGTCACCACCGCGCCGGTTTCCACAACGACGGTTTTTGTAGCCCCTGTGGCAGTATTTCCTTTTGCGCCCTCATCCGCTTCAGTCACTTTCAGCCGTACTTTTTTAGGAAGGCGCACGCCAATCGCCTTCTCTCCATATACCAATACTTGATATGTATCATTGGCTCGCATGTATTTATAAAAGTCACCAATCAGGTTTTTATCGACTCCGAGTTGTTCATAGGAAAAATTATCCATGAATATATAGCTGTCCCCTTCTTCATACAGATACTGCATTTCGTGGGTTTCAACGGGAATTTCCTCGACAGACTCCCCTGCTTTGTAGGTAAACTCCTGAACGCGGCCCGATTTGACGGCTTTCAGCTTCGTGCGCACGAACGCACTCCCCTTGCCGGGATTGACATGTTGGAATTCCACAATCTGGTGCGGTTCACTTTTAAACTCAATATATCCGCCCTTTTTAAACTGTGCTGTCGTAATTTTTCCCATAGTTTCAAAAAATAAAAACCCCACTCTGGGGTAAAAAGATTATCTCATATTTTTCATTTCCGTCAAATAGCGGTATACTACGCTGTTCCTTAACAGGCGGTACGGATTTGATGAAGATTTTGTGACTGCGTTTGTGTACTGGATTTCACGGACGATGTATTTGCACATCTTCTTCTAGATATGACGGGATCCTTATTTCAATCACCGAGTGAGAAACCCAATCATCTCTTCTGTACCGCTTTTTTTAATGTATGAAACCATCAATGGAACTACAATTTCAACGTGTATTGCGGCATCTGTATATCAATCCACTGGAAAAGTGTAATTTGCGATGTGCAATTTGTTATACAAAAAAAACTTCTCCAGTATTATCTCAAGAGCAGATATTGAGTTTTATCGATACGTATCAATCCAGTCAGGAATTAGACACTATTACCTTTTGCGGTGGTGAGGTATTCACTCTTCCATATTTCCCTCATCTGGTTAACACATTGACAGATAAAAAAATGTTTATTCAAATAATAACGAATGGGACAATAGATAGGCTCAGCGAGTTTGCCAATCCCAATTCCGTGAATCTTATTGTGTCTCTTGATGGGTTGCCCAAGTATCACGATCAAAATCGGGGGGCAGGAAATTTTGCTAAAAGCATGGCATTTTTACAGCTGGCTCACACGTCGGGATTCCATACGGAAATATTTTCTATAGTCACTCAAGAAAACTACCCATATATGGAAGAGTTCGAGACAGTATTACAGAAAAATATCAGACCGGACATTTCCGTTACGTATCATCCACGCAAACCTCCAGCGTATTTATCACATCATCCTGTTTCGAATATCTATGGAACAGTGAAGGGGTTTTCGTTTTTGAGTGCCCAACAGATGATCACACTCCTTGAGACAAAAAAGACATTTCCTCCGAAAAACCTTGGATGCTTTCAAATTGCCCTTGTTTCAAATGGTCTGGTGTATGGCTGTTGTGAAGGGCCGACGCCAATTGGTACTATGAATGACGATGTTCCGGTACTGATCGAATCACTGCGAAAGAAAGTACGGGAGTGGGATGATTCAAAGTTTCATGATTCCTGTCTGGGATGCAGTTATCCGGGATTTCTGTGTGGAATGCATCAGTACTTTCAGCTCATAAAAACACCATGAATGAACACGGAATATTTGATCGTCAGCGAATAATTCGGCAACTCCGGAGCGAACTGGAAACGCGCGGGTATCAGGAGGTGACTGTGCCGATCCTGTCCCCTGCAATTCCACTTGAACCGACAATCCATCCGTTTGTCACTGACTGGATAACTTCCGTGACGCAAAAACAGTTTTTTCTGGCAACCTCGCCCGAGGCGGGTTTAAAAAAACTTCTTCCTCATACGATGAACAACCTGTTTGCGATCTCGCCAACGTTTCGTAATATAGAAAATTCAGGAGAATTCCATACTCCGGAATTTCTGATGGCAGAGTGGTATCGGCATAACGCAGACTATCTGGACATGATGACAGAAACTCAAACGGTTATTCAGGCAATAGGAGATTTTGGAGTGACTGGTGCGTGGCCCCGATATACGATGTCCCAATTATGGAAAACATATACCGGTATTTCTCTCGTAAACGTCATTGAAGACTCATCAATGCGTATATTTTGCCAAAAGAAAGGATTCCTGGTAGAAAATTCAACCTGGGAACAACTGTTTCATCAGATATTTCTGAACGACATTGAACCAAATATTGGGAAAGCACCCTGTTTTATAACAGATTATCCCAAACGGATCTCCCCTTTGTGCGCCACTATCGAGGAAAAACCTTATCTTGCACAGCGGTTTGAGATCTATATCAATGGAATAGAGATTGCCAACGGCAATACGGAAAATTTGAACAGTGACGAAATCCATCAGTCGTTTCTGGAGGAACAGAAATTTCGCAAAACTAAAAATTTACCAAAGACGAATATAGATCATCATTTTATTGACGCAATAAAGAATATTTCAACCAAAAAATTAGCCGGTGTCGGCCTCGGAGTTGACCGGTTAGCCATGCTGGTTCTTGACCAGTCTGATCTGTCAGCCTTTTCCCTTTTTTGATTTTGCACTTTCAGATTTTGAAAATAGTTTTACAACCAGCGCCAGATAGATGATTTCCAAAATGCCTGCGGTATTGATAAACATAAGCGCAAGAAACCACCATTTTTCATTCCTGCGAGCACTCTGCCAAAGTGCAATCGCTTTCCAAAGCGCAGACCACACAACTATGATAATAATCCATGGACTATTCATCACAGTAAGTGAGTCAAATACAGATTCGTTCATCATACATCAGCTTTCTTCAATGGATATTGACCGCAGTATAACCGGTACTTGTGGCCGGGACATCTCTCCCCTTCCGTTATCTTGCACATCTGTTGATGCTAGTGCGTCCAGAGTTTTCAGACTTTCAGTGTCGTTTGGATCAATTGCTCCAAAAATCACATAACTTTTTTCCAATTGATAATCCTTATGCATAATAAAAAACTGGCTCCCATTCGTATTCGGGCCGGAGTTTGCCATAGCTAAGGTACCTCGGATGTACTCTTTCGTAATCGGCTCGTCATTAAACCTGTACCCGGGGCTGCCGGTACCACTTCCCGTCGGATCCCCGCCCTGGACCATAAAATCCTTCATAATACGGTGAAATACCGTGCCATCATAATATCCGTCACGTGCTAAAAATACAAAGTTATTCACCGTTACCGGCGTTTCTTTTGCATCAAGCACCACCCTCATACGTCCTTTATCCGTCGTCATTATTGCAGTATATGTTTTGGTAGAATCAATTGTCATGTCTGGCGGTTTTGAATACATAGGATTCTCCTCTCGTTTTTCTCCTGATTTTTGCGGATCCGTACCGGTATTTTTCATGTCGCTCAGGCTTTCTGTCGTCGATGATGACAGCATATACACCCCCCCGCCAAGAAGCGCAAAGGTCATCAGAATGATGATGTATTTTCCCATATTTATTGCATGAAACGGTAAATCTGTGACCTGTCTTTCACATCCTGGATCCATTGTGTTACCTGTCCGCTCACGGTATTTTCAAGAAGCACATTTTTTGCCTGTTCTCGGTTCTGTGCACTGGACGTTGCCGTAAACAGTGCGCTGTTGGTTGCAATATACATATCAAGGTCTTTGTCCGAAAAAACAACATCTTTGGACAGGATTTTTTCTATCATAATCTGCAGACTCATCTGACGGTCAAATTCATCCCTCGTCATTCCCTGGAACGACAGGATATCATCGAGTGACACACCTTCACCAAATTTAGACGTCATCGCATCCGCCTTCCGGTCAATCTCTTCCTGGTTTACTGTCACACCTTGCTTTAGCGCCTCCTGGCGTATCAGATCTTCCGTTATCATGCTTTCAAGCTGCTGTGCACCAAACCTGTCTGTCAATACTTTTGTGACGGACCAGGAAAATATCGGTTTACCGTTCACCATCGCGGCAACAAGATACCCTTTTCTCACCAGAAGTATGAATGCTATCAGAACCAGCGTCAATATAAATCCGACCTTATTTGACGGTCTTTTATGTATACGAATGTCTGGCTGTACTTCAGGCATCTTCACCGCTTCTATGGCAGCAGTTTCTGTTTTTATACGTTTGGCAGTGGATTTTTTCAATTTCTTATTCATGCCTCTGAGGATACCACGTGAGACACGGTATTGACAAGTCAATGTGCTATACTACCGGCAAACCATATGAAAAATTTCTTACCATTATTTCCGCACTTTTCCCGATTATTCTCCGCAAACATATTATTTTCTTTGTTCGTCCATAGCATGACATGCCTATTCATTACACTGCTCGTTGTCAATATTATCTCATGGAGACAATCTACAACACGTTCCCCTGTTCCTGCGATCCTTTCCATATTACACAACCCGAAAAACAATAATGCGCATAAAGATCTTGCATATATATACTGGACCATCGGGAAAAAAGATGAGGCCGGCAGGGAACTTTCTCTTATTGAGAAAAATAGTACTTCACTTCCCACAGGAGACGTTCTGGGAGCATGGGAAAAAAATGATAATGACTTACTGCGGACATACATATTCTGGAAAACAGTCGCTGACGATAAACCTGACTATCTGCCGGCACAGCTTGCAGCTGCAGCGTATGCACGCGCACTCGGGAAAAAGGACATTGCGTCAGCCTATATTATGAAAGCGGTTTCTCTTGATGTATCACATCCTGAACTAGTATCATTCCGCACCCGAGAGATCCACCAATAATTACCCTTCTTTTGCTCCTTCATCCTCGGTTTTTGGAGCCTCTGATTCTTTGCTTTCTGCTGACTCTTGCACGGGAGCGGATTCCGGTTTTGGTTCTTCTTTCTCAACGACAATCGCTGAAACCTGGACGACTGTCTGGGTTTTATCCGATAATACCATTATTGATGGGGGCGTATGCAGAGCAGATACCGGTATTTCATCACCGGGTGCAGAAAGATTGCTGACATCTGCGTCAATATGATCAGGGATATCATTTGGTAATGCCTCAATTTCCAATTCCTGTAAAACCTGCAAGACTACACCGGTTTTCTCTCTGGAAGCCGGCGCCTCTCCAACGATGATAATCGGAATAGTTGTTTTTACTTTTTGTTTCAAATCCACCTGAAAAAATTCGACGTGGAGTATGGACTCGTTTACCGCATGTCTTTGTATATGATGGATAAGTACAGGCACTTCATTATCTCCAACAGCTACATGAATAACGCTCGTCCTCCCGGCCTTATTATAGACTTCAAAAAAATCCTTTTCCTGTATTGAGAGACTTCTGCTTTTTATATTTCTGCCGTACACGGTTGCAGGAATGATGCTCTTTTTTCTCAATTGTTTTACTTTTCGGCCTGTCAGCGACCTTTTTTCTGCGGTAAGCTTTACATGTTTCATAGAGATCCTCCTCAAATGAATAATTTATTTCTCAAACGTGATGTCCACGGTCATGTCACGAGTCAGGGTCATATTGTACTGAACTCTTGAACCGTTTGCAACAGAAGGGGGTAATGCGTTATTGAATGTTGGTGTCCAACCGGCGGGATATGTGAGCGAAACATCAATTGGTGTATCTGATATTCCTGCCTGCTTCACATACGTCAATCTATACCTGCCGTCCCCTCCCGATATACCAAACGGTTTACCCCGGACATAACTAATAGATACGAGCGTCTCGCTTTGTGGTAAAACATCAAATACAACAGCGATGACAGTCAAACCGGATGGTGATTTTTCTTTGGGAATTTCCATATATGGAACTGAGGGAAGCAATTGAGACCCCTGATCTCTTAAAAGAGCTGGCCGTCCATCGACTGCAACTCCACTTATGCTGCTGTCGCCGGGAAGATAAAAACGGAGATAATTCCGGTACACACCGCCACTTTTTGACTTACCACTGGATGATGAATTATGAAATAACATTGTGTGGGTATGGGAAATACTCCCTGACTCCTGAATGTTAATTCTGGACGTCATGTTTCGTGTGACAAATGTATTGACCTTGGAAATGGACATATTTGCTTCAACAGGTGAAATACTATCAACAAAGCAGCCGTCTGAATGTGCTATTCCAAAACATCGGAGGGAATTATCCACAATCCCCCCCCAGCCATATGTCCGTACTGCTTCCTGAATTTGCTTCTCACGGGAATACATCTGGATATCTTTACTGTAGAGTCCTTTTTTCACAAAACGGCCAATGTGAAGCGGACTGAGATCTGAACCATTCATGAGCCTGTCCAATAGTTTCTTTTGAAAAACAGTTAAGAAATCCTTTTTTTGTGTCGAACCGGGAAAAAATGATTGCTCTGTATAATACAGTGCTTTTCCGAAAAAATTCTCGGCAGATATCGTATCGTTAAAATCATCCAGGGTCAACGGACCTGTCGCTTTCAATAGGTCAATGATAAACGGCGTAGAAAATGCAATGACGCCATCAACGTTCTGTCCTGTCTCTTTTTCAAAAAACCATGCAGCTTTTTCCCCGCTCTTAGCAAAATCAGGATCCCAGTTTGAGTCTCGCATATACCAGTGTTCCTGATTCAACAATTCACGTATGGGGTCAGGCGGATCAACATGCCCCACCAGTTGACCATCGGCGGTGTACACGTCCTCTATCGTTAAACCCTTGAGACGCCCGCTGTCTATCTGCATAAGTCCATATGAACCGATGAATCCCCCGGTTGGCCGCAGTTCCGCAGAATTCTGAAAAAGAATCAGATACATTTTAGGCTTATCAAATCCCCCCATAAGTTTATACAATGAAACAATGTTACGCATGTCATTCACATCACTGCGTGTTGATTCAATAGCATCGACGAACAGTGAGGATTTTGATGAAAAAGTCCGTATCGAAAATGGAAACATGTTTCTGGATTGAAAATACGAAAGCTCGGAATGTACAATCCCGAGTTTCAAATCCATCGATGCAAGCTGAAGAACTATGGCATCTGCGGTGGCCGGTAAGGAATACTGTGTCTGCGTATTACCTTCCAGTTGCTGTGTCACTCCGTTTAAAAAATTTTGGAACGACTCTTCAAGCAATACTCCGTCTGACACGACTGTATGTGCATCTTCGATAAGCTGTACGTACTGTTCATTGACTCGTACAAATTGATGGCTACCGAGCGGCAGAAACGGCCATTGAGCAATAAATAATAAAAGTCGGGAATTAAAAACAGAAATTTTTGATGCAAGAGAACATATCTTTGCATACCGGTAGGCGCCTTTATTCAGAAACATAACGGAGCCGGATATAAAGCCTGCGGAGAATGCAAGGGAAGAAATATACAATAAAATATATGCAGTAGTTAAAAATACTAAAAATACAATAGGCTGGATACGAAATGGGAATATGTACTTTTTAATAACGTGATTTTTGGTTGGCAATATGTTTCCGTATATTTCTTCGATAACCTTCTTTATACGTTGCATATCCTGCGATTGATCTTCAGGACGTGAGACTGACTCTGGTTGATTTACATGAACAGTTCGTAAATCAGATTTTTTCTTGTATATTTCGGATTCGTGATCACTGTCGGAATGAAACGAACTATTTTTTAAATAGAGGACGGTATTATTACCCGTAATATAAAAAGAAAATATATCATGAATGAACACTGAAAGGTCGGCATCACTGTCCAGATAGACAAGACGCACCTGAGAATGCTCAGTATACTGTTTTTCAATCGATTCATTGCCTAAACAGATAACAAGAGTTTTTTTAGAATAGAATTTCAGCTGTGCAAGAAATGATTTCACGAATTCCCGATTTCCGCAGTAAATTGTATAGGTCGGTTGTACATCAGTACTTTCGGATTCATACACACTGCATCCCCATGTGTGAAGATATTCCCGTATGATCTGAGTATGTTCTTTATATTGGCAGCATACCAGTGCGCTTATATCAGGAGAGGCAGGATTATCGGACATAGTCAATGAAAATGATTATTAGGATCTCAACTACAGTGTCCTTATTATGCCAAAGAGATTACCCGAAAACAACAACAACTATACAAAGTTTCCATCCTGGACATGTGAAAGCCTACATGAGCAAAAAGGTATAATTCAGCGGGATGATAATTCCGTATTAAGATAATAGTTTACCAACGAGTCCGCTTTGGAGTTTTGTGATCTTGGAATCTGAAAATATTCCACAGGAATTGAAAAACCTGATTCAAGTATATGGATACGTGTCAGAAGTTCACGCAAATGAGCATGCTTTACTTTGTATACACCATGCAGCTGTGAAACAACGAGCTGGGAATCGAGATAAAATTCAATTCTATCCCCTTTTTGCAGGTGTACCGGTATTTCACCAAGCGCCTCAAATGCTTCAATGACGGCCGAATATTCTGCAGTATTATTTGTCGATACACCGATATATGTACCGCCTTTCTTTAAAATTTTACCATCTGATTCAATAATGTATCCAGTTGCTGACGGGCCCGGGTTTCCGCGGGATCCGCCGTCCGTATGTACACGAATAATCATACCTCCCCTTCCTGTACACCAATAAATTGCTTATGAAGTTTAATGATATACACACCACAGACTGCCGCGAGTACACATTCTGATACGCCTGTTATGACACTCGCTGCAATATATCCGTAAGTTGGAATAAAATACATATCAGCCGTAATTGTCATACACATAACAATACCGTATAGGAATGCAAGAAAAATCTGTTTTTCCCATGCAATAATGATCCACATGAATAACGATGAGAGAAAAAACAACGGCAATCCTGCCGTAAGAATTCGGAAGGGAAATATACTTGAATGAAAATCCTGTCTGATGTAGGAAAGTGATGGTGCAAGTACCCAGGCCGCTATGGAAATCACTATTGATGTGCACAACAAAAGGAGCGCTGTTTTTTTAATGAGCCCACTATATTCCCGGAAATTTCCTGTCGTTTGTGCAGATCTCAGACGGACTAATAAAATTGGATACACTGCGTTCATGAAAAATGTGGGCAGAGCGAGCGGAAACTCAAAAAATTTGTATGCAAGACCATAAATTCCTACATCGGTTGTTGGCCGGGTTAGGGCAATAATAATGGTATCTGCCCTGAAATAAACCACATTGAACATCAGTGTCAGTCCAAGGGGAACTGATTTTGACAGAAGAACCAGTGATTCACGGAAATCAAAACGAATAGACAACGGAAAAAAGGATCGAATAAAATATACTGCTGTGAGTGCCTGAACACATATTCCTATTAAAAACGAAAGAAGGGATGCGATAATCGCGATATTGGGCAGGAACAATTTTGTTGAAAGAAACACCAACACAAGAGAGGTAAAAGACCCGCACGCAATAGCAATAAGGGATAGGTCATACCGCATGCGCTTCTGGAATTCGGCATTAGTACTCGTAACAAGAGCTTGAAACAGGATACTTGGCAAATACGCAAGGATGGCAAATTTCACGTAGGGAGTATATCCGCTTGTATCTCCTGTGGGGATGAATACAAGAATTCCTGCCGCGAGAAAAATGAAAATAATACTCAAAAGAACCCGGGTGGAAAAAAGAATAGTCCAATTCCTGCCTGGTTCATGGTTTTGATCTTCATCTGCGCTTTGGGAAAGGTACATGGCATTGATGCCAAAATCGACAAACAGATAAAAGAATGCCGTATAGGTAAGTACTTTTGTCAACTCACCATATCCTGCAGATCCGTAGAGGGATGCCAGAATGAGCGTGATTGCAAATGTCGCACCGCTTGAGACAATCCGTCCGGCAATCTGACTTACCGTATTTGAGGCGATTTTGAATGTATCCGTATTCGGGAATCTCACCTCAACATTGTATTGAATATTCGTTTTCTGTCAAATAGAGACCGAGGGACAAAACGGTCACAAGAAGCCCTTGCTGGAGTGTGAGAAAATAATGATCAAATAAACCGATAATCACTATCGGGAAAATATATATGAATTTTTTCGTAATTCGTAATTCGTAATTCGTAATTCGAAATAGAAAATATATTATGAATAAAACTCCAAGAATACCCACTTCACTCAATAACAGTAAAAATATATTGTGGACGGGTTGGAGAAAATAAATTTGCCGTGAAACGAGATGATCGGGGAGTGCCACAAGAAAATTTCCGGCACCAACCCCAACAAATGGAGACTGGAACCACATGGACAATGCTGCCTGATTCAGTTGGCCCCGTACCGCTACCGACTCGCTTGTGACGGACGGAAGCATCATTATGACACACAATAGGAATGCAACTGAAAAAAATATCAGCCGTTTATTCATCAGCATCAAACCGATTGCCAACGCAATCCACGCGCTTCTGCTGAAAGTCAATACCAATACGATGCATGAAACTGCGATGATGAATGCATAATATTTTTTGTCTGTGTGAATATGCCTGATGATAAACAATATTCCGACTGCCAGAAATCCTCCCAACACATTGGGGTGGGGAAATGTTGCATACGGCCGTAAGAACTCACCCCAAACATCTGTTCTGGCAATTCCCGGTGTCGCAATGGTAAACATCCGCTCTCCTAAAAAATAGAGAATCCCTCCGATCGATCCCTGATGCACGAATTGCGCAATTGCCAAAAGGGAACTGTACAGCATTGCCAGAGAATAGGGGAGGACAATATCAGCAAGACGGATCCTTTCTCTATAGATATATGTACCCAACAAAACAAACTCGATGACTTTGATCCATGCATACACTGCCACATACTGATTTTTCGCATAAAAAATATTAATAAGAATAAATACAAACAGAAATCCAAAAATTCGTAATTCGTAATTCCTGCCTGCCGGCAGGCATGGCGAAATTCGTAATTTATACTGAATCAGCCAAAAGACAATTAGAATAATAAGAAGTACATCCGTCAAATACATAGTCGGGGAGAGATAATCAACCCGTCTTCCCAGTACCATCGACCATTCCGGCCAGAAATGGTATCCGAACTGTGTGGGAAGAAGGAGTATCAGAAGAAAAAATAATATTTTATGTAGCATACCCATTCTACATACTACCATCCCCAAGCTACAATCTCACTGCTTTGGCTTCACCAATAACCTGCGGTCGGTACCGTCACCCACTGATTCCGTTACCACCCGCTCATCGCCCGATAGAGTCAAATGGATAATCCTGCGTTCGGATGCTGAAAGCTGCGAGAGTTCAACCGGACGGCGAACCGCAAGAGCCCGCTCTGCCGCGTGTTGTGCCATATGCATGAGTGCTTCCTCACGTTTTTCGCGGTAATCACCTACATTCACATACACACGATGCCACTCTCCAAGTTTTTTGGATACGATGAGCCCCAGTATAATCTGGAAACTCTCCAACGTCTGCCCGTGAAACCCGATGAGGATACCGGTTTCCTCCGTTTCTATATGGACACGGTATGCACCGGTTTCATCTGTCACTACAGAAACTGTGGATACCATGCCGAGTTTATTGAGAAGTTCTTCCGCGATTTCCTTCACCTGTTCCGTCACATCTTTTTTTTCTGTTTTTTTTACATCAGTTTTTTTCTTCATATGTTTTTCTACAAACCAATAACCACAAACCCCAAACCAATTACGTTTTATTCACTTTCATCTGCTGCATGATACCAAAAAGCCCAAAAACATTCCAGTATAAAGACAATCCCAGCGGAAAACTGAATGCAATCCAGCCAAACATGAGGGGGGAGATAATCGCCATCTGCTTCTGCATCTCCGCCGCACTATCCACTTCACTCTTCTCTTCCTGTTTTTCTTTTTTGGGATTTGGAACTTGGGTTTTGGGATTTGTTGGTGCATTCATCATCAATTTCCCCTGCCACCACTGGAGTCCTGCCGTGATGACCGGAATCGCCAACAGCCACCAGCCTTTTGTTTGCCAGTCAGACGGTTTGACCCCCAGATTGGTTCCGAAAAACGAAAGATCAAGTTGAGTAAGGGAAAATGCTTTTACATACACAATTCTGTTTATTTCTTCTACGACCTTGGTCATGTTTCCATTGTTGAGCACGTGATTAAAAACGTTATAGAGGGCAATCAACACAGGCATCTGGATAAGGAGGGGGAGACACCCGGCAGTAGGATTCACCCCGTGCTCTTTATAAAGGGCAAGTTGCGCCTGTTGAAGAGCTTGTTTATCGTCTTTGTGTTTTTTTGATATCTCGTCCATATGAGGCTTGAGGGATGCCATTTTTTTTGCTGATTTCATTTGCGCATGCATGAGAGGGTACAGAACCAGACGAATGACAACGGTCAGTGCTATCACTGACCAGCCAAGAGGCCAGGGGATATGCACCCATTCAAAAATCTTATAAAAAAAGACCAATACATTGGTAATCGGCCACACAAGCAATTGATTCCACAGTGTCGGAGTATCCATATTATTTCACAGGGTCCCAGCCTCCCGGAGCCCACGGATGGCACCGTAAAATGCGTGTAAGTCCCATCCGCAATCCGACTATTATACCATAGCGCCCGACGGCATCATATGTGTATTGGCTGCATGTGGGGGTATACCGGCACGCGCCGCGGGAATGGAAAGTTTTGCCAAGATATCCCGTATCCAGGGAAAGATATTTCTGATAACAACGGATCATAAAAAGAACCAATTGTTTCATAACTTTTTCAGGAATGCCTCTACTTTTTCAACATTCTGTAGATCTCCTTTATACATCGTAAGGACAAAATGGACGGGGGGCAATGATGGAAGTACTTGACGCAGTGCTTCACGGTATATCCGTTTTACATGATTTCTCACCGCTGCGCGCTTATCGACTGATTTCGGGACAATGATTGCCGCTTTTGCATGTACACCGTCGCTTCTTACGTATTGAATTTTTATTAGGCCTGATTTGAAAATTTTTCCGCTCGCAATAACTGCACGAAATTCCGGTGTTGTGAGCCTGAATTGTTTTGGGAGCATGCACCTATTTTACAATGCGGTCCGTTTTCTTCCAACTGCCCTGCGGCTTTTGAGTACCTTTCGCCCACCGGTCGTCTTCATCCGTTTGCGGAATCCGTGCTTGCGCACGCGTTTCTTCTTTTTCGGCTGACTCACCCGTTTTGGCATAGTTTTTATATTATATCAAAAAGTTTAGTATATTTCACTCACCAAACAATGTCATTCTGACCCCGAGTAATCGGGGGAAGAATCTAGTTTAGAAAACGAGATCCTTCACTCGCCTTCGGCGGTTCAGGATGACAATCTCTTCATTCATCGTGCTTTCGGATGAGTGGTTAGGGGGTAAAAATCGGTGCGATTTCTTCCTGCGCCACCACCGTCTGCCAAAGACTCTTTGGCATCGTGAAAATAAGCGATGGGTCAAACGTAAACACCTGGGCCGGATCGGTTGCATTAGCTAAACCCATGCTGCGGTCGAATGTAAACGTATTTGCCGCAAAAAATCCACGGCCCCACAACTGCCTATCGTTAGAAGCACCAGCAGTCGGGAAATCCATCATCCCGCTTGCGACATACAGGCCTTCCAATTCAGGATTCCCTGCCGGGTACAACGCTCCATCACCCAATGAATCCGATATCCTGATGTTCCCGTCCACAAGAAACGCGATAAATGATCCTGCCGGTAAATTTATCTGATTATTGATCGTCAATGATGCCCCGGGACCACGCACAACAACAATATATTTTCCGCTGATATTCCACGGCACGTTGTTTGTCGCAACTGCTCCGTCGGTGAAACACACTCCTTCAGGACAGTTGGCAGCAGACAAATCACTTTCTATCATCGGGCCAGCCAGAGTCATCGTATTACTGCCCGGATCCCCGCCGATTGAGGTGACTAGTCTGGAATACCAACTGGTTGGTGCAATAGAATTATTGACCAGCCACCGGGTACTGGAAACAAGATTGTACGTGAATGGTGGAAACGGATCAATGCCGGTATACGCCGGATCCGGGTGAATATCAAACGTCCCTCCGCCGTAGGTTATAAAGCCCGGCAAACCGCCCACCGGAAAATCAAGGCTCAGGAACGGATTCACTGCACCCGGTGGAATCTTTGTGGTGATATTGCCGGCCGCATACACATCCCCGCCTGCCGTCTGCACCCAGCTATCGGGCGCCAAATAGAGGACAAATGCAGTCAGCGCACTGCCGCCGTACCAGAGACCTGTTCCGCCATCCGTCATGCTGTTTCCGGATGCACGCCAAGCCCCACCCGCATCGTACCAGCACACCTGCGACATAGTCCAGCCGGCTGGAACATTGGCATCAGACAGTGAATGCGTAAAATGGGGGATAACAACATCCGGAAATGAATCTGGTGCGGCTTTTCGGTATGTCGCCGGATTCCCGTTGTCGAATGCGTACGATTTGAGCTGATTGCTGCTGACCGGCAAACCGTTCCAATCATTGCGGAATAATTCCAATTCTACACCGGCAAGATCAGTCAGTGCATTCATATTGGCAATATTTGGATCGCACGCCGCTGTTGCCACTTCCTTTGCCCGCACATTGATTGTGCCTGTATTGGGAATAAAATACCAATCCAATTCCTGAGGGAGTGCCGGGGGGACAGCTGGGCACCAGAAACTTTTACTTGCCGCACTCGTTTTTCCGCCGGAATTGTATACATACGCAGTCGTAAATCCGGTCAGCGTATCCGGCGTTTCCCGGTATGCATTTGAGTCTATATCAGCGTCAAGAATTTCGGAGTACGGATTGGCGGACTGGTTGAACAGGAATGATGCCGGCAGGGGATTGGTATCATGGAAGGCGATGCCCTGATTTATTGCCGGTGCGCATGCATCGGCAGGATCATCGCACAGCCCGCCGACACCGGCCACCACGTCTTCAATGTATTTTATCCCTTGGACCCTACAATCCAATGGACCGGTTGTTGATGTTGGTGTAAGACTTGGTCCTCCAGGAGTAATGGTGGGGGATGGGGTGTACGTCGGTGTCACGCATGCTGCCTGGCAGCCGGAGAGATTTGCATAACAGGTATACGGCGTATAACCGGTGGAACAATTGTAAGTTCCACCGGGACAATTAAGACCTGTCGTGGTATCAAAATTCTCTGCTGTTTGGTTACACAGGAAAACCGTGTCATCGCAGTACCACCTAGGTCCACACCCCGGGGTGGACGTCGGTGTAAGTGTGGGTGTTCTGGTCGCAGTCGGCGTGCGGGTCGGGGTATTCGTCAGCCCGCCGGGAGTATTGGTAGGAGCTGCGGTTGTACCGGGAATGGTTGGGGTCTGGCATGGGCACACTATCTGGCCGCTGCAGCAACCAGGGTTAGCAATACTGCATGTACACGATGTATCACAAAACATCCACTGGCACCAGCCATATGTCGAGTTTATGTACTCGCACGCTCCAGGATCCGTACACGAGCCGGGAGTGACATCCGTACTGGTGCAGTAGCAGTTTCCACAGTCATCTCCGCTGGTAACCGGATACGTGACACCCTGGCAAGTTGCACTAACTCCAACTCCGCAATTACAATCACTTGTTTGGTAACAAAGTGCAGCCTGAGCACCACCTGGACAATAGAATGAAGCATCGACTGTCGGTGTGGCGGGGATGGGGGTGGGAGTGGGGGTGGAAACCACACAGCACTTTTCCGTTGCCGGATCATCACACGACCATCCGGGTATCACCGTCTTCCCGTTTGCCGCACAATTATAACTGAATGCGTAACAGAACCCGCCGTTCCACTGACACTGGCTTACCGGCATACAGCATTTATCGGCAGGATTAGTACAAATTGCCGGCACTTCTACTGTCAGCATGCCGCATGAACGTGAACACGTTCCTCCGGCTAATGTACAGTCGTCGGGTATAGGTGTATTGGTGGGGTAGGGGGTTTGGGCGATGGATCGCTGGGTTTTGACAAAAAACAGGGGAAGAAGGAAGAGAATAAATAAAATGATATGTACAACCGGTGACCGCTTCACCACATCCCGTGCCATACACCCACTATAGCACAGAATATTTCAATAAACGAGAGTAACATTTAGATACTAGCAAACACCTAATGAATACTTCGCTCCAGTCAATGGATGAGTCTGAAAATACGTGCTGAATATACCCGTTTGGGATATGAACTGATCAACTGCGCTATTATCATAAAGTGAGGTACCATCTGACAGAATATATCCTCTCATTACTTGTGCTGACAAAGTCATATGAGATTGTTTAATCTCAGGCCTAAAATGATGAGTGTATGCAAAATACTTACCGGGTTCATGTAAATTTTTGAGTGTCGAATGTAATTGACCGATAAATCCTATAGGCGTTACTGTTTCATCTCCCGTTTGTACATTTCTAATCTGTTGCAAGACAAAAAACATATTATATGGGTTTCCATCAATCGTAAACTGTGATTTCATATCTTTAAATGCAAACGGAAATTTCACACAGAAATCTCCTGGCATACATTTTTTATAATCTAAAAGTGTATCGCTTCTTCCTAAGGTATCTAAATCCATTGTTATCCATGGTGTATTACTAACAGTCTCTGCATTAAAATGATTAATAATAGGCTGACCATCACCTAATGTTGTATTATATAAATAATTAAGTAGTTTTCTGAAAAATGCCGGACTTAATGGTTCTTCCCCTAACTGTTTAGCTATATCATGTGCTTCTAAAAGCCTTTCATATGTTAAATCAACACGAACACCGCCTTCAGATCCAGTGACTACTGGAATGTCAAGTCTTGGTACTTCTGTTTTTGTCGGCGTGACAGTAGCAGGTCTGGTTTCAGTAGGTCTGACTGTTGCCGTTAGGCTGGGGAGAACGGTGGGAGTGAGGTTGATGATGTGCGATTCCGCAGAGCCGATAATGCGAAGTGTTTGGGCATTCTCCGGACTGACCGTTGCAACTTCCTTTTTATCAACAGTATTTTCTCCGACAACCGGTTTAAGGACAAGTTTTGTACCTCCTTTTGTAAGGGTAATCTTATCTACAAGTTCAACGGATCCGATACGTTCACCCTGCAAAAACTCGTGTGTCAGGTTTCCTGCCGGCTTACCGCTCAGGTCAAGTAACGTCTGATTCTGGACATCATCCCCCTTCACCAGAAACGCTTTTGCTTTGGATCTGTTATCGGCTTTTTCCACAAAAAAGAGTGCCCGTTTACCATCTTGGGCACTTGCGTTTAGAGAATCCGGTGTAAGTCCGATTTCAAAAAAAGCAAAACGGCCGACCGGTCCGGCATCGGGATTATCTGCGTATACTGCCCCAAGCTTCTTGATCTGCGGATCCCCATCAATTCCTGTCGGATTTTCGTCTGAAATATGGAAAAACTGGCCATTTGGATCCCGAAGTACTTTTCCTGAGTCTTTCCATTCGTTGAGAGCGATTTCTACATCCGCCCATTCCAGAGATACCCCCTCCACCCCCGCCGGAAGTTCGGACATTCCATTACAATTCGATGTTGCAGCATCGACTGCAATTACTCCACCAATTACTGCAACGGTTCGTTTTATAAATTTTCTTCGGCCATCATCGACGGGTCCATTTAAAAATTTATTCAATGAAAATTTACCTTGAATTTTATCCATCTCTGGTAATGGTCCAGCTGAAAAGCCGTAGACTTCCCCTGGTATTGGCGGACCTGGTAATTCTTTAGGCATAATTATAACCTATAGGTTATTATAAATCTTATATCCTGTCAAGATGGGAGCTTGGGGAGAAAAAGGGGGAGGAGCAGGCGGGAAGGGAGTACCCGGATTGAATAAATGTTGAAATCTAATCTTGTTGAAAATCATTCCTTACGAACTACTTCTTTTTTTTCTTGTCCGGATCGGGAAATTTGGCAAGAAATATGAAGAAGAGAAGAACGGCAACAATAAGTAATCCTACACCAAATACAATATTTGTAGTAAGTGTTTGAATATCTATCATATCGAGTTACGAATCCGCTTCAACCGTTCTGCTATTCCTAAAGATAGCATAACAAAAACGATTGTCACCGTCAATACAAGAGGGTCTGAAATTGTAAAAAGAAGTAAGATCAATCCGGCACCGAGATTCACAAAAACATCAGAAATTACTTCCAGCCATGATGCAGACAGATATACTGAAAATTTTATGTATGCACAATCAAATGCGAAATTGCCTGATCCATGGACGCAAATGTGGTATATTTATTGTCTTTCAGCTCTCTGTCTACTTTTTCTTCCTGTTTTTCCCACCAGGAATCACTGCCGAATTGGGGAAAAAGTACCTTGATTTTCCTGCGCACAGTTTCTGCAGTACGTGAAAGCTCTGCCAGATCATGAAGTAGATCTGCAACATGTGTATCATTTACAGACAAAGATGGTTGTATAAGTTGACTCATATATGCATTGTTTAAATATATTCATGTGAAGTCAAAAACGGGACATACGGAGCGAGAACAATTAAAAATGGGAAAACAATAATATCTTTTTATCATGCAAATTCAGTTTTCACACGTTCTGATAAGTATACTTTCATCAGAGATTGATAGGGAATATCACGCTTATTGGCTAATCGTTTTAAATCATCAACAAGCGCTACCGGCAACCGGACGGTTACCGGTACCGTTGAAGGTTTGAGTCCAGACATATCAAGTGTCACAGGTTTAAACTGGTGAAGATAATCGGTGAAATCATGAGTCGCCCAAAATTTCCTCTCCTCGTCTTCAGAGTGAAATTTTGGTGTATGAACAGGTCGTTTACTTGTGGATTGTTTCATACAGTATCCTTTCTTTCTGACTTTGATCACGGGCAGAAATAATCCTTATTTTTGATCCGCGCACAGTGAATGCAATGATCAATCTTCTTTTCTCATCAGACCTGCCTAAAGCCGTATACCGGATTTCATGCTGAGAATGTATTGCATCCTGATATATCATGAGCGGTTTATTAAAAAACACTTGCTCACATTCTTTTGGCGTTACATTATGCTTCTGCCAATTTTTATTGATGTTAAAATTATCCCAATCAAATCCTTCCATACCAACTGTACATGATCATACAATACAAAAATTCTTCAGTCAATGCGTTTCATTAACTCCCGAAGTCTGATCATCTCTCCCCAATGTCGATCTCAAAGAGGGAGAGAGTAAGGCCGGCAAACTGGAAGTCTTTGTTTTTTGCCGCCTCCATCGCACGGGTAATTGCCTGCTTTTCTGCCGCCTCCAAGCCGCTTGTCGCCACTTTTATCTGGATGAGTGAGCCGTTGCCTGTCCTTGCCTGAAGGTCGCTGAAATTCATATTTTCAATCCGGCTGGCGTAGGCGCACGTCTGTGCAAACCGGCAGATCCCCACCACATACACGTGACTCCGGCCGCGGACCTTAAAATTAACCAGGCGTTTTTCGCTGTCCCACGGGAAATACCCCGAGCCGCGAAGCTGGGACCCATCCTCATTTTCGCTCAGTCGCCCGGCCATCATGAGGCGCATCACGTACACCGGGTTTGCCCCTTCATCCTGAACCAAAAGAGAAAAATCAGAGCTTGAAAACACATCCTCCTGTGTCACGTTCGGTACAGACGCTGGTTGTGGTTTTGGTGTGCTGATTTTTTTGTTCCAGAAAACGATGATCAGAAGGAGAACAAGAAGTGTGATCACAATACCGATAGCTGTTGTTTTTTTGCGCGCTCCCTCTTCCATACTTCTACTATACCATGGTTATGCTTTACCAGAAAGTTCACGGGTTATGAGTTTTGTTAAAAATTTCACCGTGCGAAGCGTAAGGCGGAAATCAAACCATAGTGATTTCTTTTCAATATAGGCAATATCGCTTCTCATCCATTCGTCAAATGTGTTTGTATGATACCCGTTCAAAATCCAGGGTGATATGATACCGGGGGTCATCGTTTCCCGTGCCTTCTGCCAGCCATACAGCGCCCCAGCTTCATCAATTGGAAGAGGCCGTGGACCGATCAGTGCCATATCGCCTGAGAGTACGTTAAACAGCTGCGGCAACTCGTCTAATCCCGTATGGGACAAAAACTTCCCGATCTTCGTAAACCGGGGGTCGTCCTTAATTTTGAACGCCGGACCTTTGGCAATATTTAAATTCTTATATTTTGATTTCTGTCTGTCTGCCCCAACAATCATGGTCCGGAATTTATACATCGTAAACGGTTTCCCGTTTTTCCCTGCGCGTTTTTGGGAGTAGAGAATGGGAAAACCGCTTGTTACCGCAATGAGGAGTGCCGCAACAGCCATGACCGGCATTGAAATCAAAAGAAGTACAAAAATAAATATTTTATATAGTATATTCTTCATTCGTAATTCCTCATTCATAATTCATAATTGACTCTTCGTGCCCTCATAATATCAAAAATTCCACGATTTACCATTCACGATTTACGAATTACGCATTATAATACCACCATGAACGACTCCACACGCCATTTCTTTGAACTTCTCTTTGCCATGACGGAGAAAGAACTCCGCGCCCGGTATAAACATACTGTGTTTGGATTTTTCTGGTTAGTCGCCAATCCACTCCTGCAGATGCTCGTCATCGGATTTGTATTTACGTTTTTCATGAAAGCACCGGTGGAACACTATTACCATTATCTTTTTACCGGGCTTCTGGTCTGGAATTTTTTCTCCCTGTCCCTGACAAAAGCAACACCTTCAATCGTTTTTGAACGGTCGCTGATCAAAAAAGCTGCATTCCCGCGGTCTGTTATTCCGCTTTCCATTATTCTGTCCAACTTTGTCCACCTGATCGCCGCCCAGATTCTATTTCTTTTTCCGATCATATTCCTAGGAACTCTAACATGGAGCTCGCTGCCGGTACTTCTTGCCGGTTATGTTCTGCTGCTTGCCTTTACAGTTGGTCTGTCGCTTCTGACGAGCGCTCTGAACGTAAGGTTCCGTGATATAAATTTTTTCGTGCAGGCCATAATGATCATCTGTTTTTACGCCACCCCCATCATCTATTCGTTTTCCGTTATCCCGTACAAATATATCTGGCTCTGGCGCTTAAATCCCATGGTCTCCATCCTCCAACTCTTCCAGAATGCGTTCATCCAATATCCGCTGCCCGGGTGGGGGATGATCAGCATCAACTTATCACTTATTCTCATCACACTTCTTCTGGGAATTTCCGTTTTCAGGCGTGAAAGCAAAAATTTTGACGACTGGGTATGAAAAAGAAAATCTTTATATTATTTACATATATTATATATGTGGAAATAATACTGCAACTTATTTCATTCACCCGCTATGTATATCTCAAACGACAATTTAATACACGTATTTTAGAAAACAATAAACAAAACTGGTTTTTCGGAAATTCTGCCAACTCACGGTATATCACTGATCACAACAATCTTTCTGCTGAATTTTTTCCCTATACAGGATATATACTCTCTCCTCTTACAACTGAAAATATACATATTTCCCAAAACCATATTCGCACAACATCACATAATCCCTTAAATTATAATGGAAATACAACCAATATTTACATGTTTGGAGGATCTACATTATTCGGGGTATACGCAAACGACAGCCACACTATTCCTTCACTGCTGGCCTCTATTCTCAACAACGAATCAGATTCGTATATGGTATCCAATTATGGACAAATTGGGTATAACTCAGGTCAGGAACTCCACTACCTCATTTCTGAACTCCAAAAAGGAAATATTCCAGACATCGTGCTATTTTATGATGGAGCAAATGATGTGGTGTCAAAAATGTATTATACATATGAACCAAATGACTATATTATATTTGAAGATCAAATTACTTCCAATCTTGGAAATATACTACGTTTTGGTCGCGATATAAATCTCACTATTCCAAATAACAGCATATTTGACATTCAAAAGATATCTACATTGTTTGGGGGTTTAAAAAATATTAAAATTGTCGATTATCCGTATAAATTGGTTTCAGAATTGCAAAATCAAAATATATCAAATACACCTGCAATATTACACTATGCTAATAATTCTCTCGAATCATTGCCGCAAGATATTGTACATACATATGCCGTAAATATGCAGGTCATCCAAAAACTGGCGGAGGCATATAAATTTCAATATTTTCTCTTCTGGCAACCAACAGTAGCGACAAAAAAAATTTCTCCGGAAGAACACACTATCGTTAATAACGATAATGTAAAATCGCAGTCAGATATATACATAAAGACAACATCACTCATCCGCAAAATGAACATGAATCATTGGCATGACTTGACTAACGCTTTTTCTGAAGTATCAAAACCCCTCTACATAGACTCTGTGCATATTTCACCTGAAGGAAACAAAATAATCGCTCAACAAGTAGCAGATATTCTCATACCATATATGAAATAAAATCATATACAAATATGTCTATCTCAAAAAATATATATTACATATCCAAGTATCTGAAACTCAGATTAGTTGAAAAACGTTTCCAAAATAAACATGATGATACTACTGACTATAATAAGTATTTTTTGACTGCTGCATACTCTAACTATGATAAAGATTTTATTCAGGGTGGATACCTCATGAAGCTTATTTACGATATATATATTAAAGAGCAAATTTCTATACTGAAAAATCATATCGTACCGCTCCATGATAAATACTTGTTGGATACCGGATGCAGGAACGGAATTTTTTATAATTTTTAAAAAGAAGGTGTCATGTCACATAGCATTAATATCAATTCTGAAGCTATTAAGGAATCAATAATATAGGCATTGAAAAAGCAATAATAAAATTATCAAAGAAATAAATCTATGAAACAAATAGCTATACAACTAACGAATATTTCGAAAACTTACAGACTGCACCATGAAAAACCGACTCTTGTGGAAAAATTTATTCAAACCCCCAACGAACAATTCCATGCTCTGAATCATGTAAACCTGACAGTGTGGAAAGGGGAAAGAATCGGCATAATAGGTCCTAATGGAAGCGGTAAAACAACGCTCCTAAAAATTATTACTGGCATAACGTTTCCTACAATTGGAACGGTAAAAACAACAGGAAGAGTTGTATCAATGATTGATTTGGGGGCAGGGTTTCATGGAGATCTAAATGGATACCAGAATATTTTTTTGAACGGCATGCTGCTTGGCATGACAAAACGACAGATAGAAGACAGGCTTGGGGATATTATCAACTTTGCCGATATAAAACAGTTTATTGATGCACCTCTATTTACCTATTCAAGCGGTATGCGTCTGCGATTGGGATTTGCGGTTGCCTATTATTCTGATCCTGACATATTCGTTATTGATGAAGGCATCTCGGTAGGTGACCAAAATTTCCAAAACAAAACGCTCATTGCATTAGAAAAACTATACAAATCAAAAAAAACCGTTGTCATGACCTCCCACGTCGACAAAATCATACGCTTGGCAAAAAAAATATATTATATGGAAAACGGAATTTTACGGATGTATGAAGGAAAGAACGGAAAATAAAACTGTATTGTTTACGATAGACCTCTACCATATCGGTGGCGTCACTACATTTGTGTCTCAGTATGCGCAGGCATTACTACATAACGGATATCGGGTTATCATACTTGGAATGCCGGGAAACCTCGAAAATCCCGAGCTGTTTTTCCCAGGATGCACAACAATAATTATTCCAAAAAAAATTGAGTATTCCTTCTTTGCCAGAATCAAAAATAGCATCAAATACATATATCATATACATAAACTATTCAACCTTTTCAATATTCAAATCGTCCATCTATCCACAACATGGTCAGCATTTTACACTCTTTTATACTGGAAAACCTGGAAGATTAAAAAGGTCATAACCTTTTATGGAGCATACGACCTGGAAATGAAAAGCCAGGATAAATTCAGCGGAAATAGTATGCTGTCACGAATCACCCAATGGGGGAGAAAACATGCACAGAAAATACTCTTTCATCTTTGCGATAAAACAGTCATTTTTAGTGACTATTCAGCTATGCTCCTTCGCCGCCACTTCGGATTTTCTGATGCAGGAAAGATAATGAAACTACCGGGGTACATTTCTACTTCGAAACTTCACGGCATCATCAAACGAAAACAGGTACGGAAAAGTTTAGACGCCCCATCTCTCCTGTTTATCGGCAGGGCAGAACCCAGAAAAGGAGTCGGGCTTCTTCTTAAGGCTTGCCAATTGCTCTCGCTGAAAAGAATGTCATACCATCTCAGACTAGCTTCACCAGTCGAATATTTCAGCTGGTATGGAATGTTCCAGAAATACGAGCGGCTCAATCTTCTTACCAAGGTTCACTTTCTTCATGCCGTCACAGATGAACAAAAAGAGGAACTTTTCAGCCAAACGGATCTTTTTATCATCCCATCTGTTGATCTTGAAACGTTTGGAATGGTTATCCTGGAAAGTCTTGCCCAAGGCATACCGGTCGTTGGCACACCTGCCGGAGCTATAACTGAAATACTCCACGACATTCATCCGAAACTGGTAGCAGATAGCATTTCTTCTGAGGCTCTTGCAGACCGGATTCAATGGTTTTTCCACCTTTCGAACAGGCAAAAAACTGGCTTGTCAAAACGGCGTATACAGCATATCCAAAAACATTTCCTTTTGGAAAAAAACTATCACAAAATCATGAAAATATACGAAAGTAATTTATGGATCGATTAACTGCAGATGTTATCATAGTCACACGCGATAGGTATAAAAAGTTAATACGAACTGTACAGGGTATAGTATCTGGGAAATTGCTTCCCCGTCAGCTTATCATTATTGACAGCAGTGATAATAAAAATCTCTCAACCATATATAAGATACGCTCATTTACTGATAAACATAGAGTACAACTTCAATATTCCCACATTCCCAACAAGGGCATTGCTTACTCCAGAAATATTGGTATTCGGAAAGTAATTAGCAAGGGTCTTGCCCAGTTAGATGTTAAATTATAAGTCTTTCTTTTCGGCGATGTTGCGCTAGCAACATGCGTAGATCTTTCTCGATTGTAGCACGGTGATTGAAGCGATATTCGGTCTCTAGGAGAAAAGCGGGGAAGCG